>JBEKAL010000168.1:0-11948 GCA_050015935.1 Roseiarcus sp.
GGCTACAAGATGAGCGGCATCGGCCGCGAAGGCGGCCGAGACATGATCCACGAATATCTGCAGGTCAAGGCCGTCTGGATGTGCACGATCACCGACGTTCCCAATCCGTTTATATTGCGATAACCCGGTATCCCGGACATGAGAACCACACCGCGCGCGTTTTGGGAATCCCATCCGCGAATTTTATGACTTTACGACCTAGCGCTACTTTGGCGGATATACGATTTATTAACTAAGGTGGGGTGAGGCTTTGCGCTCCGATTTGGGGAGCGCGGGGTATGGCGGATTGGAGGGCAGAGCTTTCGGATTGGCTGGCGCCGTTCTTGGCCAAGCTCGGGCATAAGGCGCGGCGGCGGATGCGCCCGTCTATGCGGCTGGTTTGATCGGACCGGGCGAGCGCAAGAGCGTCGGACCAATGGCTGAGCGGCTGGCGCCGGGCGATTACGATCAGCTCCATCATTTTGTGTCGGCCGGGGTCTGGGACGAGGCTCCATTGGAGCGGGAGCTTGCCAATCAGGCCGACAGGCTGCTCGGCGGGGCGCACGCGTTCCTCGTCATCGATGACACGACGCTGCCGAAGAAGGGAACGCATTCGGTTGGGGTCGCTGCGCAATAGGCGTCGGCTTTGGGCAAGACCGCGAATTGTCAGACCTTGGTGTCGCTGACGCTGGCGCGCGGCGAAGTCCCAGTGATGGTGGGCCTGCGGCTGTTCTTGCCGGAGTCCTGGGCCGGCGATTAAGCTCGACTGGAGCGCGCCGGCGCGCCCATCGAATATCGCTCGGCGCGGGCCAAGTCGGAGATCGCGCTCGCCGAACTCGACCGTCTGAGCGCCGCCGGCGTTCGGTTTGCAACAGTCCTTGCCGACGCCGGTTATGGCATGAGCGCCGAGTTCCGCCAGGCCTTGAGCGCGCGCGGTCTTGTCTGGGCGGTGGGCGTTCCCCGTCGCCAGAAGGTCTACCCCGCGCGACGTCGAACTCGTCTTTCCTGTCGCCGGACGCGGTCGCCCCCGCAAGCGGCATGCGCCCAATGTCCTCTCCGTCGGCGCCGAAGACGTGCCGACCAATGCGAAATGGCCCACGCTCGCTTGGCGCAAGGGCACAAAGGGGCTCCTGAAGGCCCGCTTCGCCGCCGTCCGCGTGCGCGTCGCCGATGGGCCGCCGCAGCGGATCGGCGATAAAGGCATGCAACACATCCCGGGCGAAGAAGTCTGCCTGGTCGGCGAGCGGCGCGCCTCCGGCGAGCAGAAATACTATCTGGCCAGCCTCCCGGCCGACGCCAAACTGAAAACCCTCGCCGCCACCATCAAGGCGCGCTGGGTCTGCGAGCAGGCGCACCAGCAGCTCAAGGAAGAGCTCGGCCTCGACCACTTCGAAGGCCGATCGTGGCAAGGTCTTCACTGTCACGCGCTGATGACCATGATCGCCTACGCCTTCCTCCAGCACCGTCGTCTCGCCGCCGCGATCGGGGAAAAAAGAGTCACCCGCGGCCCGCCTCAGCCAACGCTGCCGGCCATTCGCAAAGCCCTCGTCATCGCCTTCGCGCGCGCTCCACCCTATCGATGTCCCCATTGCCGAAAGCGCGTCCAAAGACCCTACGAATGAATCTGCCAAAGTAGTGCTAGGCGCGGCGTGTGTTGGCGACGCTCGCCGCTGCTGAAATCATTCCAGGCGATTCAACCGTGAAGTAGTGCGCATTTGCGCGAGCCGGATCAGTGTTGTTCAGGGAACTCACGAGCAAGGCCATGAGCTTGCCCCCGCCTGGTCCAGCGTCGCGGGCAAGCTCAGCCGCAGCGGCAGTTACACTAACATTCGACTTGGGCCACTCGCTGGGGGCCGGTCACTCGAAGAGATTTCCGGTCGGCGCGCCCGCTCTGTTGGTCATTTGGGGCTCGCGGGAGCCAGCCGCCCGACCCGCGGCGCGCGCCAGCTCCTGCATTCGCGCGAGGTCGACCCGTCGGCCGTGGCTGACGACATGGCGAGGCGCAGCGTGGAACCGCAGCGCCTCGACGACGTCCGGTTCGCCGAGCACGACGAGGTTCGCGTCGGCGCCGACCGCGAGAGCGTGATTGGGCACGTTCATCGCCTCGGCTCCGGCGACCGTCGCCATGTCGTACAGCCGCTCGATGTCGTCGCGCCCCGTCATCCACAGGAGATGCGCCGCCAGAAACGCGACCTCGAGCATGTTGTTGCGGCCGAACGGATAGTAGGCGTCGGAAATGTCGTCCTGGCCGAGGCAGACGTTGATTCCCTCGTCGAGCAGATCCTTCACCCGCGCGTGCAGCGGGCCGGTGGGGGGATCGCTGACGACGGAGATCTGCGCCTTGCGCAACACGCGCGACAGGCGCTGCAGATAGAGCGCCGGATAGAGCGCCATGGCGCGGCAGTGATGGGCGAGCGCCCGCCCGCTCCATCCACGCCGAAGGGTCTCCGTCGCGACCATCTCCAGCGTCCGCAGGCTGGGGTCGCCCGCGTCGTCGAGCAGCATCGAGACGTCGGCGTCGTGCTTGGCTGCGAGGTCGAAGCGGAACGCGATATGCTCCCGCGCGTCGTCGTCAGTGAACTCGATCCATGGAATGCCCCCGACGACGTCGGCGCCGAGCGCCATGGCCTCTTCCATCAGGCGGTCGGCGCCCGGCTCTTTGACGACGCCGTCCTGCGCGAAAGCCACCACCTGAATGTCCACGACGCCGCGAAACTCCTCGCGCACGGCGATCAGCGCCTTGACGCCTTCGAGGCGGGCCTTGCTGTCGACGTCCGCGAACGCGCGGATGTGGAGAACGCCGTGCAGCGCCGCTAACGCCGCGGCGCGGCGGGCGTTCGGCGCGATCCAGGCGGCGTCGTATTTCGCCTTGATCGCGCTCGCCAGATTGATGGCGCCGAGCGCCTTGCCCATGTCCGCTCCATGGTAGGCGGCGAGCGCAGCCTCGTTCATCATCGGCAGCGTCCACACCTTGCACAGATGCAGGTCGGGATTGACGAACGATTCGGTGACCAGACGCCCTCGGCGTCGATCTTGTCTCGCGCCGACGCGCCGACGCCTTCGCCGATGGCGACGATCCGGCCGTCCGTGATGGCGATGTCGACGAGTTTCTCGCCGCCGCGCCGCAGACGCGCGTTGCAGATGCGGAGGTCTAGCGTAAGCGGGAGACCCCCCGGCTCTGCCGGGGTGGCAGTAGCAGTTTGACGTTTCCGGCAGTCCACCAGCGGAGTTCCAACGTGAGCAGCCACGCACACGAAAGGAACTCCACCGAGCAGGACGCTGTATCAAGAGTTACCTCTTCGAGAACCACGACCATGTTCATCCTCCGGTAGTCACCGACTGTCAACGCCGAAGCAAAAACGCGTGGGTTGGCCGGAGCCAAAATACATCGGCGGGGCTGGCGAGAGGGCCGAAGTGTGTTGCGGCGCCGGAACGGGGCTCTGACTCATATGTGGAACGGCCCGATCGGCAAGGGGGTACGCACGAATTTCGAACCAGTACAGGACGGTGCGTTCAGATGTTCGGCCTCGTGACGCGGCTTTCCCGCTGGCCATGATGAATTTCGCGGCCTCGGCGTCTGTGATCAATTTTGCGCGCTCCTGGGCGCCCTGAGTCAGGCGGACTGTCCGATGCCGGAATGTTGTCCCTCGTGGTTTATCACTCGCTCGACAGCTTTGCGCTGGACCGGCAGCCGACTACCGTAAACAGTTCAGATCAGCCGGCCATCGCAGGGGCCGGCTTTCGATAGACGCCGCCCTTCGTGAGGAGCGCCCATATTATTCTGGCCGTCTTGTTCGCCAGGGCCACCGGGACGACTTTGAACGGTTTGCGCGCGACAAGCCCGGCGACCCAGTCGGGCATCCGACGATTTCCAGCGCTATTGGCCGACCGATGAAGACTACGCCTACGTCGATTTCGTGCGCGACGGCTTGCGTGGCAACGGCGCGGAACGGACGGGCGACCCGCGCTGGCGACGACTTACCGAGGAACGCGCTCGCGGCGTTAAGGCGACGCCCGAAAATAGATGGCGCAGCTCCGAACACAGGCTCCGGCTGCGGCCCGTGTTGAAAACCAACCGGAAACGATTCTTCAATTATCGAGCATCGCCTAAGCTCAAGCGCCTATACCCCGCACTATGAGCGACTCGGGGCGCTAGCGCCGAGCCCAGATCACAGCGGCGACGCCGAACAGAAGGAGACAACCCTTGATCACCTGACGTTGGGCGTCATTCCAGCCAAGAAGCGCCGCGCCGCTCAACAGGACGGCGAGAAAGAGGACTCCGATGATCGTGCCGATGACGTTCGGTTTCCCCAATTTGATCACCATGCCGCCGAGAAGAGTGGCGGTGAATCCGTCGAGAAAGTACGATGACCCGATATAGGGTTGCCCCGAAGAGAGATCGGCTGCAAGAAGTATGCCGGCAATTCCGCTGAAGAAGCCAGACAGACAAAAGAGGAGAATCAGCAATCGTTCGGCAGAAATGCCGGCTTCGGTCACGGCCTTTCGATTCTGCTCAAGCGCATAGACATAGTGACCGAACGTCAGCTTTTCCTGTGCGAACCAAGCCCCGGCATAGAGAAGAACCACGCCAATGCTGACAACGGGCACGACGCCAACCTTGAGCGCCAGGAAATTGCCCACGAACCCAGCCGTCGGCAAGGAAAGCGAACCGCCCAGTCCGATCGCCGCGGCCATGGCGGCTGCGAAGCTGCCCGTAGCGATGGTCGTCACGAGCCCGGGAAAGCCAAGATAGGCGACGAGAAAGCCGTTCGCGCCGCCCGCGACAAGTCCCGTGACGAGGCCAGCAAAAGCAGCGACCGGCCAACCGTAGCCGGCCGTCACCATGCCGGCCACGATCATGTTAGACAACGCTGCGATCGACATAAAACTTGCGTCGATTTCGCCGGCCGCCATGATCCAGGTCAGGCCTAGAAACATTACCGCCGAAATGCTCGCCGAGCGAAGCTGATCGCTAATGTTGCTGGCGCTGACGAAACTGGGCCGAAGTCTGGCGAATACGATTGCTAGGATCACAAGCAAAACGATGAGACCGTATCGCACGAAAGCTCGGCGCGCGTCGAACTCTGTCGATTGAGTCCCTGTGGCGACGTCGCTTCGCGTGCTCATGATTTCGCCTGCGTCGCTTGGCTCCGGGGCGTCGCCATGAGCCGGCCTAGGGATGCAGCAAGTCGCGGATTGAAGGCCGCGATCGCAGAGACGAGCACGACGCTGACAATCGCGTCGCTGTAGTAGTAGGGCACGGTCATCAACGTGAACCCGTTGAGCATGGCGGCCATCAGCAAGGTGCCGGCCAGCGTCGCGCCGACCGAAGGCATTCCGAACAGGGCCGCGCCGAGATAAACCGCGGCATAGGCCGGCATGAGCAGCTGGCCACCCGCTGAAGTGGAGGCGTCCCCGGCCGAGGCGCACAGGAGCACGACCCCGAGGCATGCGAGGCCACCGCAGAGACAGTAAGCGGCGATGACATAAGCGCGAACCCTGACCCCAGAAAAGACCGCGCTTCGCCGGTTCTCGCCGGTTGCGTAGAACGATTGACCAAAGCGCGTCATGTGAAGCACGACGCCGACGACGACCGCGACCACGGCCAGAATGAATACCGGCGCGTCGAGAAATGCGATTCTCTCATCGTTGAGATCGAGGATACCCGATGAGAAGAAATTGTCTGAGATCGAAACGCCGTCGCTATAGACAAAGGACAAGCCATAGGCGATTGAGCCGGTCGCGATCGTCGCCACGACGTCGGGAAGACGCAGGACGCCGACCGAAACGCCGTTGACCAAACCGCAGAAGACGCCGACGCCAGCCGCGCCGACAATGCTCGCAGAAAGGCTGAAGTTGTTGGCGATCAAGAAGCCGAGCGTCATGCCGCACAACGTGGCGATGCCCGGAAAAGAGATATCGAACTGCCGCACGACGATCACGAAGGTCAATCCAAGCGCCGTGACTCCCTGGATTCCCATATGACGGAAGAGGGAATGGAGATTGTCGCTCGTCAGATACATCGGCGACAGCCATTGAAACACGCCGGCGATAACCGCGAGCAGCGCCACGAAGGCGAGCAACCGCCACACGAGCGGCGGAAGGCCGGCGTCCCTCACGCGACAGCTCCCATGATTCCCGCCGCCAGAAGACGGTCTCGGGCGACCGTTACGATCTGCGCCAGCGCCGGACGGCCGCGATAAAGGGCCATGACACGGTCGGAAAGGCCGTGAACCTCGTCGCAGTCCGAGGACATCACAACGACGGCGGCGGTGCGGCTCAATTCGCGCAGAAGCCCGTAAATCTTAGCCCGGGCGCCGATGTCCACGCCGGCTGTCGGTTCGCAGAAAATATAGACTTGCGCCTGGCAAAAGAGTCCTTTGGCGATGACGATCTTCTGCTGATTGCCGCCGCTGAACATGGAAGCCGCTTGCCAGAGGCGCGGCGGATTCAGCGCGGTCTGCCGGGCGAGGCTCGCCACCTCCCGCCGGTTCCGCCGGAACCTGAGAAGTCCTCCGAACCACGAGGCGCGCCCAAGATTAGCCAGCGTCGTATTGAAGGTTGCGTCCCGCGTTAGAGTGAGACCTTCGGTCCGGCGATCGCCCGGGACCAGGAACACGCCGCGTTGAAGAGCGTCGTGCGGCCCGCTGAAACGGACGGCGTTGCCGCCCAGCCTTATTTCGCCGGCGTCCGGCTTCGACATGCCGAAAAGAGTTTTGGCGAGTTCGTCGATTCCCGAGCCGACGAGACCGAAAAGGCCGACGATCTCGCCGCGGCGGGCATCGAAGCTGATGTCGGCGAAGGCCGCGCCAAGCGCCAGCTTCCTGACCTCGAGGATCACGTCGCCGCCTGCGGCCTCGGCCTTTGCGGGAAAAAGCCGCCCAGACTTTTCGTCGAGCATCAATTCGGCGATCGACAGGCCTTCGCTCGACGCCTCCGCCGAGGACAGCGTCGCGACATTGCGCCCGCCGCGGAAAACCGTGAACCGATCGGCGATCTCGAAGACCTCTTCGAGACGATGGGTGATGAAGATGATGGCGATGCCGACCGCCTTCAGCGAGCGCATCAGATCGAACAAATGGTTCTTTTCGCGCTCAGTCAGCGTCGAGGTTGGCTCGTCGAGAATGAGGATCTTGATGTCGTCGCGTCGTAGGGCATGCAGGATGGCGACGATCTCTCGGTCCACTGACGGCATGGCGCCAACTTGGGCAGATAGATTGGTCGCGACCTGCAAGCGCGCAAGAAGCGCTTCGGATCGCCGCCGCATGCCTTCGCGATCAATCAACTTGAAAAACCCACGCTTTGCGGCTTCCTGACCTAGGAAAATATTTTCGTAGCCGGACAAGTCGGGGACCAGCTCAGGATGTTGGTGCACCGTCGCGACGCCGTGATCCATCGCATCGCGCGGCGTGGCGAAATCAACCGGCCGCCCGCCGACCTCGACCACGCCGGCGTCCTTGCCGTAGACGCCAGAAAGAATATTGACGAGAGTCGACTTGCCAGCGCCGTTGACCCCCAGCAGGGCGTGGATTTCGCCCTGCCGGACGTCGAAATTGGCCGAATCCAGAGCCAGAAGCGATCCGAACCGCTTGTCGACGGCGCGCATCCTCACGATCGGATCGCTGGCGACCAACTCGCTCTTCCCTCTCGAGTCAGGGATGCTCAGAGAACACGTTGCCAACCGAGCTTGTCGGCTTCTCCCGGCTGGTCGTAATTGTCCGGAATCTCTGGCAAACTGGTGAGCTTGTCCTGGGTCACGGGATAGGTGGCTGTGATTATGAACCGCGGCGCTTCGCGCCCAGCAATCTTTTCGTGGGCATAGAGGACGTTCATATACGCCATCTCATAGAAGCTTTGGGCCATCGTGAGGACCATCGGCGAGCCCGACTTGATGTATTCGAACGCTTGGCGACCGCCGTCGATGCCGGTGATGAACATTTTCGACCGCCCGGCCGCTTTAATCGCCAGCGCCCCCTCCGTGGCGGCGCCGTCCCAACCGCACCAGACCGCATCAAGGTCCTGGTGCCCCGTCAAGAGGCTGTCCACCGCCTGGCGGGGCGTCATGCCGGACGCGTTGGCAAAAGAAAATTCGGCCGCGAGCTTCACATCGGGATAGAGACGCAGAGCCGCCTTCAATCCCAGCGTCCGCTCGTCCCAGGTTTCGTTTGCCGGCAGCACCACGGCGGCGATATTGCCCTTGCCCTTCAGACGCTTGCAAATGAAATCAGCGGTATAGTAGCCAAGGCCAAAATTATTAGACATCGCGACCGACGTCGCAGTCGCATTCGGCACATAGCTGTCAGCGAGGAAGACGGGGATCCCGGCGTCAAGCGCACCGCGCACTGCCGGCGAAATGCCGGCGGGGTCAGCGGGCGTGATGAAGATCGCATCCGCTTTGGCCGCGACGAAGGACGCGATCTGATCGGCCTGCTTCTTCACATCATACCCGGCATCCGCGATCGTCAAATTGCCACCCAGCTTGGCCACGGCGTCTTTGTAGCCATTCACCATATGCCGACCCGAATCGTAACTCGTCCAGCCCAACGCCGCGCAGAAATTGAGCTCGGCGGCGCGCGCAACTCTCGGCCGGTCCATTGCAGCCGCGACCGCGAGCGCCGCGCCGGCGCTGAGGAGCGAACGTCGGGTCATGCCTGCCGATAGGCCAAACGATTGTGAATTCATAACTTTGCTCCCATCAAGTTCGCGAATACGCCGCGCAATTCAGCCGGCGCCGCCACCTTTTCATGCCAACGCGCCATCGCGCCGCATGACCAGAACCAACAGAAATCATTAATGGTGGCCAGAACCCATCTCAAGTCGTGATCTGCAAGGCACCCATCGCGCTTAACGATGGCGCCACGATGACGGCTAGAGATCGTCGGCCATCGTCAAGCGCGATGGGTGCCTTGCAGATCACGACTTGAGACGGGTTCTGGCTGTTACTACAAGACATCAGACGAGCGCCTTTAGGCGGGATTTCGCGCCGCCGGCGGCTTTCCTGCCTTGTTGTCGCCCATCAATGCGCTACATCGAATCAACGCTTGAGGAGTTAAAGACGATGAAACGACTTCAGTGCGACGTCGTCGTGGTTGGTTGTGGTGTCGCCGGGTTGTCGGCGGCCCTTTCGGCGCTCGAGCAAAAAGCGCGCGTCATCGTGCTGGAGCGCGCTCCGCAAGAAGACCGAGGTGGAAACACACGGTGGACTGAAGCGTTGCTACGAGTCAAAGAGAATGGACAGGTATGGGATGACTTCGAGAAGCGCTACACGGACAATTCAGGGTATCACATCCTGCCCGAATTTCTTCAGGCGACCGCCCGCGACTACGAATCCTGGCCTGCTCTGGTTAAAACGGCGCCGTTCGTAGATCCGGAGCTTCTCGGAACCTTCATCGACGGTATCCCAGACGGGTTGAAGTGGTTGGCCAGCTATGGCGTAAAAACCCAGATGAGCATGTATCCCTACGTCCCGCCACTTGCGCACATGGGTCTCTACGGCGGCGGCCTCGCCCTCGTGGAAACATTGTGTCCCGTGATCGAGAAGCGGGGGGCGACAATTCTTTATGAAACGACGGCGACCGGTCTACTGCAGGACGGCGACAATCGTGTTGTGGGCCTGAAAGCCACTGACGCCAAAGGCGATTCCGTTCTCGTCGACGCAAGGAGCGTGGTGTTGGCTTGCGGCGGCTTCGAGGGCAATCAGGAGATGCTGACGAAATATGTCGGCTCGCAGGCGCGCTATATGAGGCCAGTCGCGCGAGGCGGTTGGTACAATAAGGGGGAAGGCATTCGAATGGCGCTCGACATCGGCGCGGCGCCTGCGGGAGACTACGCGGACGTCCATCGCCAGCCGATCGATCCGCGTTCGAACGCCTCCGAAGCGCTGATCAACGCATTCCCGCTCGGCATAGTCGTCAACAAGAGGGGCGCGCGCTTCTTTAATGAGGCCCACAGCGAATACGATTACTACGCAGAGGAACCGTGCGTCGGCATTAATCGTCAGCCCGGCGGCATCGGCTATTTCATCTATGATGCGAAGATCAACGAAGTTCCGAATTGGCGAATCGCCATTCGATCGGACAAACCGCCGATCGAAGCCAATAGTGTGCCCGAATTGGCGACCAAGCTTGGAATTCCTCCGGACGCTCTTGCGACGACGATCGATGACTTTAACCACGGATGTGTGGACGGGCCGTTGGATGTCTCAAAATTCGACCATCGGGCGACGCGTGGCGTCGTGCCCGAAAAATCCAATTTTGCTCGTTCTATATCGGTCGCGCCTTTCGGCGCCTATCCGATTATTGCCTCTTCGACTTTCAGTTATGGCGGTCTGAAAGTGACCAAGGATGCACAGGTCGTAAGTGCTAGCGGCGTCGTCATTCGCGGTCTCTACGCCGCTGGAGAAACCATCGGAATGATCTATGGCATCTATGTCGGAGCAACGTCGGTCTTACGCGGGCTGGTTTTTGGCCGGCGCGCCGGAACGCACGCGGCAAAAGCGAGGAGTTGATGTCGTCGCTCACATCAGGCACGCCGAGATTGCTACCACGTCTTCGACTTAACTGATGAGTTAAGCGACACGTCTGGGGCAGACGAGGCGTGGGAGTTTTGGTAACGACCGCGCTATCGGTGATCTGCCCCAGGCTGCGATGCTATAGTCGCCTATGAAGAACGCGATTTAAGCGGCGGCTCGCTGATCGATCGGCTGATTGCGCATCCGCCAGATGATACGTCAATTTCTGGTCGGACAGCGGAGATTCGGTTATAATAAGCAATATGTTGGGCTGATTTGAAGGCGGCTTCCGTGGCGAACCCGGCGGGTGAGTCGAATGGCGAGGCGCTCAGGCTGGATTTCGACCGCCGGCTGATGTTGAAATTTCGCGGATCGGTCGTCGCTTCGGATGCTGGGCTGCTCCCGTGCCGCGAGGTCGACATGCCCTCGGCCTAACCTCTCTGGCTAAGCAGAGATACGCAGCCTGGCCAACGGATGGTGGGACTTTTCGCTATTTAATGCCAAGACTCGATGGTCATGACCCATAGGCCCAGTCTCGCGTACCGATCGACATGATTTTCCAGGGGTGGTCGACGAGCTTGTTCCATGCGTCGCAGCAGTGGTCGACGATATCGTCGAAGGATTTGAAGACCCGGTTTGAGAGCCAATTGTCGCGCATGAACTGCCAGATGTTTTCCTGCGGGTTCAGCTCTGGGCATTTGGCGGCAACGGAATCAGCGTGATGTTGGGCGGGACGATCAGTCGGCCCGAGAGACGCCAGCCCGCCTGATCGACGAGAAGCGCGGCGTGCGCGCCGGGCGCGCTTCCGAGCGATCTGGCGAGCGCGCATGCGATGATCCTCGCCCAGCGCGAATTGTTGGCGCAGAGGGAGGCGGCGCTGAGCGAAGCGCAGAACGAAGCGAAAGTCCGCTCCCTGGAGATCGAGCGCCTGAAACTGCTGTTGGCCAAGGAGCGCCATGAGCGTTTCGGCCAGTCGTCGGAGCGCGGCAGGCTCCTCGTCGAGCAGCTCGAACTGGCGATCGAGGAGAGCTGGAGGGAGGCCAGGCCGAGGAAGAGGCCAGGGCCGCGATCACGGCGCCGGAAACCGCCAAAGCGCAACGCCGCCGTCAACCGCGCGGCCCGCGCAAGCTGCCGGACAATCTGCCGGTCGAGCGCATCGTCGAGCCCGCGCCCTGCGCCTGCGGGAAACGCGGAAGTTCGCGGTTGCGCAAGCTCGGCGAAGTGGTCTCCAAGACGCTCGAATGCGAGCCGCGGCGCTGGAAGATCATCGAGCGCGTGCGCGAGAAGTTCGCCTGCCGCGACTGCGAGGCGATCACCGAGCCGCCGGCGCCGTCGCATCCGATCCCGCGCGGCTTCGCCGGCCCGAGCCTGCTCGCCATGATCCTGGTCGGCAAGTTCGGCGATCATCTGCCGCTGAACCGCCAGAGCGCGGCCTTCGCGCGCGAAGGCGTCGAGATCG
>JBEKAL010000169.1:0-8879 GCA_050015935.1 Roseiarcus sp.
CCAGGCTCATCCGCGCCAACCTCATGCATCGACGCTCGATCGCAGAACTCCTGCAAACCTCGCCGCCGCCGAAACCCGAACCGCAGCCGACCCTGTTCGAATTCGCAACGCTCGCGACGCGATGGCGAGGGCGGCATGAAAGCACAAACCGTGCCGGACAGCCGTGGGCTTGTCCCGGCCATCCACGCCGGCAAGCCGCCGCTTCGCAAGACGGAAAGCCGCGCATTCTCAGCCTCTTCCTGACAAGTGGAAGCAGGTTCGCCGCGTGGATGGCCGGGACAAGCCCGGCCATGACGAGTCATTGTTTTCGGCCGCTGGCATCAATCCCATGGAGCAGTCTTCGCCAAGCGGGAGAGCACGCTTCGCCAAATGGCCAAGCGAACCGTCGACGGCCTCCGCGACGCTATGGCCATCGCCATCGACGGCTTCCCTGCCAACGAATGCCTCGACGATTTTCGAAACGCCGGATGCCGGTCTCCTTAAACGGGATATGGTTTAGAACCTCAGCGCCCTTGCCTGCCTCACGCCGGGAATTTCGCCGACTTTGGCGAGCACGGCTTCGGGCGCCGGGCCGTCGACCGAGACCAGCGCGATCGCCGAGCCGCCCATCCGATCGCGCCCGAGGGCGAAGGTGGCGATATTGACGCCCGCCTCCCCGAGCAGGCTGGCGAACCGTCCGATGAAGCCCGGCTTGTCCTCGTTGGTGACGTAGATCATCCATGGTGTGAATTCGGCGTTGACCTTGATGCCCTTGATCGACAGGATGCGCGGCTTGCCGTCATGGAACACCGTGCCGCCGACCGACCGCTCTTGTTTGGCGGTGGTCACCGACAGGGTGATGAAGCTTTCGTAGTCGCCGGCGGCGGCGCGGGTCGCCTCCTCGATCACGATGCCGCGACGGGCGGCGATGGAAGGCGCGGAAACGACGTTGACGTCCTCGAGCGAGGGCCTCAGCAGACCGGCGATCGCCGCCGAAGTCAGCGCCTTGATCTTCAGGGCGGCGACCGCGCCCTCGTAGGCGATCGTGACCTTGGCGATCGGGTCCTCGGTGAGCTGCCCGGCGAACGAGCCGAGCCCCTCGGCCAGCGCGATGTAGGGTTTGAGGGTCGGCGCCTCTTCGGCGGTGATCGAGGGGAAATTGACCGCGTTGGCGATCGCGCCGCGCATGAGATAATCCGACATCTGCTCGGCCACCTGCAGCGCGACGTTCTCCTGCGCCTCGCTGGTCGAGGCGCCGAGATGCGGCGTCGCCACGACATTGGGATGGCCGAACAGCGGGTTCTTGGTCGCCGGCTCGTTGACGAACACGTCGAAGGCGGCGCCGGCGACGTGGCCGGAGTCGAGCGCGGCGCGCAGCGCCGCCTCGTCGACCAGGCCGCCGCGCGCGCAATTGACGATGCGCACGCCCTTCTTGGCCTTGGCGATGTTCTCGGCGGAAAGGATGTTTCTGGTCTGCGCCGTCATCGGCGTGTGCAGGGTGATGATGTCGGCGCGCTTCAGCAGTTCGTCGAGTTCGACCTTCTCGACGCCGATTTCGGCGGCGCGCTCGGCGCTGAGGAACGGATCGTAGGCGATGACGCGCATCTTCAGGCCGAGGCCGCGCGAGGCGACGTTCGAGCCGATGTTGCCGCAGCCGATGATCCCCAGCGTCTTGCCGGTCAGCTCGACGCCCATGAATCGGTTCTTCTCCCACTTGCCCGCCTGGGTCGAGGCGTCGGCGGCGGGAAGCTGGCGCGCCAACGCGAACATCAGCGCGATCGCGTGCTCGGCGGTGGTGATCGAATTGCCGAACGGGGTGTTCATCACGATGACGCCCTTGGCGGTGGCGGCGGGAATGTCGACGTTGTCGACGCCGATGCCGGCGCGCCCGATCACTTTGAGCTTCTTGGCGTGATCGAGCAGCTTGGCGGTCACCTTGGTCGCCGAACGGATCGCCAGGCCGTCGTAGTCGCCGATGATCTTGGCCAGTTCCTCCTTGTCGAGGCCGGGCTTGACGTCGACCTCGACGCCGCGCTCCTTGAAGATGGCGACGGCGGCAGGGGAAAGTTTGTCGGAAATGAGAACGCGCGGAGCCATGATGAGAGTCCCGTCTGTGAACGTCGATTTTGAGGGCGGCCCTTCCCCCGTGCAGGGGAAGGGAAGAGCGGCGCCTCAAGCCGCCTCGGCGAGCTTGGCCTTTTCCAGCGCGAAGGCGTAGTCGAGCCACAGCGTCAGCGCTCCGAGGTCGCTTCTTTCGACCGTCGCGCCGCACCAGATGCGCAAGCCCGGCGGCGCGTCGCGATAGGCGCCGATGTCGTAGGCGACCTTCTCCTTTTCGAGCAGGCTCGCGAGCCCCTTGGCGAAGGCCGCCTGCGCCTCGGCCGGCAGGGCCGCGACCGCCGGATCGACCACCTTCAGGCAGACGCTGGTGTTGGAGCGCGTCGCGGGGACGCGGGCGAGAAAGTCGATCCAGGGCGTCAGCGCGACCCAATCGGCGATCGCGTGAGCGTTGGCGTCGGCGCGCGCGAACAGCGCCGCGACGCCGCCCAGGGACTTCGCCCACAGCAGCGCATCGATGTAGTCCTCGACGCACAACATCGAAGGCGTATTGATCGTCTCGCCCTCGAATATGCCCTCGATCAGCTTGCCGCCCTTGGTCATACGGAAGAGTTTCGGCAGCGGCCACGCCGGCTTGTAGCTCTCCAGCCGGGCGACCGCGCGCGGGCTGAGCACGATCATGCCGTGAGCCGCCTCGCCGCCGAGCGCCTTCTGCCAGGAGAAAGTCGTCACGTCGAGCTTGGCCCAATCGAGGTCCTGGGCGAAGGCGGCCGAGGTCGCGTCGCAGATCGTCAGGCCCTTCCGATCGGCGGCGATCCACTCGGCGTCGGGAACGCGGACGCCCGAGGTCGTGCCGTTCCAGGTGAACACGACGTCGTGGTCGCAATCGACTTGGGCGAGATCGGGCAGCTCGCCGTAGGGCGCCTTCAGCACGCGCGCGTCCTTGAGCTCGAGCTGCTTGACGATGTCGGTGACCCAGCCTTCGCCGAAACTCTCCCACGCCAGCACGTCGACGGGCCGCGCGCCGATGAGCGACCACAGCGCCATCTCGACCGCGCCGGTGTCGGAGCCGGGGGTTATGCCGATGCGATAGTCGGCGGGAACGCCGAGGACTTCGCGCGTCAGTTCGATCGCCTGCTTCAGCTTGGCCTTGCCGAACTTGGCGCGATGCGAGCGTCCGAGCGCCGCGTCCTTGAGTGCTTCGGGGGTCCAGCCGGGCCGTTTGGCGCAGGGGCCGGAAGAAAAACACGCGTTGCGAGGCCGCGCGGGGGGTATGTTCGTCATGATTCGCCATCCTTTCAGATGGGCGCCTCTCGTTGGGGAGAGGTGTCCCGCCGCCGCTGCTACAGGACGATGCCGGGAATGGCAAGGAGAAATGTTCTTAAGAGCTATCCGCGCCGCTTGCGTCGGCCCCCGCCGGCGCCGCCCATTCCGCCCGACGGCGTCTCGCTGGAGTCCCCCTCGCGCGCCGGCGCGGCCGATTCGCTCGAGCGCTGATAACGGACGCCGGTGAAGAAGACGATCTGCGCGTCTTCGTTGCGCGACGCGTGGTTCTTTCGCTCTAGGCCCCCCGCGGGCCGAAAAACGACAAGCTCGCCCATAGCCAAACCCCGACGGCGTTCGGCGCCGTGTCGCGCGTCGCGCCATGGGACACATTACGCAAGGTGAAGGTTAATACTTGGTCAACGAGAACGCCGTAATCTGACGCTGTTTCCTCGTTGCAAAATGGAGCGCGTTTCGTGGCTTCGGATCTCTCTCCGGCCGATCTGCCTTTCCTCGCGACGCTGGCGCGCAGCCCGCGGCCCGCCGACCGGCGGCTCTGGCTGCGCGTCGCCACCGATTATTTCCTGACGAGCCCGTTTCAGACGCTCGCGCACGGCGCCGAGTTCGCGGCCGCGCTGTCCGAGGGCCTCAGGGACGCCGACGATGCGACGCGCTGCGCCCTCGCGCGCAAACTCGCGCCTTGCGCCGAGGCCGCCGACGTCCTCGCGACCCTCGAATCCCTGGGCGGCGAAGCCGCGCTCCATGTTCTGCAATGCGCGACCGTCTTGCCGCGCGAGCGGCTCCTCGCCGCCGCCGCGGGGGACGATGCGCGCGCCCGCGCCGTGGCGCGGCGCGACGACCTCGACGCCGAACTCGTTCGCATCCTCGCCGATCACGACGAAATCGAAGTTCTGCTGGCGCTGGCGCGAAACCGCCGCGCCCCGATCGACGCGCGGCTTTACGCCGCGCTCGCCCGTCGCGCCCAACAGCGGATCGACGGAGCGCTGGATCGACGGCTGGCCGAGGCGCTGCTCGATCGCGGGCCCACGGGCCTGGAGCAGGCGGCGCTGTTCCTCGAAGCCGATTCGAGCCAGCGCGCCGAGATCATGACCGTGGCTCAACGCGCCGCGCTCGGAGGGCCGAGAACCCCCGTCTGGCGGCGCGAGACGTCGGAGGCGATCGCTGGGCTCGAGCGATTCGCGCTCGGCGGCGAACCCGAACGCTTCGCGGGCGCCCTCGCCGAGGCGCTGGACTGCTCCCACGAACTCGCCGAAAGGATCGCCCGCGATTCTTCCGGCGAGCCGCTGGCGGTCGCGCTCGCGGCGCTCGGCGCGCCTAACGACGTCACCGTGCGCATCTTGACTTCGCGCGATCTGCAGGACGGCGCCGATTATCGCCGCGTCGGCGCCCTGGCGCGTCTGAAAGACGCCCTCAACCCGGCGGCGGCGGAACTGGTCGTCGCGGCGATGATCGGCGATTCGGCCCGACCGCGCGCCCGTTGCCGACCTGTCCTCGATCCCGGCGCATCGGCGACCCCCAGCCGTCCGCTTGGGCCGGCCGCGAACGAATCCCTGACGCGCGCCGGGCCCCGGAACTGGATCAAGGAAACGGCGCTGACCCCCGCCGCGCTGCGCCGGCGGCGCGCCTTCGCTTTCGCTTCGGGGCGCCGATTTTTCGACGACCCCGCCTGAACTCGGGTCCGTCGACCAAGCCGGATTGTCGTCGCGAGGCCGTCGCCCCGATTATGGCGCGCCCGTCGCCAGCGGCGCGCCGTCGATCATGATCTCGCGATCGGCGGGCCATTTCAGACGATAGGCGAAACGGATGTCTTTCGATTCGCCCGGCTTGAGATCGAGCGTCCAGCTCATCACCCCGCGTTTGTCGCCGACTTGTTTTTCCGTGGGCGGCGTCGTCGCCGGCGAAAGATCGACGGAGATCGCGACGTTCTCCGACACCGGCATCTGATCGATGACCTGCACCTTGATCGGGAAAGCGTGAAGGTTCTTGACGCTGGTGACGAATTCGCGCGTCTCGATCTTGGTCTGATTATACCAGGTCGGATCGTTCTCCTTGCGGTTGACCGGCGCGCGCTGAACCTTGATCTTGTCGTCGCCGCCGAACCCGAGATCGACGCCGTCTCCCGGCGCGACGAAGCCGATCCGGCCCTGACCGAGATAAGCGCCGTCGCGCAGCAACGCCACCTCGCCGGCGAGAATCGGCGCATCCTCCGCATCGACGAAATGCGCCTCCAGATACGCGGTCGGATCGACGCCCGGGGCGGTCTTCACCGCGATCGTCGGTTGCGCGACGAGGCGGCCGAGCACGAACGACTTCCGCGCGCCGTCGCTCGCCAGCGTGACCCGCCCCGGCGCCTTGAATTCCGCCGAATAGGCGTTGGCCTGCAACTGCGCCGTCGCCTGTTGCGCGACGATCGGCGCGGGAGGAGGCGCGGGGGTCGCCTCGGACGCCGCCTCCGTCGGCGCGGCTCCGACCGGCGTCGGAGCCGCCTTCGCCATCGCCTTGTGCGGCAAGCGGGCGGCGCCCTCGAACGCTTCGGGTTCCCAGAAGTCGATCTTCTCGCTCTCCACGTCGGCGACGTCGACGGCGCGGGCGACGCGCGCGGTCGAGACCGTGAGCGCGACGTCGCTCCAGTCCTCGCCGGTGGTCTGCGAAATCCCGGCCCGCCGCGTCAGCGTCAGGCTGTTCGCCTCGTCCGAGGTTTTCAGCTCCGCGTCATAGACGGGAACCCAGCCGACGCCGGCGACGTGGTAGGAGAGCGAGAGCGAAGCGTGCGCGCTCTGAGCGGCCGAGAGCGCGACGCTCGCCGTTCGCTTGGCCGCCTCGGGGCGCGGCCTCTGGCGCTCGCTTTCCAGCGCCTTGATCTCGTCGTCGAGCGCGCGCGCCTTGTCGAGCGCGGGACGCAGATCGGCGCCGACCTTGGCGAGCGCCGCTTCGACGGCGTCCCACGCGGCGGGCCAGGCGCCGATATCGAGGGGCTTGGCGTCGGGCGAGAGCTTTTCGGGTCCGCTCTGCGAAAAACGCACGATCATCGCGCGCTTGGCTTGCAGGGCGTCAATGGTCGTTTGCAGACCCTCGCGCTCGCCGCGCAGATCGGCGATCTTCGCGGAGAGCGCGTCGTCGGGCGCCTTGGCGACGGCCGGCGCGATGCGCGTTTCCACCGCGCCGATCGTAAGGGCCGCGCCGGCCACGCCCTCCACGCGCAGCGAGGCCGGATCGAGCGCAAGCGGCAAATCCTTGAAAACAAGGACGTTATCGCCCTGGGAAAGATCGACTTCGGCGACCCGCGTGACAATCGCGGCGTCGGGATAAACGGTCACCGCGTCGATCTTGGAGGCGGCTTCGATCTCGCCGGCCGACGCGCCGGCCGGGAAAATCGCCGTTGCGGCGAGGGTGAACAGCGAGCGAGCGATGCAGCGCATGGCGAGTCCTCGAAGGTTCCGAATCGTTGGAGAGCGAGGGGCTCATGTCGCATTGCCGCCAAGGCGAAATTACGGTGCGCGCGCGGCGTTTTCGTAACCGGCAGCGCGGCGCGCTGTCGCACTCAGCCCAGGAAGCTCAGCACGGTCGGGGCGAAGTAGCCGAACGCCATCAGAACGGCGCCGATCACGCCGAGACCGGCGGCGACCCAGGCCAGAATGGACACTCCGGTGATGATCGCCGCCGAAGCGAGGACGATCGCGATTTGCAGCGCCCCGCTGGCGTACTCGAAATGTTCGAGCCTGCGGTTGGACAATTCGCGTCCCTCGGACGCCGCGACGGCGCGCTCCTGAATCGCGTCCAGGCTGTCCTCGGGCTTCTTGGGATCCTTTTCGAATTTCGCCACCGTCGCCTTCCAGTCCGCGATCTGCTTTTCGAACGCGTCCTGCGCCTTGGGGTCGCTCGCCGCGGCGCGCTCGACCTCGAAGGCCTGAGCGGCGGTCTCGGCGATCGTCGAGCGGACTTTCTTGGCTTGATAGAAATTGAAAAGATCGGAGGATTCGATGTTCTGTTCGGTCGAGCGATGCTCCGCGTTCTTGGCGCCGGCTTCCGCCAGAGCGAGGAACAGCGCCAGGATGGCGATGATCAACGCAATCTTCTTGTCTTCGGATTCGACGGCGTCTTCCAGAGGCTCGGCCATTGGTTTCCCCATGCCGCTGAGCGGCGCCCTCAGCGCCGCGACGCGCTCAACTAGGCAGATTCGCGGCGGCGTAAAAAGCGCCGCCTATCTCTCGGGAGCCATCGGCTGGCCCTGGCGGATCTTGCCCGCCGGCGCCGAATGCGTCGCCTCGCTAGAACCGGCGGGATGCGCGTGCGCGTCGCGCCGGTCGAAATTGACGAGATTGGACGGCTCCGCCTCGGCCCCGCGCGCCTTGCCGTTCAGACGCGCCATGTCGCGCCCCAGGCGCGCAATGGCTTTGCGAAGCGCCTGATCGCTCGCCGCCCCGCCGTTGGGCGAGGCCTCGGCGGGGCCGGCGCGCAGCCGATCGACTTCGCTTCCCGACTCGGCGCGTTCGGCGTGCAAGGCCCCATCCACGATCGCCTGCGCGGTGGCGAGAGCGCTCAATTGATCAGCGTGATCGCGGTTGGCGGCGTCGCGTTCGCCGAGCTCGCCGTCGCGTTCGGCGAGCGCGGCGGAAAGGCGCGCGCGTTCGGCTTCGGCCGTCTTCGCCGCGGCCGAAGCCGCGCGCTCGCTGTCCGCCAGCCGGATTTCGAGGCCGGCGACCCGCGTCTCCAAGGTCGCGATCGTCGTGCGGTTCTGGTCGACGAGGGTTTCCAGATCGAGCCGGCTCGCCTGCGCCGCGGCGGCTTCCGCATCCGACGCGTCGCGCTGAAACGTCAGATCGCGAAGTTCGATTTGAACGGCGCCGAGCTCACCGCACAGTTCGCGCACTTCGCGTTGCAACGCGCCGAGCTCCTCGCGCTGCGCGGCGATCTCGGCCGCGCGCTCGGCGGAGACGTCCTCGAGGGCCACGATTCGGTTCGCGTGTCGGCCGATTTCGATTTGCCGCCGCGCGGCGACGTCCTCGGCCGCGCTCAGGCGCTGCTCCAGGCGCAACAGATCGACCGCGTGCTGCGCCCGCAGCGCGTCGCGCTCCGCGATCGCCTGCGCTTCGGTCAACGGCGCCAGCAGGCGCGCCCGCGCCTCGGCGAGACGCAGCGCGCGGCGCGAGATCGCGGGCGCCGCCGCCACCGCCAGGAGCGCGGCGACCAGAAACCCGATGCAAGAAAAAATCGCCTGCTCGATCAATTTCGTTTCAGTCCGAGGCCGAAAACCGCCGATATCATCGCATGGCGCCGCCAATCAGCAAAGAGCCTCGCGCGGACGAAATGAATGAATCGGCTCGCGTCGCCCGCCCGCCGCGGCAGGCGCCTCGATCGGCGCCGGTCGGACCGGCGGACAATAGCATTGCAAATCCGTGGAATCATGCCAATTGCCGAAAATTCCGACCGCCGTCCTGGCCGGGACAAGCCCACGGCTGTCCGGCACGGATTGTGCTTGATTAGGCGCACGACATTGATTCTACTGGGTTCGGAGGGTTTCGCGACTCATCCGGACACAGAAAAGGATCAACGCCGTG
>JBEKAL010000170.1:0-8802 GCA_050015935.1 Roseiarcus sp.
CGGAAAGCTGGATCGGCGTCAACGGATTCTTGATTTCGTGGGCGATGCGGCGGGCGACGTCGGCCCAGGCGGCGCTGCGCTGGGCGGTGACGAGTTCGCTGATGTCGTCGAGCGTGATCACGCTGCCTTGATCCCCGTGCTGGGGATCCCCAGTCACGTGCACATTGAGCAAGCGCTCGCGGCCGTGGCGCAACAACGTCGCCTGCCCCTGATGCGATTTCAAATTCATCGACCGCGCTTCCGACAAGATCTGAGCGAGCCGCGGAAAGACATCTTCGATCGGTCGGCCGACGAGCCCCGCGGCATTGGGGCTCGGGCAGAGCAGACGCTCCGCGGCGGCGTTGCTGACCGTGACGACGCCATCGGGATCGACGCCGAGCACGCAAGCGGAGACGCCGGAGAGCACCGCCTCGATGAAGGCGCGCCGCTCGTCGTTGAGCGCGTTCGCCGCGGTCAGTCGGTTGTGCTGCTGACGCAACTCCAAGGTCATCTTGTTGAACGTCTCGCCGAGATGGCCGAGGTCGCCTTCGGAACGACGCGTCGGCACCTGCACGTAGAGGTTGCCGGAGGCGACTTCGTCGGTGGCGCGAATGAGGCGCCGAATTGGCCCGACGAGCTGATTGGCGAAGGTCAATCCCATCCACACCGCCGATATCAGCATCGTCAGCGACAGCATCACGAACACGCTGGCGAATCCCAACTCGATGTTGCGCCGGTGCGATACGAAATTGGCGAAGATCGCCGAAACGCCCGAGGCCTCTCGGGCCACCTTGTCCGAGATCGGGTCGATCGCCCGCGCAGCATAGAAGAAGCTGTCGTCCAAACCTTCGATCGGCCGCATCGCGACGAACACTTCGCCGCCGCCCAAGAGGCCGCATAACGGCTGTCGCGCCGCGGCGGCGCTGAAGTCGGAGCTCTCGGGCTTGGCGATCAGCTTCGGATCCGAGCCGGCGGCCATCTCGGTCACCGATCCGTCGGTCTTGATCACCGCCGCGGCCGTGAAGCCGAGCGTGTGGGCGCGCGCGCTGAGATAGTCGCGAAACAAATTGGGGTCCGAGCGCAATAGACGCGCGCCCTGCGAGAGGTCGCCGGCCGTCAGTTCGGCTTCACGCAGCAACGCGCGGCACTGCGATTCCTGATATAATTGCGACAAGGCGCCGGATTCGTTGAGGAACGCGCCGACGTCCTTCATGAACGCCGGATTGATCGCCCATTCCACGGAAACGGTGGCGACGACCGCGGTGACCAGCGCCGGGATCGCTGCGACCAGCGAGAACAGCGCCACGACCCGATTATGCAGCCGCGCGCCGGCGCGCGCGGCGCGACGCGCGGCGCGAAGGTTGCGCAATTCCAGGCCGATCAGCACCAATAGGCAAATGACGATCAACCCGTCGCCGGCCAGGATCGTCAAGACGACCGCGGACGTCGGAATGATCGGCGTGAAGCCGGCGAAAACGACGAAGGTCGCGAGCGCTAAAATCAGCGCGCCGCCGACCGCGATCGGCCCGAAGCGACTGGACATCCGTCCGTCGCCGAAGCGTTCCGCGGGCGCGTGAACCGCCAAAGCCCCGGCGTCCCTTTGCGATTGTTGGATTGTCACGTCTGCAATCTTCGCCGCCGCCCGCCGTTGGCGCGCTCGGATTTAAGAGTGGCGCCATTGCAACGATGTTGCAGGATTACGACAAAATAGGGGCGAAGCTCATTTGAGCTCGCGCATCCCGCGTAAATCCAGATCGCGAATTTTCTTGCGCAGGGTGTTGCGGTTTAACCCCAAGATCTCCGCCGCCTTGATTTGGTTGCCTCGGGTGACCGCCAGCGTAGCGGCGATCAGCGGGACTTCCAGATCGCGCAGCGCGCGATGATACAATCCGACCGGCGGGAAGGAATCGCCGAACGAACGGAACAATTCGCCGACGTGACGCTCGAGTCCCGAGACGAATTGCTCTTGCGCGGCGGCGGCTTCGCGCTTAGCGCCGCCGAGATCGGCCGCGCCGGGCGCCCCTAGGCTCTGCAGCGGCGCGCTCAAGCCGAGTTCGACCTCGATCAGTTGCTCGGTGATGACCTCTTGGGGATAAAGAGCCGCGATCCGACGCGTCAAATTCTCCAGTTCGCGAATATTGCCGGGCCAGGCGTAACGGCGCAGCCGATCCATGGCGGCGGCGTCCAGATTCTTGGACGCGAGTCCCTCGGCGACGCCTCTTTGAAAGAAATGGCGCACGAGATCGGGAATGTCCTCCGTCCGTTCGCGCAGCGGCGGCAGGCGCAGCGGCACCACGTTCAGACGAAAGAACAGATCCTCGCGGAACGAGCCCTGCTGAATCGCGTAGCGAAGGTCCTTGTTGGTGGCCGCGACGATGCGAACGTTGGTCTTGATCGGCGTGCGTCCGCCGATCGTGGTGTATTCGCCCTGTTGCAGCACGCGAAGCAAACGGGTCTGCGCCTCCATCGGCATGTCGCCGATCTCGTCGAGAAAGAGCGTGCCGCCCTCGGCCTGTTCGAAGCGCCCCATCGACCGCGCGTTGGCGCCGGTGAACGCCCCTTTTTCGTGTCCGAATAATTCGCTTTCGATCAGATCGCGCGGGATCGCCGCCATATTGATGGCGACGAACGGCCCGGCCTTGCGCTTGCCGTAGTCGTGCAGCGCGCGCGCCACCAACTCCTTGCCCGTGCCGGATTCGCCGGAAATCATCACCGTCAGGTCGGTCTGCATCAGTCGCGCCAGCGAGCGGAAAATTTCCTGCATCGCCGGCGAGCGGCCGACCAGCGGCATCGATTCGGCGACCGCCTGCGGCTCGGCGGCGCTTTCGCGACGGCGGCGAGGTTCGGCCAAAGCGCGCCCGACGATCGAAACCAGTTCCTTCAAATCGAAGGGTTTGGGCAAATACTCATAGGCGCCGCGTTCGGAGGCCTTGATCGCCGTCATGAAGGTGTTTTGCGCGCTCATGACGATGATCGGCAGGTCGGGCCGCATCCGTTTGATGCGCGGCAGCAATTCGAAGGCGTTGTCGTCGGGCATCAGGACGTCGGTGATGACGAGGTCGCCCTCGCCGGCGGCCACCCACCGCCACAGGCCCGCGACGGTTCCCGTCGTCCGCACCTCGTAACCGGCGCGCGACAGCGCCTGATTGAGAACCGTTCTGATCGCTGCGTCGTCGTCGGCGACGAGAATATGCCCTGACGGCATGAAATCGCTCCTTGCCGGCGCTCCCCGATCCCTCGAGAATCGGGAAGGCGCCTAAATTTGCTGGATGCTGCCCCTTGTCGGCTCGAACGGGCCCCTCCTAGTGCGCGCCGCGGTCCGCGCGACGCTCGAGGCCGCCGCTGTCGTCCGCCGCCCCGGCCGTTCGTTGCGTGTCGAGCGGCATGAGGACGCGGAAGGTCGTTCGGCGCGGATGGGATTCGAATTCGACGATGCCGCCATGGTCTCCGATCACCTTGGCGACGAGTGCAAGTCCCAGGCCAGAACCCGACGACTTGGAGGTGACGAAGGGATCGAACAGATTGCCGGCGATGTCGCTGGGCACGCCCGGCCCGTTGTCGCGAACGCAGATTTCGAGGGGAAGGCTGACCGAATCCGCGCCCGCGCCGACCTTCAGCCGCATGCCGGGACGATACGCCGTCGAGAGTATGATCTCGCCGTCAATGTTTTCGTCGCCAATAGCTTCTGCAGCGTTCTTCACTAAATTTAAGAAGACCTGAATCAACAGATCGCGCGAGCCCAGCACATGGGGCAACGACGGATCGTACATTTCGTTGAAGCGGACGTGTCGGGCGAAACCGGCCTGCGCGAGGCGCTTCACGTGATCCAGCACCGCGTGGATGTTGAGACTCTCGCGCGCCGTCGGACGCTCGTCGGAAAACGACTCCATGCGATCGACCAGTTTGACGATGCGGTCGGTTTCCTCGCAAATCAGCCGCGTCAGCGCGCGATCGTCGTCGCCGACGGAGGTTTCCAACAGTTGCGCGGCGCCGCGAATGCCCGACAGAGGGTTCTTGATCTCGTGGGCGAGCATGGCGCCGAGCGCCGTAACCGAGCGGGCGGCGCTGCGATGGGTCAATTGTCTGTCCATTTTTTCGGCAATTGATCGTTCTTGCAGCAACAGCGTCACCCCGCCCCCGCTTTGCGGCAGCGGAGAGACGAAGGCGTCGACGACGCGGCCGAGGCCGGTCCGGGGCGTGGAGACGTCGAACTTGTATCCGTTCACCGTCGCCTGATCGGCCATGGCGTCCGCGACGAGCCCGATGACCGGCGAACCGAACGGCAGAATGTCGACGAGGCGCGAGCGCAGCAGCATCGCGCGGCCCATGTCGAAAAAATGCTCCGCTGCGGTATTGACCTCTCGAATGGAGCCGTCGGCGTCGATCGCCAACACCGGCTGCGGCAGCGCGTTGAGGAGCTGCAGCGGGTCGGGCCGCGCGGCGGTCGGCGGGCTTCTCGCGCGATCGAACGGGCTCATGCCGCCTCCCTGCCCTCGGCGCTTTCGAACACGCGCGCCAGAAATCCCATGACGACGTCCGCGTCCTCGCTCGTCACCAGCGCGAAGCGGATCGCCGGCGCCGCGCCCGCCTTTTCGGCGTAAGCGGCCAGATGCCTGCGGGCGTGACGAAGCCCTGCGCGCCCGCCCAATGCCGCCAGCAACGAATCCAAATGCGACAGGGCGGCGTCGCAACGCTCATCGAGCGGCGGCTCGGCGAACGGCGCGCCGGTTTGCAGGGCGCGCGCGATCGCCCCCACGATCCAGGGCGCGCCGACCGCGGCGCGGCCGATCATGACGGCGCGCGCTCCCGAGGCCGCGAGCATCGCGCGGGCGTCCTCGAGGCTCCGGCAATCGCCGTTGACGACGACGGGAACGCCGACCTCTGCGACGACGTCCCCGACGGCGCGCCAATCGGCGCGTCCGCGGAAGAACTGGCGTCGCGTTCGTCCGTGAACCGTAATCATCGCCGCGCCCGCTTTCTCGGCGCGGCGCGCCAACTGCGGGGCGTTGCGCTGACAATCGTCCCATCCGAGTCGCATTTTGACGGTCACGGGCGCGCTGACCGCCGCCACGACGGACTCGATGATGCGCGAGGCGTGATCGAGATCGCGCATCAGCGCGCTTCCCGCCAGGCCGCCGGCGACGCGCCGGGCCGGACAGCCCATGTTGATGTCGACGACGCGAGCGCCCGCGCCCTCGACGCGTCGCGCCGCCTCGCCCATCGCGCGCGGCTCCCGCCCGACGAGTTGCACGGCGTGCAAGCCGACGCCGTCGACCTGCGCGCGTAAACGACTTTCCGCGTCGCCGCCGAGGAAAGTCCGGCTCGCCACCATCTCGGAAAAGACCAAAGTCGCGCCGAAGCGGCTCGCGGCGCGGCGCATGCCGAGGTCGCTGACGCCCGACATCGGCGCGAGCATCGCGCCGCCGTCCACTCCGATCGGCCCCACGCGAGACGACGAAACCGGACCATTGCCTAAATTCTGCGCAACTGTCATAGTGCGTATATTCTAGTCAATTGCGCCGCGAAGGCAAGGCGCGCCGTTTGCGCCGGGCGCGCTCGCGCCCGAGCCCGGCCCTCGCGCGGTTCGATTTGCGCCGGGCACTTGCCTCCGCCGCGCGGGCTCGCTATTTACCCGGCGCGGCGCAATGCGCTCGGCGTCTTCTGGGGGATAGTTCAACGGTAGAACTGCGGACTCTGACTCCGTCAATCTTGGTTCGAATCCAGGTCCCCCAGCCAACATCTCCGCCAACCCTTTGATTTGACTGAGGTATTGATCTGACTGGACATTCGCGGATTCCTGCGAGTCCATGCTGGTCCATTTCGCTGGTCCCTTCCGGTCGCCGCCTGAACGCGCGATCCCGGCCGGAGACGGGCATGGGATACGGCAGGCGCATGCGCCAGCGCGGCGCCGCGACACACCTTCGTCGAATCGTTCCAAGGGGCCTCATGGCGCGTTTCGGGCGGCGCGAGATTGTGCGTTCGATTGGCGTCTTGCCAACTTTCGAGCGACACTCGGCGAGCAGGCGATTCGGTCTGCTCTGCGACGAGGTTTTTCGTATGGTGCGTTCGCAACCGACCCTAACCCGCGAGAAGATCGACCGGCTGGTCGCCGTCTATCTCGACGACCTCGCGAAGCGCGATCAGGAATACGCAAGCCGGCTTCCGCGACGCCCGCTCGACGACGCCGAATTTCATCGCCGGACACGGATCACGACCTATTCCGACCTCGCCCGTTCCGTTTCGGATGCTCGCCGGACCAAGGCGCGGGTGATCGATGAAGACATTCTAGCGACGGTCGCGAGCAAGGCAGGCATAAACTTCGATTTCGAAGGCCTGGACGCATTCCTCGTCGAAGACGCGCTCACCGAAGCCCTGGCGCGTTTCTGTGCTCAACGCGCGGACGGCGCCGAGAAGCGTTCGACCCGCGCCTCTTCCCTATGCTTTATTCGCCCGCGCAGGCGCTGGTAAGGCATGGGAAAATCTCAAACGACTGCATTCTGGGGGGTGCGCATGAAGATCAATCGACGCAAGATGATGATTGGCGCCATTGGCTTTGCTGGGGCCGGCCTCGCGCCCATTGACGGCGGCCACGGCGAGGAACTCGGCTCGGGCGCCGACGCGAGCGCTGCGCTTCGACGCGCCGTCGACGCCGCGACTCGCGCCGGCCGTCCCTGCATCCTGCGGGCGGGAACGCTGCATACCGCAGGCCTGCGTCTTCCCGATGGGGCCCGGCTCATCGGTTTTCCCGGCGCGACGCGGCTTGTGCTTAGAGGCGGCGGACCGCTCATCGCGGCCGAAAGCGCCGCGCGCATCACGCTCTCGGGTCTGGTCTTCGACGGCGCCGACGTCTCGCTCGAAAGCGACCGCGGCCTCATCGACTTTTCGAATGTCGGCGAGCTGTCGATCTCCGACTGCGCCATTGAACATTCCGGCGGCGTCGGGCTGCGGTTGCGCGGTTGCGGCGGGTGGATCGAGCGCAACCGCATCCAGGACATCGCCGCGGGCGGCGTTTTCACCACCGATGCGAACGGGCTCGTCATCGACGACAACCGCGTCGAACGCTGCGGCGACAACGGCATCCAGGTGTGGCGCTCAACCGGCGGCGACGACGGCACGCGCGTCTCGGGCAACCGCGTCAGCGACATCAAGAACATTTCCGGCGGCGACGGCCAGTACGGCAACGGCGTCTCGATATTCCGCGCCGGCGGCGTCGTGGTCACGAACAACACGATCCGCCGCTGCGCCTACACGGCCGTGCGCAACAACGGCGGAGCGGGCGTCCTCGTCAGCGACAACAGCTGCGCCGACCTCGGCGAGACGGCGATCTTCGCAGAATTCGACTTCGAAGGCTGCGTCATTGCGAACAATTCCATCGACGGCGCCGCCTGCGGCGTCCAAATGGTCAATTTCGCCGACCACAAAGGCCGCGCCGCGGTCTGCTCGGGCAACATCATTCGCAACCTGAGGCCCAACCCAAACCAATCCGGCCACGAATTCGGCATCAAGGTCGAGGCCGACGCCACGGTCAGCGGCAACGTGATCGAGGGCGCGCCGTGGGTCGGGATTCTGGTTGGTTGGGGCGCCTCGCTGCGGGACGTCGCGGTCCAGGGAAATGTCGTGCGCGATGCGCCGATCGGGATCGGCGTCTCAATCGCCCAAGGCGCGGGCTCGGCGGTTATCGCCGACAACGTAATCTCGGGCGCGAGCCAGGGCGCGGTGCTCGGCATGAATTTCGACAAGCCGGCTACAGCGGACCTGGCGCGCGGCGGTTCCGCGCCGCCGCAATTGCGGATCAGCGGCAATCAGGCGACGTGACGCCGGGCGGATGCAGAATACTCGCGCGCGCATCAAAGGGCGCGGGGCGTCGCTCGCGGCGCTGAGATCGACGAAACGGCTGCGATTTTCCGAGGCAAAAAAAACGCGATGCGATTCGCTGCCGCGCATCAGCGAGAACTGCATTTCGCCCACGTGCCTGCGAGCCCGGCTGGGCGCCGTAACTCTGACACGCCGCGTCATCGCCGGCGGCGATCGCCGCGTAACGATCCTCTGACGACATGCGTCCAGAGATCAGGCGGCCGACGACGGACAGCATAAGGGGAGTAGAGCGGCGCCGAGCGCGAATCGAAAAATTTTACCCATGAGGACCTCCGATCGACCGGTATGTGCGACGCCGAACCAAGCAAGCTACAAGTCGCGCCGCCTTCCCTCCGCCGGCGTTGCGCGACTTCAGCGGCGCTACGAGCCTCTCCGCCACCCCCAGAGCGCCCAGCCTGTCCCTCGCGGGCGTCTGGTCGATCATCCCTGACCTCGCTTTGGGGCTTCCCGTGCTGCGTGAGCTTTCCTCGTGTCCGCGCCGCCGCCACTACCCCGGCGCAGCGGCTGGGCGTCGTCTTCGCTCATCTCGCCCGGCCGTAGCAGCCTTCCCCGAAAGAGTTGTCGGGTCGGCCTGCACATCGTCCTTTTCGAGGTTTGCTCGGCGTTCACTCGCGTTGTGGCCCGCACACTTGCGCCGTCGCCAAAACGTGACCCGCCACACCGAAGGCTTCAGCCATTTCGTTGCCTCCATGACTGCTCCGGTTGCTTCCGGCTGGAGCGGTCGCCGGGTGGGACTTGCACCCACTGGAAAGCGCCGCCTTCTCACGGCGCACGCCCGTGTGTTTCCTCATCGCGGCGCAGAATTCCGGCGCTTTGTAGGCGCGGCCGCCGGCCTAAGGGAGTCACACATCTCTTTTCATTTCCCAACCCACGCGAATGGCGTCGAAGCGGGTCAGGCCGAGAGCTATGGTCTTTGGGCCTGCGGGTTTGTATCCGTGGCCTTCGTAT
>JBEKAL010000171.1:0-8752 GCA_050015935.1 Roseiarcus sp.
TGGCGCCTCACGAATCGACGCCACGCAAGGAATCACAAAAGAGTCGGGCTCTTCAAGCGATTTTCTCCACCGCCGACAACCGACTCAAATGACTCGAAAAGTCTCTGGACGGACACTTAGGATGGGACGACTTTGAGTGGGGGTTGGTTAGGGGCAAACTTTCGGCACTGTCATGGGTGCTTGGCTCCGAGTGGAACGAATCGCTCGACACCTGAGATAATCGTCATGTCGTCATGTCCGACCCTGCGCCACGGCTCGCGGAACATTCGGCCGTCCGGAGCCGGCGAGCGGGTGAACTGGCCGAGGTCGGGACGGCACGCAAAGCCGAACATCGTGCTGCGGCCATTCCTTGCGATCGACTCGACCGCCTTCATCATGTTGCGCATGCGCTTCTCGTTTGTGGTGACGAAGAGCACGGCGAGATTGTCGATGCCGAAGTGGTCGTCGATTGTGCCGGTCGCAACGATCTGGCGATAGGCTCTGATCTTCGGCTTGATGACGGCCTCGATGCTCTCGGTGCCCATGTCGGCCTCGATGGCAAAGTGGCGCTCGCCGATCGCGAAGAGGGCGTCCGGTTCGATCCATCTCGGCGTGTCGGCGATCGGCGGCACTGCGATGTTGAGAGGGTTGGGGAAGGTCTGTGTGCGAGCCGGCGATGCGCTGATGATCTCGATGTGATTGCGGAAGCGTACATACGGAGCGGCGCGAGCGCCGATCTCGATGTCGAGCGCGATATGCGAGGCCATGTGATCGTGCGCGAGGCGAAGGATGCGCGACGGCGCGGTACTGCTGCCGCCGATGCGCGTCGCCCACGCCCAATCTTCCGCCGGAATGATCCCGCGCCATTGCAACAAGTCCTCGGCGTCTTCCCCAAGGCGATACATCTCGTCGACGAAAAGTGAGTTCGCGAATTTGATGCTCTCGCTCAATCGCTCCAACCAGTGCCCCTCCTCGTGATAGAGGTCGGTCAGACGATTGCGGGTCTTGCTCTCATACCGACCATCGAAGGCGACGATCTGCTTGGTGGTGAGCTGCGCGTGCCGGCTCAACGGCTCGAAGATGCCGAAGATGTCGTTGTCGGTGATTGCGGTGCGCTTGCCGCTCGGCGTCGGCTGCGAGCGCGGCCGGTTTCTTCTGAGGGTCGATGTCTCCATAATGGGGATTGGGAGCGCGAAACGCGGACGCTGTAAACGTGGGTCCATGACGCGCGATGCGCAGACCCGCGACGCAGCGCGACAGCATGTTCACGCGATCAAATTTTATCATGTGTCGCGGCCGGCCGGGGTGTGTCGGAGCGTGCCGCGACCGGCGGCAGCCCATGCGGCCCGGACGAAGCGCGACCGTAGCCGTCGCAAAAATGGTGTGCGGAACTTCCGCGCCAACTTGTAGTGACTCAACCATGGGGATATCGAAGTATCTCAAATAGTATTGGAGGATTATTGCATGCCGTCATCCGTGTCTGAGTCTTTCGATCCGATCGCGTTGGCGACCGAGATCGTCTCGGCCTTCGTGGGCAACAATTCTTTGCCGCCGGCTGAGCTGCCGACCTTGCTTCAATCCGTGCATGCAGCATTGATGAAGATCGTGAGCGGGGCGGCCACGCCGACCGCGCCTGAACCCCAAGCGGCGGCACCGGCGGTCTCGGTTCGCAAGTCGATCACGCCCGATTATCTCGTCTGCCTGGACGACGGCCGCAAATTCAAATCTCTGCGACGACACCTGACCGCGCTGGGAATGACGCCGGAGCAATACCGCGCGAAGTGGAAGTTGCCGGCCGATTATCCGATGGTGGCCGCCAATTACGCGGCGCAGCGATCGGCGTTGGCGAAGAAGATTGGGCTTGGTCAACTCCGCAAGAGCGGCGGTGCCCGGAAGCGCAAGCCAGTTTAACCCCTATCAGGATCGCGTTTGCCCCGATTTCTCGGCCGCCTCGCCGGAGCCTTCGGGAATGACGCGGCGATGCGTTCTTCCACAGGCTTGCGCGGCATCATGTGGCACGCATGCGCGAAGGCGATGACCTTCGCCAAGCGCGAGCCCGGCGGTGGGGGAGCGAGCGTGTGGATCAAGCGCGGCTCCAACGGCGCGCCGTCGCGCATGAGCTTAATCCAGGCCTGGTGATTGTTCGTGTGGGTCAACGTCGCCGGATTGCTCATGCCGAGTTCGCCGGCAAGACGCTTGGCGTCGTGTGCGCCGACTCTGAATGCGACGAGCGTGCCGGCATTGCCGAAGACGGCATGTGGCAGGGCTTCCGGCAATTGCGCGATTTGCTGATTCGCCGCGACGAGCGACAAACGCCACTTGCGCGCTTCCGACAGGATCGAAGCAAAACTCTCGGTCGCGAAGTTTTGGAATTCGTCGACATAGAGCGTGAAGTCGCGGCGCTCGTGCTCCGGCATGCGCCGGCGCGCCTCGGCCGCTTGCGAACATGCGGTGATGAGAAGCGCGCCCAAGAGATGCGCCGGCTCGGCACCGAGATTGCCTTTTGACAGATTGACGATGAGCGCCTTGCCCTTGTTCATCACGTCGGGAATATGAAGCGTCGAGGAATTCTGACACAGGATCGATCGGATGAACGGATTGGCGAGAAATGCGCCGACCTTGTTTTGAATCGGCGCAATCGCCTCGTTGCGGAATCGTGTGTCGTAGGCGGCGTACTCAGTCAACCAAAACGCGCGCACGACAGGGTCTTGGCAACGGCGCACCAGCCAATCGCGATAGTCGCCGTCGACAAGCAAGCGGGGGAGTCCGAGCAATGTCTGATCGCGCGTGTCGAGCAACAGCCGCAGGCAATGGCCGAGGATGTATTCCATGCGAGACCCCCAGCTGGTCGCCCAGATATTTTTGAATGACTGGACGATGTTGGTGGCGGCCGTCGCGCGCTCGGCCTCGGGGATGGCCGATAGGGGATTGTAGGCGAAGGTGTGGGTGGGGTCGGACGGGTCGAGATAGATCACGTCCGACCGGCGCTCGGCCGGGGCCAGGCTGGCGATGTGGTGGCTCGCATCGCCGTGGGGATCGAGAAAGCAGAAGCCCGCGCCGGCCTGGAGATCGGCGTGCATGAGGTTGAGCAACAGTCCGGTCTTGCCGGCGCCGGTCATGCCGACGACGTAGACGTGCCGGCGGCGATCGGCTTGCAACAAAGGCACGCTCTCGCCTGTCGAGAGCGTGCCGAGAATCGTTTCGTGGTTCGTGAGCATGGGAGGGCCGCCGTGCCGTGCCGAGTGTTCGCGCCGTTGGTGCAAGCTTCGGTCGGTCAGAGAGGCCCGCCGTTGCCCGCGTGATGAGCGCGAGCGAAAGAGCGCCAGTCGGTATTGTAACGTGCCAGCGGGAAGCGTCGGGAGCGGTAAGAAACGGTTGGGAACCGTCCGCGCCAGTTCGTCGTGGCGCTCGCATGAGCGCCCGACCCAATAGGTTTTCCCGCAGCGACGTATCCTTGAGACCGAGCAAGTGGCCCGCTGATGTCCGATAGGCAGAAGAAAAGCTATTGGGTCGGGCGCGATAGCGCACGCGAACTGGCGCGAAACCAGGGTGTTGTGGTCGTTGGGTGGGGGAAACAGTTTCCCCCACCCTTTCCCCCACCTGATGTGCCATCTGCTGTGGTCACGAAGGTGGTGGGGAAGCGTCGGCGCTGTCAGTTTCGTGCTGGCCGGCGATATAGGACAGGCGCTTTCTGCGCATGTCGTCGTTCGGCGTTCGTGTCGGATGTTCGGGGGTCGAGCGTGCGAAAGTGGTCGAGCATATCGGCCCACGTCTGCATGAGCTCGACGCGTTCGCGCCAATAGATCGCGCGATTGTAGGCGCGGCGCACGGCGTTCCCGGGCTGATGCCCGAGCGCCGCTTCAATCACGTCGGGATTGAAGCCGTTCTCGTTGAGGATCGTGCTCGCGGTCGAGCGGAAGCCGTGAGAGGTCATTTCGTCCTGACCGAAGCCCATGCGGCGCAGACTGGAATTGAAGGCGTTCTCGGAGAGTGGCCGTTTGCGGGAGATGAGCGAGGGGAATATCAGGTCGACGTTTTCGGAGGCCGGCCAAATTTCGCGAAGCACGGCGATTGACTGTCGGGAGAGGGGAACGTCATGCGGGCGGCGCATCTTCGTACGCTCTGCCGAGATGCGCCAAACCGCTTTGCTAAAATTGATCTCGGAGCGCATCGCACCGCGAACTTCGCCGGGCCGCGCAAACGTCAGCGCGCAAAACTGCATAGCGGCGCGAAGCGTCGGCTAGCCGTCGAACGCATCGATCGCGCGCAAGAGCGCACCGAATTCCCGTTCGTCGGTGATCGCGGCGCGCGGCCTGACGTTCGGCGGCACCAGCGCCCCCTTGAGGGGGGACGTGGGATCGTTGGTCGCTCGAAGGGTGACGATCGCTAATCGAAAGACCGCGCCGATGACGCCCCGCAACCGGCGCGCGGTCTCGCGCCTCCCGCTTCGTTCGACCCGCTTCAGGAGGTCGAGCACCTCGGCGGGTACGACGTCGGCGATCGGGCGACCGGCAAGCGGCGCGGCGAGGTCTTGCAACAGCCAACGATTCTTGGCGACCGTTATCGGAGCCTTGCCGACGGCTTCGAGGTTGGCGATGTATTCGGCCGCCACGAGGCCGAAGGTGCTGCGCGTGGCGGTCTCCGCCGCGATCCGGTCGAGCTTCCGTTGCACCGCAGGATCGGTGCCGTGGGCGATCAATCTCTTCGCGTCGTCGCGCTTGCTGCGCGCGTCTGCCAACGAGACGTACGGGTATTCGCCGAACGACAGCGACCGCTCCTTGCGAGAGAAGAAGTATTTCATCCGCCACAGTTTGCTTCCGTTTGGCTGGACAACGAGATATAATCCATCACCGTCGGCAAGCTTAACCGGCTTTGGGGCGGGTTTAGCGTTCTCAATGCTGAAATGCGAAAGGGCCATTGGGTGGTACGACCGAAGTAACTGGTGAACCGTTACCCCGGAAAATACCCCTTTTTGAGCGCAAAGCAACGTTACGCTATGTTTCGCCATGAGACGAAAACTGCGCGTAACCGTTTGTTTTTTCAGTGAAATGTGGCGCTATGAGACACTATGTATAGTTGTCTTGGTGCCCAGGAAAGGACTCGAACCTTCACGGCTTGCACCGCTGGTACCTGAAACCAGTGCGTCTACCACTTCCGCCACCTGGGCACGGCGCGCTTCATAAGGGCGGGCGCGCCGGCCTGTCAATGCTCGCGCCTTCGCGGTTTCCATTTCCCTGCGCGTTGGCTACTGTCTTGGCGTCGCCGCGAGCGGAGCCCCGCGATGCCCTACGCCAATATCCTCGTCGAGACCCGCGGCCGCGTCGGCCTCATTCGCCTCAATCGTCCGCAGGCGCTCAACGCGCTGAACAGCGCCCTGATCGCCGAGCTCAATCAGGCGCTCGAGGGTTTCGAGTCCGATCCGGCGATCGGGGCCATGGTGCTCACGGGTTCCGAGAAGGCTTTCGCCGCCGGCGCCGACATCAAGGAGATGCAGGCCAAGACCTATCCCGAGGTCTTCTTGCAGGACTTCCTTTCGCGCTGGGAGAACGTGGCGCGGACCCGCAAGCCCATCGTCGCGGCGGTGGCCGGCTTCGCGCTCGGCGGCGGCTGCGAACTGGCGATGATGTGCGACTTCATCCTCGCCGCGGACACCGCCAAGTTCGGCCAGCCGGAAATCAAGCTCGGCGTCATCCCCGGCGCCGGCGGCACGCAGCGCCTGACCCGCTTCATCGGCAAGTCCAAGGCGATGGAGATGGTTCTGACCGGCCGCATGATGGACGCGGCCGAGGCCGAACGGGCCGGCCTCGTCTCGCGCGTCGTGCCCGCGGCCGCGCTCCTCGAGGACGCGCTGAAGACGGCGGGCGCGATCGCCGCGCTCTCCGCGCCGGCCGTCTACGCGGCCAAGGAATGCGTCAATCGAGCCTATGAAACGACGCTCGCGGAAGGGCTGCGCTTCGAGCGGCGCGTGTTCCACTCCTTGTTCGCCACCGAGGACCAGAAGGAGGGCATGCGCGCCTTCGCCGAAAAGCGTCCGGCCGCATTCAAGAATCGATAGGCGGACCGGTTGCGCCGCACAACGGACCGGGCCGGAGGCGGATCGCGGCGCGGAGTCCTGGAGCCGAGCGTGGCCCAACGGCCGTCGCGCAATCCGCGCTTCGAGCAGGCCATGAATTTCGATCAGGCCTGATCCGCCGCCGCAACGATTTGCTCCCATGCATCGGGGGTCAGCGCATAGGGTCCGACCGCGCCCGCGTGAAAGCGCCGCCACAGCGACGGCCGCGCCAGTGTCGCCGCCGCCGCCGCGATGACGGGAATCGCCCCCATAGGGTCCCCCGAGATCGGCGTCAGTTCCTCGACAGAGCCCGCATACTCGCCGCGCTTGGCAAGGGCGCGAAACAACTCGCTCGCGACCGCCGTCCTGGATTCATGCCGTTGGGCCGCGCCCAGCACCGCGAGCAACAACTGATGGGAGCGCACGCCGGTTCGTCCGGCCGGCTGCCTCGTCGGGTGGCCTTCTTGCGCGAGATCAAGCGCCGCGGCCACGAGATCGATCCCCGAAAGATAAGCGTTCATCGGCTCCACGAGTCTGGGATTGACGTCGATCACGACCGGCCCGTCGCGCGTCAGGATGACGTCCATGGACAGCGGACCGCGCCAATTGAGCGCGCGCGCCAGCGCCTCGACGTGTTCGGGCATCGTGGGCAGCGCCACGCTCTCCTTGATCGAAGCGCCGCCGCCCACGCCTTCGCGAACGCGCAAATTGGCGTGGCAGGCCACCAGGCGGCCGTCGTCGATGACGGCCTGGACCATCGCGAGCGGGCCGATCGCCTGCTGTTGAACGAGCACTTCGCCAGCGCCCAGTCCCAGCGCCGCCGCCGCCGCTTTCAGCTCGGCGGGCGATGAGGCGCGGCGCACGCCGGCGCTCGCCGTGCTGATCGGCCGTTTGACGAACACGGGAAACCGCGTCACCTGATTCAGTTCGTCGAGGGTTCCGAGCACGGCCGACTCCGGCTGGGGAACAGCGGCCTGCTGGAGGGTCCGATACGCTGAAATCTTGTCTTGCACGCGCCGCAGAGAGTCGAACGCCGGCGCGATCGTCGCGACGTCGAGGCTCGCTCTGCGCGCCGACAACACCGACACCTGCTCCTGCGTAGGAAAAAGGACGTCCATCGCGCGGTCCCTGGCGATCGTCTTGGCGGCTTCCAGCCAGGCCAGCGGCTGGCGCGCGAAGCTCGGAACACGATGGACCTCGCGGACATGCCGCGTGAACCGGGTCAGACAAAGCCGCGTCGACGAGAGAATCTCGACGTGATGGCCGAGTTCGCCCACTCGCGTCGCCACCTCCCGGGAGGTGAGACTGGAACCCTCCGAGAGAAGCACGCGCATGAGTCCTCGTCGGCATCGTTCCGGTTGGCGATGTCGCGTAACCCGGGCGAAGGACCGCCTCGCGTCCGTCGCGGCGCGAGAATACATATTGCATCGCAGCGGCGAAGGCGAGAGACGCGAGCGGCCGGCCGGCGCGAAGGCGCTATGGCGAGGCGGGCGGCGACGCCCAATCTTCCGGGCGAACTTGAATTTCGGCGGCTCCGCGGGCCAGAGCGCCGAGCAAGGGCATCGACCCCGCGTCGTCGAAGCGCCGCATCTGATCGATTTGCCGCTCGGTCGGCGTTTCGCCGAGCGCGGCGCTGAACCATTCGGCTTCGAGCCTCATGTCGTAGCGCAGAAAGCGGAACAAAGGACCGCGCGGCGCCGGCGCCGCGCCGAGATCGCCGATCTCGGAATTGATCGGCCAAGGCGTCGGGCTTTCCCCGAGCAGCGACATCAGCGTCAGGATGAGCTGCTGATTGTCGGCGATCTGCTGGGTCATCGCGCGCAAGGCGAGCTTGGCCGAAAGCCCCTTGCTCAGCGAGCGCGAGTCGGCGCGGTCGCGGAACGTTCCCGCGCCGATCGAGACGATCGTCAGCTTTTCCGGGCCGGCTTCCCACCCCAGGCCGTAGCCTGGCACGAACGCCGTGAGAAACAGCGCCAGCGACGGATTGTTGTGCGGCGTCAGCCCGCCGTCGACGAACAGGCCGGGCGGTTCGCCGGCGACGATTTCGATCTCCTGCGGATCGAAATAGGTCGGCGCCGCGGTGCTGGCGCGAACGATCTTCGCCAGGAGATAATTGCGGTTGCCGATAAAGGAATGGTCGGAGGGAGTCTCCCAGAACGCCGAGCGCGGATTGTTGGTCAGAATCCAGGCGCTGGCGGTGTCGATGCGCTTGAGCATGACGCCGATGCCGCACTGCAGATCCAGCGTGTCGAGCCTGCGATCGCCGATGACGCCTTGCAGTTCGCCCGCCAGCGCGCGCGCGTCGAAGATCGCCTTCCAGCCGGGAAGGCGCACCCACGGCGGGCGGAAAACGCGCGGCGCCAGGCGCAAGTAAAAGTCGTGAATTTGATCGACGTTGTGGCCGAGCGCCAAGCCGACGGCGATGATGGCGCCGGTCGACGCGCCGCCGATGAGATCGAAATGATCGCAGAGCCGCACGAACCGGCCGGCTTGCGCCTCGAGCGTCTGTTCGATCTTCTTGAGAAACGCCAGCGCGACGACGCCGCGCACGCCGCCGCCGTCGAGCGCCAGGATTCGCTTCGGGCCCGGAGCAAAGAGATGCGAATCGCGCGCGGAGGCGGTCGGGGTCGTCGCGTCGCTCATCGAACCCTCCTCATGATCGCGCGATCATACGATCTCCATAACGCGATTCCACGACGAAACGTCGTCGTGCATGATCTC
>JBEKAL010000172.1:0-8623 GCA_050015935.1 Roseiarcus sp.
GAGCGTGAACACATCTTTCGATTCCATCGCCCTGCCTCGCATGCCCAAACCTTCGCAGCATGCAGGGCTCGAACGCCGCATTCAACCGCCGGCCAATTCCACTTGGAACGTCGAGGAACCGAAAAACTATGGTGCGACGAACTCGCCGCGTGGCGCCATCCAGACGCCTTCGAGCAGGCGCTGCTCGGACTGCGCCTCGGCGAAAAGCCGCAAGCGGTGATCACGACGACGCCGCGGCCGACCAAGATCATCAAGCAGCTCATCGAGGACAAGGACGCGATCGTCACCCGCGGCTCGACCTTCGACAACGCGCACCATCTGGCCGAGGCGTTCATCCAGCGCATCACGGCGCGCTACGCCGGCCGCGCGATCGGCCGCCAGGAATTGTTCGCCGAAATCGTCGAGGAGACGCCAGGCGCGCTGTGGACGCGGGCGCTGATCGAGCGCCGGCGGCTTGCGCCCGGCGCCGCGCCCAGCGACTACAGCGAAATCGTCGTCGGCGTCGATCCGCCGGCGAAGTCCGGCCCCAAGGCCGACGAATGCGGCATCGTCGTCGTCGGCAAGACCGCTGAAGGCGCGATCCACGTCATCGCCGACCTCACCAGCCAGGGCGACACGCCGGGCCAATGGGCCTCGCGCGTCGCCGCCGCCTTCCGCCGCTTCAAGGCCAATCGCGTCGTCGCGGAAATCAACAACGGCGGCGAAATGGTGGTCGAGGTGCTGCGCCAGAGCGAGCCGAACCTGCCGGTGCGCACGGTGACGGCGACGCGCGGCAAGTTTCTGCGCGCCGAGCCGGTCGCCGCGGCCTACGAGCGCGGCATCGTTTTTCACCTCGGCGCCTTCGGCAAGCTCGAGGACCAGCTTTGCGCGCTGACGCCCGACTTCGACGCGCGCGCCTCCGGTTTCTCCCCCGACCGCGCCGACGCGCTGGTGTGGGCCGTCGCCGACCTCATCGCCCTCGACCGCGCCGGCCCGCAGGACCTGATCGACTTCTACGCCGAGGCGGCGCGGGGCGGGTGAGGCGTTTTTGATCACGTCAAATCGTCATTGCGAGCCGAAGGCGAAGCAATCCAGGGGCCGCGTCGACCGCCCCTGGATTGGTTCGTCGCTGCGCTCCTCGCCATGACGACCCGCTCCGGCTGGAACGCGATGCAAAGCCAACGCTTGGTATTGGCGAACCCTCACCGCCGCGGCTCGAATTCGGGCGCGGCGACCGCGTGCAGCGCAAGGCCGAGCTTGCGGTTGAACTCGGCCGCCGTGAACTGCGCGTTGACGGCGTCGGTCTTGTCTTCCTTGGGCAGCGGACATTGCGCGACGGCGCCCGCGACGCCCTGACCCTTGAGAAAGCTCTTCAGTTCCGCTTCGAGGCGCTCGCGATCGCGGCTCGCCTGGAAGACGTCGGTGATCCACACGTCTTTGCCGTCCGGCGCCGCGGCGACGCAAAAGGTCCAGCCCGCGCTCGCCGGCAAAGGCGCCGCGCCGAGCAGCAGCGCAAGCGCTATTCGCGTCGCAGTGAATCGCATGGCGGCGGGCTCCCGTTCGCTTCCCGCCTTAAGGACGAGCGCGCGCCCGTGCAAGCTCGGCGTCGCGCCAACCGAAGGAGATCCCGCATGTCATCGGAAGCCATCGAGACGCCGTTGCCGCCCAGCCTGTTCGCGCGCCTCGCGCTCGCGGCGCGCTACGCCATCACCGGCGTTTCGCCCGACACCTGGTTCGGGCCGCAGCAGCCGCTGGCGCCGCAGGCGCCGCCGGATGTCAAGGGGCGGCAATGGGACTATCCCTTCGGCGTCAACCTCTCCTACATCCCGCGCGCGACCGGCGGCATTTCGTTCGCCGAATTGCGCGCGCTCGCCGACGCGCTGCCGCTGCTGCGCGCGGTCATCGAAACGCGCAAGGACCAGATCGCGGGCCTGAGCTACGCCGTGCGCGCGCGCGATCCCGCCGGGACGCAAGACGCGCAGGCGCGCATCAAGGGCGCGCTCGCCTTCCTCGCCCGCCCCGACCGGCGCCATTCGTTTTCCGCCTGGCTGCGCATGCTGCTCGAGGACATGCTGGTCATCGACGCGGCTTGCGTTTATCCGCGCTTCACGCGCGCCGGCGCGCTCTACAGCCTCGACGTCATCGACGGGGCGACCATCACGCCGCTGATCGGCGAGGACGGCCGCTCGCCCGAGCCGCCCGACCCCGCCTACCAGCAAATCCTGCACGGCGTGCCCGCAGCGGATTTCTCCACCGACGAATTGCTCTATCTGCCGCGCAACCCGCGCGCCAATCGCCTCTACGGCCTCGGCCCGGTCGAGCAGATCGCGCTCACCGTCAACATCGCGCTGCGCAGGGACATCGCGACGCTCGATTACTACCGCGCCGGCAGCGCGCCCGACGCCTTCGCGACCCTGCCCAAGGAATGGACGATCGACCAGATCCGCCAGTTCCAGGATTATTTCGACGCGTTGATGTCAGGCAATTCGGCGCGCCGGCGGATGATGAAATTCATGCCGAGCGAATTCCGCCTGGTCGAGGCGCGCCAGCCGCCGCTGAAGGACCAGTACGATGAATGGCTGGCGCGCGTCATCTGCTACGCCTTCTCCGTCCCCGCCTCGGCCTTTGTAAGCCAGGTCAACCGCGCCACCTCGGAGACGCTGCGCCTGCAGGCGACGCAGGAGGGGCTCGTTCCGCTCAAGGCGTGGATCAAGAGCGCGCTCGATCAGGCGATCCAGGTCTACCTGAACCAGCCCGATCTCGAATTCATCTGGGTCGGCGACGACGCGGTCGATCCGCTGCAACAGGCGCAGACGCTGAACATCCTGGTCGGCGCCGGCATCAAGACGCGCGAGGAGGCGCGGGCCGATCTCGGGCTGGCGCCGGAGGGCGGGAAGGACGGGCCGGCGGTCGCAAAATGGAACTTCGATCCCGACCAGCCGCGCGACGAGCAGGGGCGATGGACGTCCGATGGCGGCGCCGACGCGGCGCGACCGAAACAGCCGCAGGGCGTGCAGGTCGCGTTCAACGACGCCGCGACGACGATGATGGACGCGGGAGGACCAGCCATCAGCTCAGATAGTCTCGCAGAAGTTATTCCCATCTGCATCCCGTATGGCATTTCGATTGTCACTGACAAATTCGGGAACAAGACCTCGACGTGCTATTACGAGTGCTTTGGCGGCGAGAGGTTTATCCGCGTATATCCCAACGGTGACGGTTGCCCAATATTCCGCGCCCACCGATTTTAGCTGCGACCAAGCGAAACTGGCTACGATGATTGGCTTTGCGCGACGAATTCCACGATGACGAACATCCAGGGCTTCGGCCAAACGGAACCCGCACGCGTCGCTCTCCGTTTCGTGGTTTTCGCCCGAGAGCGCTTGCCGCGCACTTTTGTTTGGTGGTACTCAGTTTCGCTGTGAAAAATGCCAATTTCCCTGCGCTGGACTACTCGATATCGGAGCCGACAATGATCACACCCGCCTCAAACGACGATAAAGGCTTCAACGCCCTTGCCTTTGCGCCCAACGGCGCAGTCTCTGTGACGGATGAAGCCATGGCGCAGGCCCGATCATTCTGGGCCGACTTACAGAAATACGATACCGGGACTAAGTGGGTTGTAGCCTTCACGTGGGCGTCCGAAAGGAAATATCGCCGGAGTGCGCAGTCGGAATGGCTTGACGAAGGACCAGGCATCGATCTTTGTGGGTATAAGGCGGCGGAATTACCCGATGGCGTCACCGAGAGTCGAGATGGTGTGCCAGTCGTTTTTATAATTCCGCGCGACAAGATTGCAGCGGCATCCGAAAAGAAAATAGTTGAAGCGAAAAGCATCAGCGGAGCCCCGTCGTTTAAGCTCGTTTGAGCCTGTTCAGACACGGCGCCGCGACGCTCGACACCTACCGCGCCGGCTCCGCCCCCGACGCCTTCGCCACCCTGCCCAAGGAATGGACGATCGACCAGATCCGCCAGTTCCAGGACTATTTCGACGCGCTGATGTCCGGCAATTCGGCGCGGCGGCGGATGATGAAATTCATGCCGAGCGAATTCCGCCTGGTCGAGGCGCGCCAGCCGCCGCTGAAGGACCAGTACGATGAATGGCTGGCGCGCGTCATCTGCTACGCGTTCTCCGTGCCGGCGTCGGCTTTCGTAAGCCAGGTCAACCGCGCCACCTCGGAGACGTTGCGCATGCAGGCCGCCCAAGAGGGCCTCGCGCCGCTCAAGGCGTGGATCAAGAGCGCGCTCGAACCCAAGCCCCGCCAACGACAACGGTTCTGAGCCGATCGGCGAAAAGAACAAATCGCGAACATTTTCTTGCCTCGTTACGCCGTTCGCGGCATAATGTTCAACAATGGGGAAATGGCGCCGAGGCGGCCAATAGCGCGCCGCGCCAGCCCCAAGACTGGCGCAACGAGGCGCGGCCGATCCGCCTCTTTTCCGCCTTTCCCTTTCATGCCCGGTCAATGGAGCCTGCGACGCATGTCGACGCTTGATCTCTTTATGCCTCTCGCCAAGGTCGATCTCGACCAGCGCATCGTCCAGGGCGTCGCGACCGCCGAAGTTCCCGATCGCGTCGGCGAAATCTGCGACTATGCCTCGACCAAACCCTATTTCGAGGCCTGGTCGGCCGAGGCGCTCGCCGCCAGCGGCGGCAAATCGCTCGGCGCGGTGCGCGCAATGCACGGCCGCGTCGCCGCCGGCAAGCTCACCGACATCGCCTTCGACGACGAAGGCAAACGCATTTTCGTGGCGGCGAAGATCGTCGACGACGAGGAATGGCGCAAAGTGACGGAGGGCGTCTACACCGGCTTCAGCCAGGGCGGCCGCTACGTCAAGCGCTGGCCCGACCCCGACAGCGGCCTGATGCGCTACACCGCCGAACCCAGCGAAATCTCGCTCGTCGACCTGCCCTGCGTGCCCGGCGCGACCTTCGAAGTAATCAAGGACGGAATCGTCGAGAAGCGCGCCTTCGCGGCGCGCGCCGCCGCGCCGAGCGCCGAGAGCGCGCCCGGCGAGCCGGCGCTCGACGCACCCCATGGCGCGGCCGTAACCGCCGCGCCCGCCAGCGCCCAGACGCCGCCGGCGACCGAGGCCCCCTCCCCCTCGGACGCGCTCGCCAAGGCGGCCTCGGCGCTGGCGCACGCGGCCCATAAGCTCGAACGCGCCGCGGCGGAGAACGAGGCCCTGCGCAAGACGGTCGCGGCGCTGGCGCCGGACATCGAAGCGCTGCGTCGGCGCGTCGCCGCGCTGGAAGCCCAGCCGCTGCCCGCCAAGGCGGCGTTGCGCGCGGTGCCGAAGAGCGCCGATTCCTCGAGCGAGCCGAGCGGCGTCGACGAGGCGATCAAGCGCCTCGCCGCGCTGCCGGCGCAAGAGCGCGCGCTCGCGCTGACGAAACTCAGCCTCGCCAATCCCGTCCACCCGCGCTTCTAGACCGGGAGCGTCGCCGTGCTCGTCGAGACGCTGCGTGCCGATTGGACCGCGCGCGGAGCGAGCGCGCGCAGAACGAACGCGGGCGTGTGCGCGCTGCCGGAATTCGACGGCGGCGCGCTGACGCTCGGTGCGGGAACGAAGATCGCCGAAGCGCGCGGCGATCGGTGCGACGAGGCGGGGGAGAATGAGCGCGCCGTCGCGCTCGTCTCGGTCGCGCTCGGCCGCCCGCTCGACGCATCGGCCGCCACGCACGTGCGACGCGCGCTCGCCAGGGCGCGCGAAGGCGACGCGCCGCTCGCGCTGACCCATCTCGCGCTCGCCGGCACCGGGCGGCTGACGGAACCGCGCGACGACGCGCGCCGCCTGTTCATCGCCGACGGCCTGATGAAGGCCGGGATTTCGCCCCGCATGATCCTCGCAGCGCTCGGCGGCGCGCCCGCGCCAGCCGATCTCGACCGCGCCTACGACCCCGACCAGCCGCGCGTGCCCGCTGGCAACGGCCGGCCGAGCGGGCGATGGACGAGCGGGGACTGGGCGGATGAAGCCAACGACAGCGAACAGACTCCCGAACTGGAGCATCCTTCAAGCGCCCGTGACGCCCAATCCGCCAAGCCGACGCAAATCGCCGACGCCTCGGCAAACTGGGCGCAAAACCTTAACCCCGTCGGTCCCGCGAACGCGGCTGAGCGCTCCGGCGCGCCTTTCAACGGCGTAGGCCCCAACGATCAGCACGCCCGCGCCGTAGCGGAAAGCGAGGCGAATTTTGCTTCGCTTGGTCTTATCATACTCAACCGCGGGCAGTCCGTAGCCGTAAAGATCGATGGGTTTGCGACGCCACGGATTTACGACTTCGTAGCTCTCGACCCTGAGACGGGCGAACTTGTCGGCGTCGAGGTGAAATCGACCAAATACGACACCATCTTCTTCAACCCGTTCCAAGTCGACAAAGACGTCGCGATCTACACGCTCGGCGGCGTCTTCGTGGAGTCGCTCGGCGGACGGCTGACCAGCGTCGCCTACGACGCTGCCTGCGACGGATGTGAGCAACTCAACTTCCGCACATATTATCTCCACTGGAAGTTGCAGCAGGCCGGTATTTCGGTCTACACGAGACAGTACATCTGGAGGGGCGATCAATGACCGGCTCCATCCCCGACGACCCATCTTCCGACCCGCAAACGCCCGACGGGAAATCACCCCCAACCGCGCCGAACGTCCCGCCGGGCAAAGGCGCGTGGCGACATCACGCGGTCCGATTCATCCCGTTCGGAGGTCGCGTTTCAGAAGCCCAGCGGGCGGAGGCCAAGGCGATACTGGAGCGCGAATTCGGCGATTTCGAGCGCTTTCGCCAATCGCTGCCGAAAGAACAGCCGCCCAAGATTCGCAAAACCATCCCGATGTGGTTCGCCGGCGAGACGAAGCCCGTCGACTTCGTGGCGCTGTTGAACGAAACGCTCCAACGCGTCGGCTACGCGCCGGCCGGCCGGGAGGCAGTCGAGGATTTGAATGTCTACGGCTTCCGCGCCGACTGGAGTTCGTCGGAGGTCGAGCATTTCCTCGCTTTTCGTTCGCAAGGCCGCCCCGCTCAATTCATCGACGCCGCCGTCAGCCTCAGCCATCCGCCGGCGGAGGCGTTCGCCAACCAAACGATGCTGCGTTATCTCCCCGACGGTTATCGGGAGATCTACGCTCGCCAGCCAGCCTGGGAGTGCGCGCTTCATTTTCGCCTCGGCGACCCCGCCGGCTGGCCGAGGTCGCGTCTCGACAGCGCCACGATTACGCCGAGCGATTTCACGCAGACCGTCGACGCGGCGGTCCGCAATTGCGTCGTCGCCAAGTTTCAAAGCGTCCGCGACTGTGCAGCCTTATTCGAATTGGCGATCAGCGACAAAGCGCCGTTTCCCTGGTTCTCCTGGGGTCACTGCAGCCGCGTCGCGATGGCCGTCTATCTCGGCCGCAAACTCGGACACGATCCGGCTTCGCTGACATCTGCGCTCGTTCCCCATGTCGGAAGCTTCAAGTCGCCGCCGAACACTTCGGCGCCGTCGGCGGAGGAGTTCGTCGATCGCACGCTGGCGGATGCCGACGCGGCGCTGGCCAAAGTTCCCTAATCCGCACGTCGCCGCCGACCTATGCAACTGCGCATCGTCGACCATGGCGGCCGCGCTGCGCGCCGCCTGAAGGCCATTAGCCTTCCTGCTGATCGCTTTCACTCCAACCTTCGCCGGGACCTCATCTCGCCGCGCCACCGCGCGCCGCGGCGATCGCGCGCGCCCTGTTCGACGCCTCCTCCCCTCCACCCCCCACAAGGACAAGCCCCCATGAACATTGCCCAAACCACCCAAGAAACCCTCGGCCTGATGAAGGACTCGCTCGCCAAGAGCGTGACGATCGCCACCGGCCTCACCGCCTACGATCTTCAGGCGCCGGCGAAGAACCTCTATCCCGTCATCACGCCGCTGAGGAATTCGCTGCCGCGCGTCGCGCGCCTCAATCCGGGCGACGCGGCGCGCTGGCGCACTATCACTTCGATCACCGGTTCGGGCTACGACGCGATGGGCTGGGTGCCCGAAGGACAGCGCACCGCGAGCATGTCCTACGCCGCGCAGTTGCAGGTCGCTCCCTATCTGACGCTCGGCGAGGAAGACACGGTGACCTTCGAAGCGGAAGCCGCCGCGCAGGGCTACGAGGACATCGACTCGACCGCGACGCTTCGCCTGTTGCAGAAGACCATGCGCAAGGAGGAGACCGCGCTGCTCGGCGGCAACGCCTCGCTGGCGCTGGGCGCGCCCGGCGCGCCGACGCTATCCGCATCCGGCACGGGCGCGACGCTGCCCGCCGCGACCTATTCGGTGATCGTCGTCGCGCTGACCTTCGAAGGCTATCGCAATTCCACGCTCGGCGCCGGCGTCGCCACGACCAAGACCATCACCGGCAACGACGGCAACACCTACACCCTCAACGGCGGCTCTTCGAACAAGTCGGGCAATACGACGCAAGCGGTGACGCTCGGCCAGACGCTGTTCGCCACGGCGCCGATCGTCAACGGCGCGGTCGCCTACGCCTGGTACGTCGGCGCCGCGGGCTCGGAGACGCTGCAGGCGATCACCTCGATCAACAGCGTCGCGTTTTCCGCGCCGCTCCTCTCCGGACAGCAGGCGGCGAGCGTCATCGCCGCCGACAATTCGTGCAACACGACGCTCGCTTTCAA
>JBEKAL010000173.1:0-8553 GCA_050015935.1 Roseiarcus sp.
CTCTTCCACAGGCTCGCTCAGCAGGCCGTCGCCGTCGGACCGGCCACGTACGCCACCATCGTCGGAAACGTTGAAGACACCAGCCCGCTCGCCTCACTGGAGTGATGGGGATACCCTATTTGAGAGATTGGCGCGCGGCGGAAAGAGCCGTCAGCCTGAACCCTCGCGCGGGAACGGGCGGCGGCCTTCACCGGCTGAATTATCGGGAGGCGGGAAGCAAGCCCGATGCGGCCGACGCTACCCCGTCATGGTTACGCATGTTAATATTTGCCGCCGTGAAGGTCCTAAGGGAAGCCCGCCGGGGGGGCAAGCATGAAGTCACTACTAATTATCCTCACAAGTATTATGGTTGTTTGTGCTTCGCCGGTTTGCGCCGCTAGCTGCAATGAATTGCGCTTAGCGCTTGGCGCCATTGATAAGAAGATAGATTTTGTAAATGCAATGATAAACGAAGACACCTTCGGCTCTGAACAAGCTAGCCGTGACCTCGAATTGGGCAAAAGAGCCATTAGAGAATATATAGATGTTGCAAGGATATTTCTATCGAGTAAGTGCACTGATAACGGTCGCGTAGCCTCCAGCGTTCATATCTTCACGACAATGCTCAACGCTATGCATTAGGGAGCGGTAGCGACACGGTCCGCATCCCGCCCATTCCGGCTCTGGCCGACGTGCAAAAAATCAAGCTATTTGCAACACGCAGCGACCCTAAGAATATCAAACGCCTAACCGTTGCAAATTTCTGTTGCGAATTTCCGCTTCCCATCCTTGGCGGACATCCGATCTGCAGATTTTCGGTCCGGCTCTGGCTACTCGCTGGGGTCGAGTTCCGCTCGCCGGCCTCGCCCCAGTATTTCCATCAGGTGCGGAATCGGCGGTTCGTCGGGTTCAGCCCAAATCGGCGACGCGCCCTCGCACCGCCTTTTGCGCCCGTGGAGCTCGCACGCCGTCGTCAACCCGCAGCCGTCGCCCGCCGTCACGTCCGCGACACGCGCGCGACGGCGCGCGAGCGGACGAGGGCGAGGAAGCGATCGCGGATGATCGCGTACAGGATTACGGTAGCAGTTTACTCAATCCCTTAAGGCCGGCGTCGGCTGGCGAGCGAAGGCCTCGGCGCGCGACAGGGTGGCGGAAAACCGTCACGCAAGCCCTTGAGAACTAACCATCACGCCCCAAGAACGGCGCCGCCCTCGGTTGGTTCGGGCGCGGCTTCCGCCGCTCTGGGCCGCGCGAACCGCGAAGCCAATCACGCGGCGCCCGCGAACGGTCGCTTCCCCTCTTCGCGGACCTCGGGGCCGGGGACGCTCGGTCTCCTTCCGCCCGTTGGCCGGGGTTGCGCCCTCGCCCCGCCTCACCCCAGCAAATCCACCAAATGCGGAATCAGCGGCTCGTCCGCCGGCGGCATCGGATAGGCGCGCAGGTCCTTCGGGCGCGCCCATTTCAGCGCCTGGCCCTCCAGCGGCCGCACGAAGCCCTCCCAGCGCCGGCAGACGTAGAGCGGCATAAGCAAGTGGAAGTCCTCGTAGGCGTGGCTGGCGAAGGTCAGCGGCGCGAGACACGCCGCCTTGACCTCGATTCCCAGCTCCTCGCGCAATTCGCGGATCAGCGCGGTCTCGGGCGTCTCGTTCGCGCCGAGCTTGCCGCCGGGAAATTCCCACAGGCCGGCCATCGCCTTGCCCTCGGGGCGCTGGGCGATCAGCACGCGGCCGTCGGCGTCGACCAGCGCGACGGCGACGACGAGGACGAGGCTCAAGAGCGGTAGTCGCCGTTGATGGCGACGTAGTCCTTGGTCAGGTCGCAGGTCCACACTTTGGCGGTCGCGGCACCGACGCCGACATGGACGCCGATGACGATTCTGCGCCGCTTCATATAGGCGGACGCCGCCGCTTCGTCGTAATCGGGATCGCGCATGCCGGCGTGGGCGACGCGGATGTCGCCGAAATAGATGTCGAGCTTGTCGCGCTCGGCCTTTTCGCCCGCCTTGCCGACCGCCATGACGACGCGGCCCCAGTTGGCGTCCTCGCCCGCACAGGCGGTCTTGACCAGCGGCGAATTGGCGATGGAAAGCGCGATGCGCTTGGCCGCCTTGCGCGAGGCGGCGCCGGCGACGCGGACCTCGATGAACTTGCGCGCGCCCTCGCCGTCGCGCACCACCTGCTGGGCGAGATCGACGAGCAATTTGTCGAGCGCTCGTCGGAACGCGGCGAGGCGCGGATCGGCGACGTCGGCGATTTCGGGCGCCCCGGTCGCAAAGATGAGCAGCGTGTCGGAGGTCGAGGTGTCGCTGTCGACGGTGATGCAGTTGAAGGAACGCTGCACGGATTTCGACAGCAGCGCCTGCAGGGCGGGAGCCGCGATCGGCGCGTCGGTGAAGACGAAGGACAGCATCGTCGCCATGTCCGGCGCGATCATGCCGGCGCCCTTGGCGACGCCGTTGATCGTCACCTCCGTCTCGTCGATTTTCGCGCGTGCGGTCGCGACCTTGGGGAACGTATCGGTGGTCATGATCGCCTTGGCGGCGTCCATCAAGGCCTCGGGCCTGGCCGCGGCGACCAACGCGCCGAGCGCGCGAGCGATTCTGCCGGCCTCCAGCGGTTCGCCGATCACGCCGGTCGAAGCCATGTAGATCTCGTGCGCCGCCGCGCCGGTCGCCTTGGCCGCCGCGGCGGCGACATCGGCGACCGCGCTCAAGCCGGCGGCGCCGGTGAAGGCGTTGGCGTTGCCGGAATTGACGATCAGCGCGCGCGCCTCGCCCCTCGGCAGATTGGCGCGGCACCAGTCCACCGGCGCCGAGGGGCATTTCGATCGCGTGAACACGCCCGCGACCCGCGCCGGAGAATCGAACAGCGCGAGCATCACGTCGGCGCGGCCGGGGTAGCGCACGCCCGCCGCGATGGCGGCGAAACGCACGCCCTCGATCGCAGGCAGCGCGGGAAATTTCGTCGGCGCGAGCGGCGAGAGCGGGGCGGGATCGGCCATGGCGCGGGGCTCCTCAAACCGGGCTTCGAGAGCGTGATCCTGGCGAGGCCGAGATCGGCCTTTTCTCGAGATCACGCCCGGGAAAGGACGGCGGCGCCGTTCACGGCGTCTTGGGCTCGGCGTCGCCGGCGGGCGTCGTCGCCTCGCCGGCCGGCGCCGCGTCCGTCGCCGGCTTTCCATCCTCGTCCATGCGCTCGATCTTGGCGCCCTGGTGCAGCGAGGCGATCAAGTCGCTCTCCGCCTTTTGCTCGACATAGCGGGCGGCCTGATCCTTGAGCTCCTCGAACGGCGGGAAGGCCTTCACGCGCTTGTCCTCGACCTTGATGATGTGCCAGCCGAACTGAGTCTTGACGGGGTCGGAGACCTGGCCGGGCTCGAGCTTGAACGCCGCCTCGGCGAATTCCGGCACCATGCGATCCCTGGTGAACCAGCCGAGATCGCCGCCGGCGCCTGACCGGTCCGTCGACACATCTTTCGCCACCTTGGCGAAATCCTCGCCCGCCTTGATGCGCTCCAGCGCCGCTTTGGCTTCTTCTTCCGTCGCCAGCAGGATGTGGCGGGCGTGAATTTCCTCAACCTGGGGCCGCGCCTTGGCCGCTTCGTCATAGGCTTTGTGTTCGGCTTCGTCGGTGGTCGCCGCCTTGGCGACGTTGGTCAGCAAGGCCTCCATCGCCAACTTGTCGTGATAATAGGCCATGCGGCGGGTGAAATCGGCGCCGGTGTCGAGCTTGTCGGCCTCGGCTTTCTTGGCGACCAACCGCAAATCGATGAGATAGTCGAGCACGTACTTTGCGCGCGCCGGCCCCTCGAGCGTTTGCGGCAGACCCGGACCGATGTCGAGAAACGCGTCGTTGAAGTCCTCCTCGGTGATCGCGACGCCATCGACCTTGGCGAGAATCTTGGGGTCCGCGTGAGCGGCGCCGGCCACAGCCAAGGCCAAGCCGAGGCTGGAGGCGAGGAAGAGGACGAGCCGGCGCGCCGGCGTTTTCGGGGAAAGTTTCATGGCGGCTCCTGTTGAGGAGGCGTCCAAGCCTCCTCGTTTCATGTCTCGGCACGCGGCTATAATGCGATTTGGACGAAATGGCGAGTGGGCGCGGGCGGCGGCGGCGCGACTTTCGCCGGCGATCGGGAGCGGCGCGTGGGATTGGCCTCGACGGGACGCCTTACGGCGCTCGCGCGTTCGAAAAAAGTGCGGCGGCGGCGCCGTCTTAGCGCTAGGCTTCGAGTTGGACGGCGTTCCGTCCGGCGAAGGGAGCGAGGGACATGGCGGCCAATCGTTTCTACGGCGTTCGCGTCGAGGGGGCCAAATACGGCGTGGGCTTCGGTTCCGCCCTCGCGATCGCGATCTCCTACGTCAACAACCATTCGATCCTGTGGGCGATCGTCGACGGCGTTTTGGGCTGGCTCTACGTGATCTACTTCGCGCTGTTTCGTTCATGATCGGCGCGCCGGCGGCGGAATTGCCGCGTTGCGGCGCGTGGCGAGACAAGCGCGCGGGCGCCCGTGGTCGCGGCGCCGGCGTCGGCGCTGCGCCACGCCGCGGCGGTCTGCGCGGGGCTGCGGTTCGTCGAACCGGGCGCGGCGGGTCCAGGGGCGAGCCGTCGAGCCCCGCCCAAGGGCGAAGTCGGGACGCCCTTCCCGCGCCGACGGCGAACCTGTATAGAACCGGCCGTTCCGGCCGCGCCTCGATCGGCGCGGCGCTCTGAGGCGCTCTAATCGGAAGATTCATGTCGCAGGATTCATCGCACGTCGCCGTCGCGCCTGCGGCCGACGGCCACGACGCGGGGGGCGGAGCGCACGCCTCCGGCAATTTCTGGGTTCTGGCGCTCGGTTCGGTCGGCGTCGTGTTCGGCGACATCGGCACCAGCCCGCTCTACGCGCTGCAAACCGCGCTCGGACATTTCAAGGGCTCCGGCCTCGGCGCCGGTCAGATCGTCGGCGTCGTGTCGCTGATCATCTGGGCGCTGCTGATCGTGGTGACGGCGAAATACGTGCTGTTCCTGATGCAGGCGGACAACAAGGGCGAAGGCGGCATTTTGTCGCTGATGGCGCTGGCCCGGACCGCGCCGGGCAAGAGCACGCTGGCCGCCTTCTTCATCGGCGTGGCGGGCGCGGCGCTGTACTGCGGCGACGCGATGATCACGCCCGCCATTTCTGTGCTTTCCGCGCTCGAAGGGCTCAAGCAGGTCGACGCCGAACTCGCGCCGTTCGTGTTGCCGGCGACGGTGGCCATCCTCATCCTGCTGTTCATGGCCCAGAGCCGCGGGACGGCGGGCGTGGCGGCGTTCTTCAGCCCGATCATGGCGCTGTTCTTTGTCGTGAACGCCGCGCTCGGCGTAACGCACATTCCAGATGCATGGATCATCCTGCGCGCGCTGAGCCCGGCGCCGGGGATCGCGTTCCTCTACGCCCATGGCGCGATCGGCTTCATCGCGCTCGGCAGCGTTTTCCTCGCCGTCACCGGCGCCGAGGCGCTCTACGCCGACATGGGTCATTTCGGCCGCCGGCCGATCCAGGCGGCGTGGCTTTTCCTCGTATTGCCGGCGCTGGCGCTCAATTATCTCGGTCAGGGAGCGTCGATCATCGCCGACGCCAAGTCGATCGAGAACCCCTATTACTTCTTAGCGCCGAGCTGGGGCCTAGCGCCGCTGATCCTGCTGGCGACGGTCGCGACCGTCATCGCCAGCCAGGCGGTCATCACCGGCGCCTTTTCGTTCGCCCGTCAGGCCATTCAGCTCGGCCTGCTGCCGCGCCTCGAAATCATCCATACCTCCGACAGGCTCGAGGGGCAGATATTCATTCCGCGGGTCAACCGCATCCTCTTGCTCGGCGTGCTCGCGCTGGCGCTGGTGTTCCGTTCGTCCAGCGCGCTGGCCAACGCCTACGGCATCGCCGTTTCCGGAACGATGGTCGCCACGACCGCGTTGGCCTTTTTCGTCGTCTGGCGCGTGTGGCGCTGGCCGCTGTGGGGGGCGCTGGCGCTGGTCTGCGCGTTCCTGTCGATCGACGTGAGCTTCTTCGTCGCCAATCTCTACAAGGTGCTCGACGGCGGCTGGGTTCCGCTCACGCTCGGCGGCGCGATGTTCGTGCTGATGTGGACGTGGTCGCGCGGCGCCGCGATCCTCAACGCCAAGACCCATCGCGATTCGATCCCGATGACCGATCTGATCAGGATGCTGGAACGGTCGAAGCCAGCGCGCGTTCCCGGCACGGCCATTTTTCTGACCAGCGACCCTAGCGTCGCGCCCTCCTCGTTCATGCACAATCTCAAGCACAACAAGGTCTTGCACGAGCGGGTGGTGATGATGTGCGTGAAGACGGAGACCTCGCCGCGCGTGCCGCAGACCCGGAGGTTCGAGATTCATGCGCTTTCGGCCGATTTCCTCTCGCTGACGCTGCATTTCGGTTACATGGAATCGCCGCGCGTCCCGGTCGCGCTCGCCGCATTGCGCAAGACGGGGTTGAAATTCGACATTATGACGACTTCGTTCTTCCTCGGCCGGCGGACCCTCAAGCCGGCGCCCAATTCCGGCATGCCGAAATGGCAGGACCAGCTGTTCATCGCGCTGGCCAAGCAGGCCGCCAGCGCGCCCGACTTCTTCAACATTCCTTCCGACCGCGTGGTCGAACTCGGCGCGCAGATGAAGGTTTGAGTCCGCCCCGCGTTCAGCGTCCGATATTGAAGCTCGCCAGCGCCGCCATGTTGACGATGTCCGAATCCTTGGCGCCGAGCGAGACGATCTGCACCGGCTTTTCCAGCCCGACGATCAGCGGCCCGATCATCGTCGCGCCGCCGAGTTCCTGAACCAGGCGGGTCGAGAGTGCAGCGGAATGGAGGGCCGGCATCACCAGCACGTTCGCGGTGTCGGTGAGACGGCAGAACGGAAAGGCGCTCATCAATTCCTTGTTGAGCGCGACATCGGCCCCCATTTCGCCGTCGCATTCGAAATCGACGCGCTGGGCGTCGAGAATGCGCACGGCTTCCTGCACGCGCAACGTGCGCTCGCCCGGCGGGTGGCCGAAATTGGAGAAGGCGAGCATCGCCACGCGCGGCTCGTAGCCGAGCCGGCGCGCGACGCCGGCCGCCTCGACCGCGATCTGCGCGAGATCCTCGGAGTTCGGCAACTCGGTGATCGCCGTGTCGGCGACCAGCACCAGGCGACCGCGCGCCAGAATCAACGAAACGCCGATGACGCGATGGCCCGGCTTGCGATCGATGACGCGGCGGACCTCCTGGAGCGCGGTGGAGAAGTTCCGAGTCGCGCCGGTCACCAGCGCGTCGGCGTCGCCCTGCGCGACCATGGCGGCGGCGAAATAGTTGGGGTCGTGATCGATGAGGCGCTGGCAATCGCTGAACAGGAAGCCCCGCCGCTGCAAACGCTCGTAAAGGAACTGCGCGTAGAGCGCGTTGCGTTGCGAAAGCCGCGCGTTGTGAATCTCGACGCCCGTTTCCGTGAGATCGAAGCCGGATTGCTCGGCGACCGCGCGCACGCGCTCCTCGCGCCCGACCAGGATCGCCGTGCCGAGACCTTGATTGACGAACGAATGGGCGGCGCGGATCACGTGTTCCTCCTCGCCTTCGGCGAAAACGACGCGCTTGGGCATGCGGCGCACGCGCTCGATGATCCGCTGCATGGCGCCCGCGACCGGATCGCGGCGCGCGGAAAGTTGCGCCTTGTAGGCGTCCATGTCGGCGATCGGGCGCTGCGCGACGCCCGAGGCCATCGCCGCTTTCGCCACGGCGATCGGCACGACGTGAATGAGGCGCGGATCGAATGGCACCGGGATGATGTAATCGCGCCCGAAGCGCGGCCGCGCCCCGCGATAGGCGTGCGCGACTTCGTCGGGCACGTCCTCGCGCGCCAGTTCCGCCAGGGCGTGCGCCGCCGCGATCTTCATCTCCATGTTGATGGTCTTGGCGCGCACGTCGAGCGCGCCGCGAAAGATATAGGGAAAGCCCAGGATATTGTTGACCTGGTTGGGATAGTCCGAGCGCCCGGTGGCGATGATCACGTCCTCGCGCGCCTTGTGCGCGTCTTCCGGCGTGATCTCGGGATCGGGATTGGCCATCGCGAAGATGATCGGGTTGGGCGCCATCGACTTGACCATCTCGGGCGTCAACGCGCCCTTGGCGGAAAGACCGAAAAATATGTCGGCGCCGACCACCGCCTCCGCCAGCGTGCGCAACGGCGTGTCGACCGCGTGCGCCGACTTCCATTGGTTCATGCCTTCCTTGCGGTCGCGATAGACGACGCCCTTGGTGTCGCAAAGGATCACGTTCGACGGCTCGAAGCCGATCGCCTTGATGAGATCGAGACAGGCGATGCCCGCGGCGCCCGCGCCGTTGCACACCAGGCGCGTCGTCTTGATGTCGCGCCCGGTCAGTTGAACGGCGTTGATCATGCCGGCGGCGACGATGATCGCGGTGCCGTGCTGATCGTCGTGAAAAACCGGAATGTCCATCAATTCGCGCAGGCGCTCTTCGATGATGAAGCATTCCGGCGCCTTGATGTCCTCGAGATTGATTCCGCCGAACGAGGGCCCGAGATGGCGCACGCTGTCGATGAATTCATC
>JBEKAL010000174.1:0-8529 GCA_050015935.1 Roseiarcus sp.
AACGCTCAGATGGTCGACGACCCGAGCCATGTCCGCCTCCTGCGAATCATGGCTCTTCCATCTATCATCCTGATCCCCCCTCCGGAATCCCCCTCGTCGAGTCAATCGCCCGGAAATCGTATGACTCCTGTCCGAGGGATGGGCTTCGACATCCTCATCCGCTCAGGCAGGACGCGCTCGCAAAACCTCGACACTCACGCCACGATGGCGGCTTCGTTCAATCCCGCCGATTCAATCAGTGGCGATCACGCTCTAGCTCCGCCGCTTCGCAACAAAAACCGCCGCCTCCCGCAGCACGTCGCCCGCGCTCCCCAGCCCCGATGCGTCGATCGCCGCCACGGCCTCGCCGACCAGCCGGTCGCGCTTCGCCCGCGCGCCCTCTAACCCCAGCGCCGCGACGAACGTCGCCTTGTTGCGCGCGGCGTCCTTGCCGGCGCGTTTTCCGAGCATCGCCGCGTCGCCTTCGGCGTCGAGCACGTCGTCGGCGATCTGGAACGCGGCGCCGAGCGAGCGGCCGTAGGAAACGAGCGCGGCGCGCGCTTCCGCCGGCGCGCCCGCAACGATCGCGCCCGCTTCGACACTGAAGCGCAGCAGCGCGCCGGTCTTCATCGCCTGCAACAGCGCGATCGCCTCGGCGCCGAGCGGCGCGGCGGCGGTTTCGGCGGCGACGTCCAGCATCTGTCCGCCGACCATGCCGGCGAGGCCGCTGGCGCGGGCGAGGCCGGCGCAGAGCGCGGCGCGGATTTCAGCGTCCTTCGCCGTCGCGGCGTCCGCCAGCGCTTCGAAGGCGAGCGTCAGCAGCGCGTCGCCCGCGAGAATGGCGGTCGCCTCGTCGAAGGCGCGATGCACGGTCGCTCGGCCGCGCCTGAGATCGTCGTCGTCCATCGCGGGAAGGTCGTCGTGAATGAGCGAATAGCCATGCACCAACTCGATCGCGGCGCCGACGCGGCGCGGCCCGGCGCCCGTGGCGCCGAACGCGCGCGCGGTCTCGACGACGAGGAACGGACGCAGACGCTTGCCGCCGCCCAGGACGCCGTAGCGCATCGCCTCGATCAGGCGCGCGGGGCGCCCCGGCTCGCCTTCGCGCGCCTCGGCGCCGAGCAGCGCGTCGAGTTCGGCTTCGATTGTCGCACCGACTCCAGCCAGCCGGTCGGCGAAAGCGTTCATGTCCGTGGGTCCCAAGCGAGCCGCGTCAGCTCGAGTAATCGGCGGGATTGAATAGGCGTTTGATCGAACAGAATTCGCAGGTGACGCCGATCATGCCGTCGTCGCCGATCATGGCGTCGCGCTCCTGCGGAGAAAAGCTCTGCAACATCGCATCGATGCGCTCGGCCGAGCAACGGCACGAGTCGCTCAGCGGCGTCGGCTCAAAGACGCGCACGCCGCGCTCGTTGAACAGGCGGAACAGCAGGCGCTCGCTCGACAAGGTGGGATCGATGAGCTCGTGGTCCTGGGCGGTCGCGGCGCGCGCCTTCGCTTCGAGCCATTCGTCGTCGTCGAGCGAGGCCTCCGGGGCGGCGCCCTGGGGCGCGTCGCCGGGATCGAAATCGAATTGGCGCCGCCGCTCCGGCTGATCGGGCAGGAATTGCGCGAGCAGCCCGCCCGCGCGCCATTCGACGCCGCGCGAGGTGACGCTCTGGCCGACGGCGAGGCGAACCAGGGTCGGGATCTGCTCCGAGCGCTCGAAATAAGCGTGCGCGGCGCGCTCGAGACCTTGGCCCTCGAGCGCAACGACGCCCTGATAGCGCGACATTTCGCCGCCGGGATCGACGGTGAAGGCGAGATGTCCTTCGCCGAGCAGATCGCCTTCGCCGCCCGACGCGATGCGTTTGGCGAGCGCCGCATCGTCGAAGCGGGCCAAAGCGCGCAGATGCGACGGCGCGTCGAAATCGACCACCAACATATGCAGCGGACCCTCTGTCTTGGTCTGCAACTGAAAGCGCCCTTCGAGCTTGAGCATCGAGCCGAGCAACACGCCCAGCGCCGCCGCTTCGCCGACCACGCGGCCGATCGGTTCGGGATAGGCGTGGCGTTTGAGGATGGCGTCGATGGCGGCCCCTAACCGCACCAGCCGGCCGCGCGTGCTCAAGCTCCCGACGGTATAGGGCAGGACGATGTCGTCACGTTCGATGTCGGAGACTTCGCGCGCCGCAGGGGTCATGAGTTCAGCGTTCCCAGACACCAGGCGAGCACGCCCTTTTGCGCATGAAGCCGGTTCTCGGCTTCGTCGAACACGACGGACTGGGGCCCGTCCATCACTTCGTCGGTGACTTCCTCGCCGCGATGAGCCGGCAGGCAATGCATGAAGATCGCGTCGGCGGGGGCGCGGTTCATCAGCGCGCGATTGACTTGATAGGGCGCGAGCAAGTTGTGGCGGCGCATCGCCTCGCCCTCGTCGCCCATCGAAACCCAGCAATCCGATATCACCACGGCGGCGCCGACGACGGCGGCCAGCGGATCCTCGCGCAAGATCACCTTGGCGCCGCCGGCGCGCGCCGCCTCGATGCGTTGAGGCGGCGGCTGCAATTCCCTCGGACAGGCGATGTCGAGCAGGAAGTCGAAGCGCTGCGAAGCGTCGATCCATGACGACAACACGTTGTTGTAGTCGCCGCTCCAGGCGACTTTTTGACCGCGGAACGGGCCGCGACGCTCTTCGAAGGTGAGGATGTCCGCCATCACCTGACAGGGATGGGACTTCTTGGTCAGGCCGTTGATGACCGGCACCGTCGCGTAGCGCGCCAGTTCCTCCATTTCGGCATGGTCGAGAATCCGGATCACGATCGCGTCGACATAGCGTGAAAGAACGCGCGCGGTGTCGGCGAGGGTCTCGCCGCGGCCCAGCTGCATCTCGTCGCCCGTCAGCATGATCGTTTCGCCGCCGAGCTCGCGCATCGCCAGATCGAACGAGACGCGCGTGCGCGTCGACGGACAATCGAAGATCATCGCCAGCGTCTTGCCCGCCAGCGGCCGTGAAGCCGCGCGCTCGCCCTTGACGCGCGCCGCCTTCATCGCCTTCGAGGCGTCGAGTATGGCGCGCAGTTGGTCGGCGCGCATGTCCAGGAGATCGCGGAAGTGGCGCGTCGGCCCGGACCCATGAGGCGGTTTCATGCGGCGGCGCCCTTCTTCGATGTCACGAGGGAGCCTTCGAGTTCGACGCAGGCCGCGTCCAATCGCCGCACGCCCTCGGCCAGTTCCTCTTCGCTTATGACGAGCGGCGGCAACAAGCGAACGACGTTGTCGCCGGCGGGAATCGTCAACAGCTTGCGCGCGCGGGCCGCAGCGGCGAAATCCTGAGGCGAAACCTTGAGCGTGAGGCCGATCATCAGACCCTCGCCGCGAATCTCCGCGATGACGCCGGGGCGCCGATCCTTGATCTCGGCCAAGCGTTGGCGCGCGAACAGGCCCAGACGCGCGACCCGCTCGATAAATCCCGGCGCCAGCACGACGTCGAGCACCGCGTTGCCCACCGCCATCGCCAGCGGGTTGCCGCCGAAAGTGGTGCCGTGCGTTCCCACCGTAAGTCCCTTGGCGGCGTCCGCGGTCGCCAGGCACGCGCCCATCGGGAACCCGCCGCCGATGCCCTTGGCGATGGTCATGATGTCGGGAACGGCGCCGGAATGCTCGTAGGCGAAGAGCCGGCCGGTGCGCCCGACCCCGGTCTGTATTTCGTCGAAGATCAGCAACAAGCCGTGCTTGTCGCATAGTGCGCGCAAGCCCCTGAGAAAATCCGGCGCGATCACGCGCACGCCGCCTTCGCCTTGGATCGGCTCGATCATGACGGCGCCGGTGTTGGGGCCGATCGCGGCCTCCACGGCGTCGAGGTCGGTCACCTCGATCTGGTCGAAGCCGTCCACTTTCGGCCCGAATCCCTCGATGTACTTGGCCTGTCCGCCAGCGGCGATCATCGCGAGCGTGCGCCCGTGAAAGGCGCCTTCGAAGGTCACGGCGTGGTACTTCTCGGGATGGCCGCCGACCGACTGGCGCTTGCGCGCCATCTTGATCGCCGCCTCGTTGGCCTCGACGCCCGAATTGGCGAAATAGACGAGATCGGCGAAGGTGGCCTCGACCAGCCGCCGCGCCAGGCGCTCGCCTTCCGGAATCTGAAAGAGGTTGGAGGTGTGCCAGAGCTTAGCGCCCTGGGTCGTCAGCGCCTCGACGAGATGCGGATGGGAATAGCCGAGCGAGGACACGGCGATGCCGGCCCCGAAGTCGAGGTAGCGCTCGCCCGTCGTCGCGGTCAGCCAGCAGCCGTCGCCGCGCTCGAAAGCGACATCGGCCCTCGCATAGATCGGCACGATTGCGGATGGCATTGGCTTGGTCCCTCGAAGGCTCCGGGCGCGACGCCGCGGGACAGCGAAAAACAAAAACGCCGCCCCGCTGGGACGGCCACTGACGAGATCGATCATAGGGGGAACCCGCCGTTTTCGTCAATTCGCGCCTGACGAGGTAAAAAAGAAACGTGTCGCGAGCGCGCTCGGTCGAGCCGTGCGAAATCGCGCTAAAATGTTGATGTGACTCATGCAATCGCGCGTCGCCTCTCGGAGCGCCGGCGCGAGCGATCGTCAGAGCTGGGGAAAAGCCTGTCGGCGGACCCCATGCGACTCTTGCGCGCGATTCAACGACTAGTGTAGATTCTTCCTCGGGCGCCACAATATGTCGTGGCGCGCCCATCATGAGAGCGTTTCGGTGCGTGACGCTTGCCAGCGCGGCTGGCCAGGCGGGGTAGGGGGATTCGGCCCGAAATATTTTCGATCGGCGGAAGTGGGATCCTTTCTCTCGGCCCCACGGAGGCCAACAAGCGAGGCCAAGAATGTCGTGGACGGATGAAAGCGTGGAGCTCTTGCGCCGGCTGTGGCAGGACGGCAAGAGCGCGAGCCAGATTTCGGCGCAGCTCGGCCACGGCCTGACCCGCAACGCCGTGATCGGCAAAGTGCATCGGCTCGGCCTCGCCGGACGCGCCAAATCTCCGTCGTCCGCGGCTTCGCCGCCGCGCCCGGCCCCGATGCAGCGCGTCGCGTCGCGATCGAGTTCAGGGGGCGGCGCGCGCGCCGCGGTTCGCGGCAATACCGCCCTCGCCCTGTCGTCCGAGCCGATGCTCGACACGCGGCCGGTTTTTCACCAGGACGTGGTCGTGCCGATGTCGCTCAGGGTGACGATCGTCGAACTCAAGGAAGCGATGTGTCGATGGCCGCTGGGCGATCCAACGTCGTCGGAATTTCGCTATTGCGGATCGCCGGCGCTGGGCGCCGGCCCGTACTGCGCGCATCACGGCAAGCTCGCCTACCAGCCGATCCAGGATCGCCGGCGCGAGCGCGAAAGGCGCTTCTTAGGCCGATAAGCCGCGCCTGAACCGCCCCGCCTACTCTTTGCCGAAGGTCTCGTCGAAGGAGTAGCCCGTTCCGCGCACCGTGCGGATGGGATCGCGCTCTCGGCCGCGCGAGAGCGCTTTGCGCAGGCGCCCGACATGAACGTCCACCGTGCGCTCGTCGATTTCTACCGATTGTCCCCAAACGCCGTCGAGAAGCTGCGCGCGCGAGAAAACGCGGCCGGGCTTTTCCAGGAGATATTCGAGCAGGCGAAATTCGGTCGGCCCGAGATGGACGTCGCGCGCGCCGCGCCGCACGCGCCGCGTCTCGCGGTCGAGATCGAGATCGCCGGCGCTGAGCTTTTCGGCGATCCGCTCGGGTCGGCTGCGCCTCAGCAGCGCGCGCACGCGCGCCATCAACTCCGGCACCGAGAAGGGTTTGACGACATAATCGTCCGCGCCGACGGAGAGGCCGCGAACCCGTTCGACTTCCTCGCCGCGCGCCGTCAGCATGATCACCGGCAAAGTCTTCGTCGCCTCGCGCGCGCGGAGCCGGCGACAGATTTCGAGGCCGGAGACGCCCGGCAGCATCCAGTCGAGGATGACGAGATCGGGCGGGGATTCGACAAGGCGCAATTCCGCTTCGTCGCCGCGCTCGACGCTCTCCGCGAAATAGCCTTCGGCTTCGAGGTTGTAATTGAGCAGCAGCGCGAGATCAGCCTCGTCTTCGACGACGAGGATGCGCGGCATGGCGGCCGCGCTCGGCCGGGGCGGTTCTCGACGCGTTTCGTTCATGGGGCGGCGATCTCGGTCGTGTCGGTGTCGTAGCCATGGCGGCCCTTGGGCCGCTCCGCAGGCAGCGTGGAGCCGGTGACGAGATAGAACACCGTCTCCGCGATATTGGTGGCGTGATCGCCGATGCGCTCGATGTTCTTCGAGCAGAACAGCAGGTGCGCGCAAAACGAAATATTGCGCGGATCCTCCATCATATGGGTCAGCAGGTCGCGAAACACCGAGTCCTCGAGCGCGTCGAGTTCGGCGTCGCGCTCCCAGACGGCGCGCGCGCGCTCGACGTCGCGTTGAGCATAGGCGTCGAGAACGTCCTTCATCAGTTCCGTCGCCACTTCATTCATGTGCTTGAGACCAACGATCGCGCGCGGCACGCGCGCCTCGAGGCCGATCTTCAGCGAGCGCTTGGCGATGTTCTTGGCCAGATCGCCGACGCGTTCGAGGTCGCCGGCGACGCGGATCGCGCCGATGATTTCGCGCAGATCGACCGCCATCGGCTGACGGCGCGCGATGGTGAAGATCGCCTGCTCCTCGATTTCGCGCTGCAGCGCATCGAGGCGGGGATCGGTCCCCACGACATGATGGGCGAGCGTCACGTCGGCTTGGCTCAGCGCGTCCATGGCGTCGATCACCATTTTCTCCGCGATGCCGCCCATTTCGGCGATGCGCCGCTCGAGCGTGTCGAGATCCTTGTCGTATGACCTGACGATGTGTTCGACCACGGCTCTTGCTCCCTCAGCCAAATCGGCCGGTGATGTAATCCTGGGTGCGCTTGTCGCGCGGCGAAGTGAAGACCTTGCTCGTCTCGTCGAATTCGACCATTTCGCCGAGGTACATAAACGCGGTGAACTGCGACACGCGCGCCGCCTGCTGCATGCTGTGCGTGACGATGGCGATGGTGTAGTCGTCCGACAATTCGTCGAACAATTCCTCGATCTTGGCGGTCGCAATCGGATCGAGCGCCGAGCACGGTTCGTCGAACAGGATCACCTCCGGGCTGATGGCGACCGTCCGGGCGATGCAGAGGCGCTGCTGCTGACCGCCGGAGAGGCTGAGGCCGCTGGCGGTCAACTTGTCCTTGACCTCGGTCCACAGAGCGGAGCGGCGCAAGGCCGATTCGACGCGTCCGTCCATCTCGGACCTGGGCAATTTCTCGTAGAGACGAACGCCGAAGGCGATGTTGTCGTAAATCGACATCGGGAACGGCGTCGGCTTTTGGAACACCATGCCGACGCGCGCGCGCAGTAGATTGAGATCGAGGTCCGGCGAAAGAATGTTCTCGCCGTCGAGCAGAACCTCGCCCTCCGCGCGCTGGCCCGGATAGAGGTCGTACATGCGGTTGAGCACGCGCAGCAACGTCGACTTGCCGCAGCCCGAGGGGCCGATGAAGGAGGTCACACGGCGCTCGCGAAGGGAGAGTGTCACCGCTTTGAGCGCCTGCGACTGGCCGTAGTAGAAGTTCAGGTCGCGCACGACGATCTTGTCGTTCATCGCATCGGCCGATGTCGCGGCGTTCGAGGCTGGAAACGTGGCGTTATTCATGCGCTGGGTTCTTTCGTCGACCGATTAGTTCTGTTTGTCCGCGCTGCGCGAAGCGGAGAGCGCGCGCGCGGCGATGCTGAGGCTCAGCACGGCGAGCGTGACCAGCAAGGCCCCCGTCCAGGCGAGCTTCTGTTGTTCGGCATAGGGGCTGCGGGCGAATTCGTAGATGATCAGCGGCAGGCTCGACATCGGCCCACGCGGATCCACCACGAACAACGAATTGCCCAGCGCAGTGAAGATCAAGGGCGCCGTCTCGCCGGTCATGCGGGCGATCGCGAGCAGAATGCCGGTCAGGATGCCGCTGCGCACCGCCCTATAGGCGACTTGGCGGATGACGAGCGAGCGCGGCATGCCCAGCGCGGAGGCCGCCTCGCGCAGGGTGTTGGGCACGAGATTGAGCATGTCCTCGGTGGTGCGGACGATGATCGGGGTCGCGATGACCGCCAGCGCGATCCCGCCCGCGTATCCGGAGAAATGCCCGAAGGGCACGACGCAAAACTGGTAGATGAACAAGCCGACGACGATCGACGGGGCGCTGAGCAGAATATCGTTGATGAAGCGAATGACGTGGGCGATGCGCGCGTAGCGGCCGTATTCGGCCAGGTAGGTGCCGGCCAGAATGCCCAGCGGCGCGGCGATCACGAGCCCGATCCCCGTCTGGATCAGGCTGCCGACGATCGAGTTCAACAGGCCGCCGGCGACGCCGGGCGGAGCGGTCATCTTGGTGAAGACGTCGAGCGACAGGCTGCTGAAGCCGTTCCAGAACAGGGCGCCGAGGATGAGAACGAGCCAGCTCAGTCCAAAAGCGGTCGCGGCGTAGGCGAGCCCCGTCCATACGACGTTGCGGCGTTTTCGTCCGGGATAGAGATTGGCCATCAGCGTCCCGCCTTCAC
>JBEKAL010000175.1:0-8518 GCA_050015935.1 Roseiarcus sp.
CTCGCCAAGGACTGGGAAAACCGCAACCACAACGCCCTCGCCTTCCTCCGCCTTGCCTCCATCCGCCTCATGCTCAGAAAACTCTGTAATCCCTCATGAAGTCTCCGGACGGACTCTAAGAGAGGGCTATCGACAAAAGAGTTTCGCCGCGAGGCGACACGGAATCGAGGGTGACCACGGGGTGATGTGAACCAACGGATAAGGCTCGGAAGCCTGTTGTACTGTCTGCGCCGTCACAAGCGCGATACGGTGATTGAGGCAAAGAGCTCAGCGGACGAACCATCAGGGCCAGCGGGTCTCAACCCGCGCGAGAAACAGGCCGAAGACATGACCGCACCCGAGACGTTCGCAAAGCCGCAAAGAAACCCTTGACAAGGGGCGCCGTCCAGACATGACAGTGCACAAAATAGCCAACTCTCACCCGGCCACGCCGCCCCGTCGCCGTCAAGCGGCTGCGCCGCTCCTACGCTTCGCTTCGGCCGCTTCGCCCGGACGAACGCTGCGCGTTCGCCTTGAGGTGACTGCGCCCGGCCGGCGCGGCAAGGGGCTGTCAAGTCGCGTTGCTGACGAAAAGCGGCCCTTGGGGCCGCTTTCGCTCAGCGACACGACTTGCGAACCAAACGCCAGCGCCGCGCGGAGCCGTCAAGGTTCGCGTCAGCGATGCGCGCAGCGGCTTGGCGGACGAATGCGCCGCATTCGCCGCGACTTGACGGCGAGCACGGCGATGGCAGTGCTGCGAGCCCGCACCATGTTCGAGTATAACAGGCGGATCGTGGCGCGCGTTGGCAAGCGCCCAACGCAAGCCTGGGGTCGATCGTGACGCATCCCGACGAACCGCCTCCTGACGAGGTCCGCAAGCCGCCGCAGCCGGACGAGCCTCCGCAGGAAGGCAACCGCGACTTCGCCAACATCGTCGCCTTGGTTTTCGTCGTCGCGCTGGCGCTCGGCGCCCTCTGGCTGTTCAAGGAGCTTGAACGCCACAACGAAATCCTCAACTGCATCGCCTCCGGCCGGCGCAATTGCGACGCGCTCCTCCAACCCGACGCGCCCGCCCCCTAAAGCCGGCGCGAAGGCGAAAATGCCGGCGCGTCAGAGCGCCGGCCGCGCGATCTCGAAGGATCGCCGCTCGTCTCTCGCCGCCCGCGCAGGCCGACCCGCGCGGGCGGGAAACCGCCCCAAGTCGAAGCGTCGGCGCCCCGGCTTACTTAAGGGCCTTCTCGACCGACTTGACCGCGCCGCGCGCCGCAAAGGCCGCCATCACGATGGCCACGCCCGAAGTCAGGAGGTTGACGCCGGCGATCAGACCCAACATCCACGCCGCGCTCAGCGGCCAAGCGTAAATGATGATCGCAACCAGGATCAGGTCGCAAACGCCGCTCGCGAGCATCCAGCCCCACGCGTCGGGCAGCGCCTTGCGATAGGCCATCGAGGTCACGATCTGGAACACGCCTTCGGCGACGAAAATCGCGGTCAGCGCCAGCGTGAGCGTCACCGTGCCGGCGACGGGCTTATAGAGCAGCAAGACGCCGAGCGCGAGCGACAGCGCCGCCGTGACCAGCGTCCACAGAAAGGCCGCGACGTCGTCGGCGTAGAACATCGCGACGAGACCGACGATGCCGGCGATCAGGAACAGCCAGCCGATGAAGATTTCGACCGCGACCGTCGAGATCACCGGCGCGGCGATGGCGAGGACGCCGAGGACGATCAGGGCGACGCCCTGAAACATGAGCAGCCCCCAACGCGCGCTCAACGCGTCTCTGACGCCGCGGTGCAAGTCGCTCAGATCTGAATCGATGGCAGCCATGGGATTCCCCCTTTCTACTCGCGCGACTGGGTTGCGAAACCCGGCGAGCAACGCGCGATCGCCGGCGGCGAACGCGCTAAACTGAAAGATATCACAAATCTTTGACGTTGCGCGCGTCTCCTTCGCTCGCGTGGGCGAACGCTCGACCGCCGAGCGATGAAGCCGCGCGCCGCGCGCGACAATTTCCGTCATGCGGCCGCTATTGCTGCCGCTTCCCCCCGGATGGCCACAGATTTCCAGTTCAGACTGCGACATTTTCACCTGCCGGACAATCCTGAAGCGCTTGATCGTCGAACCGAGCCGTCGATCGGCGCTGCGACGCGCAGGCGCCGCCGCCGCGAAAAAATTGCGGCGCGTCAGTGCGCCGGCCGCGCAATCTCGTATTGGTGACGCCGTCCCTTCCTCGCTGCGTCGGAGCCGCCCCATGCCCTACCGCGTCAACGCCGATCTGCCGCCTTCGATCAGAGGCCATCTGCCCGATCATGCGCAGGACATTTATCGCGAGGCGTTCAACCACGCGTACGCCGCCCACGCGGGCGACCCGCGCCAGGAAGAGGCGGCGCATCGAATCGCCTGGGCGGCGGTCAAGCGCCGCTACGAAAGGATCGGCGATTTCTGGGAGCAGCGGGGCTGACGCGGCTGAGCCGGGCTTGTGCGAACCGTTGAAACGTCGGAGATTGCCGGCGAAGCCGGCGGATGTCGCGAGAACGTCGTCTTCAAGCGCTCAGCATGAATTTCGTCGCCATGAAGGGAGGGGGGTCGATGCGAATCAGGGCGAGGCACACGGGCGCAATGATCTTTTCCCTGGCGGCGACGATGAGCGGCGCGCCGGCGCCCGCGGGGCAGTCGCGATTGCCGATCGCCGTCGGCGACTATTACTCCGAGTCCGCCGACGATTGCGACGGTCCCGCCGCCTTGGCCTGGGACGGCAGGGGGTTTCAGGCGGATTATGTCTATATAGACAATATAACTTCATTAAAAAAAATCGGCGAGAATCAATACGAAGTCGTCTCCCGCACCAGGACGAAAGACGAAAATACGCAAAAGTATGGATATTTGTGGCGCGCGAAGATCGAAGTCGTCGACAAGGGCCAGTTTGTTTTCAATCAATTCGCCGACAAAGGGAATTACAAAGCCGAGGAAGCGCGGACTTATCATCTTTGCCGCAAGTAACGCCAAACCTCGGTGCGGGAGACTTTGTGAAGAAAGCTCTGAGAACCCAACGCCGTCATGGCCGGGTCCCGGACTTGATCCGGGACAAGCCCGACCATGACAATTTATTGCTTTTGGCCGGTGATATAAGACATGGGGGCGAAGGCGGCCCTGCCCCGCCTTGCGCCCCGTGCGCGCTTCCTTTAATCGCAGCGTGCATGTTCCCCAGCCTTTCCCCTTCCGGCAGGCGCCCGTGACCGCTCCTTCCAAGCCCGTCGCGATTCTCATGGGCTCGCAGTCCGACTGGGCGACGATGCGGCGCGCCGCCGAGACGCTCGACGAACTCGAAATCGGCTACGACGCGCGCATCGTCTCGGCGCATCGCACGCCCGACCGGGCGGTCGCCTTCGCCAAGGGCGCGCGGGCGGCGGGCTACAAGACGATCATCGCGGGGGCGGGCGGCGCGGCGCATCTGCCGGGCGTGACGGCGGCGTTCACGACGCTGCCCGTTTTCGGCGTGCCCATCGAGACCGAAGCGCTCGGCGGACAGGACAGCTTGTTCTCGATGGTGCAGATGCCCGCGGGCGTGCCGGTCGGCACGCTGGCGATCGGCGCGGCGGGGGCGGTCAACGCAGCGCTGATCGCCGCGGCGGTGCTGGCGCTCGGCGACGCCGCTCTCGCCGAGCGGTTGGAGGCTTGGCGCGCGGCGCGCGCCGCCGCGGTTCCCGAGACCCCGACGGACGAGGGCGCGCGATGATTCTGGCGCCGGGCGGCGCCGTCGGCGTCCTCCGCGCCGGCCGGCTCGACAGTGCGCCGGCGATGGCCGCGCTCAAACTCATCCTCGCCGAGCCCGCCCTCTCCCTGCGTCTCTACGGCAAGCTGGCGACGCGCCCCGGCCGCAAGATGGGGCATGTCGCGCGCGTCGCGGAGGAGGGGGCGTGAAAGGCCGGAGGCGGCGGGGCGTTTGAAGTCCGGCGCCGATGCGGAATCGACCGCGACAATCACGCCTCGCCGGACTGAAAATGGCTTGAGCGCTCCGGAATCGCGTCCGAACCGTTCGGGCCCAACAGCGACTCGAGCTCGAGGCACGCCATGTCGATGAAATACCGCACCAGGTCGAGCTGCGGCGATTGGGCTTCGGCGCGACAGTATAGCAATTGGCAGAGCAGCGTTCTTGGATCGTCGCCGGCCTCATCATCGACAATCGAATAACTCATCTGACGCCCACCTCCAGTAATAGTCCTGCAGGGTGGGATATCCCCAGCCGGCGAAGACGGAAACAAACAAACGCGTGACATGATGGAAACGTCCCGGGCGACGCCCTGCGGAATCATGTCTTTCCGATTCTTGCAAAGCGTGGAAGCACCGTTGCAAGCAGATTCCGATCGAAGGGTCAGCTCTAGTGTCAGAATTGCTGTGGAAAACCGCAAAATTCATATTGACAACCGCCGTCACAATTCGATTTCGCCGACGCGAATCGCATTCGCGACCGCCTGCGTGCGGGTCACCGCGTCGAGCTTCGCCATGGCGTCGGCAATGATCTTGTTGATCGTGCGTTCGCTCCGTCCTGAAATGGCGGCGATCTCCCATGAGGTCTTGCCGGCGGAAATCCATTGCAGCGCCTCGCGTTCGGCCGGCGTCAGCGCGCTCGCCGGCCGGCCGGCGTGCGGCGGACGATAAAGCGCATACGCCTTGCTCGCCGCAAACAAAGCGATCAGTTGAATCGCCCGGTTCGCCGCGTCATGCAAATCAGGATTGGCGCAGGCGCACCACATGCAGGCGGGAATATTGTCTGGCCGGCCGATCGGGACGATAAGTCCTCGGCCCAAGCCGTATGTAACGAGCGCCTGCATAAATCGTTGGTGGCTTCGCGCATTTTTTTGGGCGTAGGGCGCCTCGCTAAATCGGAAAGGTTCGTATGCGGTTCGCGCATGGGCGCAGATATGGTCGACCCGATAGAAGCGTTCCTCGATGTAGCAGTCTCGAAAGCCCTCCGGCGCGACCTCCGCCAAGACGACCGGATCGCTGGTCTCTCCCGGCGGCGGCAACCCGTTGATTCCGAAGTAAGCGTAGCCGTATTCCGCGATCGTTCGGCCAAGCGTGGCGGCGATCTGCGGCGACGAGGTCAAACGGGAGATTTCGTCGATCGCGTCGAAAATTTTGTCGCGGCGGGAACGAGAGTCCATGCAGGAGCTTGCTGTCGGAAATGGCGCCCCCGCTCAAGACTAACGCAAATGCAAGATAAGGGCCTTCATGCGGCCGCGCTAGGTGTGGAAAATACGTGTCCGACTGCCCATGGCTGCGACGAGGCAATAACCGACGGCGAAGCAGACGCTGGCGTCTCCTTCGCGCTCGATTGTGGCGCCGGGCGCGCCGCTCGCGCCTTTACGGTTTTCGGCGCGCGATTTTTGGCTCCGACACGACTACGGTTGCGCGATCAGGCTCGCCAAGGTCGCCAGCCGCACCGCCTCCGCCGTCGTGCGGACCTCGAGTCGATCGAGCAAACGCGCGCGATGCTCCTCCACCGTTCGAACGCTGATGCCGAGCCCGGCCGCGATCTCTTTATTCAAGCGTCCCTCCGCGAGTCCATCGAGCACCTGGCGCTCGCGGCGGCTGAGCGACGCGACGCGGCCGGCCGCATCCAAGGCGTCCGTGCGCTTCTGCTGAAGCGTGCGCGGCGGCGCGCTGATACGCCACCCGTTGATGGCTTCCCATTCTCCTTTCCGCTTGCCGATGGCGAGATGATGCGTGCACGCCGCCTCGAAAATATCGCCGGCCTTGCTCACCGACAGCGAGATGGTGCAAAGAAGCGCGATCTTCTTGTCGGCGATCATCTTGGTCAGGTTGTGTTCGTAAACGAGATAGGCGTTCCAATCGTGTGCTCTTGGCCAGGAAACATCGCCGGAAGCGCGCAGTCCCGGACGCCTCGCCTGAAGAGCCTGTTCCAGCTTCTCGTTCCAGAAACCCACCGCGCGCTCGGGCGCGAAACGAGACTGCTCGAAGAACTGATCGCGCACCGCGTAGAGCTCGACGCCGCCTTCGGCGAGAACCGCGCGCAAGCGAAGCGCCGCCTCTGGCGTATGCATGGAGCCGGGCGCCACCCAGACGCACGCCTCGCCCCGGCTCGCCCCGCCGGCGAAGAACGGCAGCACGAGATCGATCAGGTCGTCCTCGCACTCGTAGAACGCGCACATATGCGAGCCGTACTCGATCCCAGCCAGGAGCGCGGGGAGCACATTGGATGCACTTCGAGAGGCGCTGCCCACGGCGCCCTCCTTTAATTCCGCATCGCAGGGCGTTTGCGGGAATAGGCGACCAACGGCTCGCTCACGCTAGGTCGGGCCTGTCATGCTGTCAACGTGTCTCTGGACAACAAAGCCTCAGTCTGCTAAGGAAACACTAGGTAGGCGCGCCGCTCGTCGAAGGGGCGCGCCTCTATTGTCTTTCGCCAATTCTCGGTTTTTGTCGAGGCTCCGCCTCTCAAAAAAGGATGGCCCGTGCAAGTTCTCGTCCGCGACAACAATGTCGATCAGGCCCTCAAGGCGCTCAAGAAGAAGATGCAGCGCGAGGGAATTTTCCGCGAAATGAAGCTTCGCGGCCATTACGAGAAACCGTCGGAAAAGCGCGCCCGCGAGAAAGCCGAGGCGGTGCGCCGCGCCCGCAAGCTCGCGCGCAAGAAGTTGCAGCGCGAAGGCCTGCTGCCGATGAAGCCGAGGGTCGCGCCGGGCGCGCCGCGCTCCGCCGGGTGAGGCTCGGCTGCGCAAGAACGCGGGGGCGGTTCGCCGCCGCTCCTGTTTCGCCATTTTCTTCGCGGATGAGTTCGGCGAGCGGTGGGGTTTGAGGTCCGCCCGAAGGGCGGCGGGCGGAGGTTGAGGGATCATGCGGATTACAGCGCGCTCCCCTCGCGCGGCGGTCGGGCGATGGATGCTTCTGTCGCTGGCGGCGCTGGCCCTCGGGGCCTGCAGCGAGTCTATCGGCTCGCTTTCGCCCTCGCCCAGCAAGGTCGCCGAGGTCGATTCGGACGCACCGACCGCCAACGCCGGCAACATCGCCTCGCTGAGCGACGTCATCCAGCGCCATCCCGACGATTCGGTCGCCTACAACACCCGCGGCATCGCCTACGCCAAGAGCGGAAGCTATCAAAAGGCGATCGACGACTTCACCAACGCGATCCAGATCGATCCGAAGTTCTCCGCCGCCTACACCAATCGAGCGCTCGCCTATCGGCAAATCGGCAAGGACAGCCCGGCGCTCGCCGATTTCAACGCCGCCATCGCCGCCAATCCCAACGACGCGTCGGCCTATCTCGGGCGCGGCAATCTCCTGCGCGCGCACGGCCATTTTCCCGATGCGATGGCCGATCTCGACTCGGCGATCCGGCTCAATCCGGAAGGAGCGCAGGCCTATCACGCGCGCGGGCTGATCTTTCAGCGCCAGGGCGACTACGCCCAGGCGATCACCGATTTCAGCAACGCGATCGACCGCGATCCGTTCGCCGGAGCGCCGTATCAGGCGCGGGGCCAGAGCTTGCTCGCCACCGGCAAATACGACGCCGCGATCGAAGACTTCAACGCCGCGCTCAACGTCGATGCCAACAACGCCGACGCGTGGGCCGGTCTCGGCCTGGCCTATGAAAAGCAGGGCGACAAGGCCAAGGCGGTGGAATCCTACCAGCGCGCGATACTGGTGAGCCCGACCAACGCGATCGCCCGCGCCGGACTGCAAAGGCTGGCCTGAGGAAGCATTGGCGAACCGATACGGTTTCCGGCTGAGCGGCGCGCCTGCCTTCCCCCGCAAGGGGGAAGGCGACATGCGAAGCATGATGGATGAGGGCGCCGCGCCATAGGCCGTCGAGAGACGGGCGTCTTTCGACGCCCTACGGCGCGACGGCTTTGTCGAATGCCGCGCGCTTCGTCAAGGCGGAGCGAACCCGCGTCAGCGCCAGGGTCGATTGCGCGCGGAACATCCGAGGCCATCGCGCTACGCGCGATCCCCTCACATCCGGCCGGCGCCGCCCGCCGCCTCTTGAGCGAAAGAAACGTCCGCCTGGCGCCCGCAAGGGGGAAGGGCCGCGCCTCATGGCGCGGCGCGAAGTCGCCCGTCCCTCGATTACGCCAGCGCCTTGACGACCGCGTCGGTCATCTTCTTGGCGTCGCCGAACAGCATCATCGTGTTGGGGCGGAAGAACAGTTCGTTCTCGACGCCGGCGTAGCCCGAGCCCATGCCGCGCTTGACGAACAGCACGGTCTTAGCCTTCTCGACGTCGAGCACCGGCATGCCGTAGATCGGCGATTTCGGGTCGGTATGAGCGGCGGGATTGGTGACGTCGTTGGCGCCGATGACGTAGGCGACGTCGGTCTGGGCGAACTCGTTGTTGATGTCCTCGAGTTCGAACACTTCGTCGTAGGGCACGTTGGCCTCGGCGAGCAGCACGTTCATATGGCCGGGCATGCGCCCGGCGACGGGATGGATCGCGTATTTGACGTCGACGCCGTTCTTCTTGAGGATGTCGGCCATTTCGCGCAACGAGTGCTGCGCCTGCGCGACCGCCATGCCGTAGCC
>JBEKAL010000176.1:0-8430 GCA_050015935.1 Roseiarcus sp.
GCAAACGCCGGACGCATTCGTTGTTCCCTCAGGGTTGTCTGCTCTACGACCTCGTTCCCACCATGCCAGAGCACAGGCCGCATCCCCTCGTGGTCCGTTATAACGAACTGTTGACGCAAAATACCCTCTTCACTCAAACCTTCGGCCTTGTATGAAATGAGGGGACGGCAGAGATTCCGTGTTGCACCGCAGGTTGTCTCGCCAAAGTTCAACGAAATTGAACCCAATCAAATCGTCAAGCGGCCGACGATAGATCGTGTGTTCCAAGATGCGGAGTTCTCATCATACATTATGCGCCTCTTCGCGTTCACGGGTCTTCTCAATTGGCCGGGCGTCCAGGGCGCGTGGACATTGGTGCTGTTTCCCAGTACCGGGCGCGGGCGATATTTCACGATCAATATCGGCCCACACGAAGTTGCATTTAGTACATTGCCGCAACGCGATTCTGGAAACCCAATCCACGAAATCGTGATGGATTGCCTGATATACGATTTTCCGGATGCGGCGGATTGGGTCGTCGCGCACAAAGGAGGAGCAAAAGACGACGCATATGTGATCGCGTTGCCCCGATCGGTTGAATTCTATTTTGAGGCGAGTTTCGACGAGGCTTTGGAATTCTTACGATTGGAGGGCGTTAGAAGAGCGCTCATCGCTTACTGGGCGGAAGCGCTGATCGGCATTAAGGAACGAGGCGCGTCAAGTGTCTTCGCACGCTTTCACAATTGGAACGCCCTCGCCGAGATTCGCGCAAGAGCGATTGGCGCCGTCTAACTCTTGACAGCTCGAATTCTGGTCGTTCTCCTCGACCTACGCCGCGCTCGTCAACGGCTTCGCGCGCGCGATGCGCTCGCGGTCGCGCGGCGCGTTCATCGTCTCCCACAAGTCGTTTCGACGTTGAACGTTCAGCCAAAACTCCGCGCCGTTGCCGAAAACTCGGGCAAGGATCAGCGCGGTACGCGCGGTCACCTTGCGACGGTTGTTGCAGAGTTCGTTGACGTGCTTGCGCGGCACGCCCATCGCGTCGGCCAAGGCGCCTTGCGACAAATTCATTGGCGCCAGGAACTCCTCGGCCAAGATCTCGCCGACCGTCGCCGGTTTGCGTTTCGTCGTCAGCATATCGCGCCTCACTTATAGCCGTGGTCATCGATATAGACGCCCGTCGCCTCGCCGCGCGCGCCATTCCATGCGAACACGAGCCGCCACTGCTTGTTGACGCGGATCGAATGAAGACCGGCCAAGCCGCCGCGCAATCTCTCGAAGTGGTTGCTCGGCGGCGCTGGCAAATCTCCATCGCATGTCGAATCGTCGATCAGTTGCAACTTGCGAAACAGTCGACTTTCGAGGTCGGTCGGAATATTCCGCGAACGAATGTCGTCCGCGAAGAACGCCCGCAACCAATCGTCTCGAAAACTGACAATCATTCAACAATCGCTCTGAAATTGCGTTATTGTACCGCCCAACGGGTCACACGTCAACGCCGTTACCGCCGCCGTTATGCGTCTGCGCCGCACGCTCGACGAATTCATCATCGACGGCGTCGAGATCACCCTGCCGCTGTTCCGCGCCCCGGCGCTCAACGCCGAGACGCAAGACAACCGCCACGACATTCATTGGTTGGAGCAATTCTTGAAGGACGAGTCCCCTGGCGCTCAAGGTAAGGGCCGGCCGGCTTCGCCTGGCGAGTTCAGGCGCCGCGCGTCGTCGGCCTAACGCTTGTTCGGCTTGGCGAGTTTGACGCCGACGGTGCTTCCCTTCCGCCAAACCACTTTCGCCTCGCCCAGCGCGTTCGCCGTGTCGACTTGCAAGTGGAACGAGTCCGGCAGTTCGGCCCCGTTCAAGGCCGTTACGCTGGCGCCCTCGTCGGAGACATCGACGATCACGCAATCGACGACCGGGGCAATTCCTCCCGGATCGGCCCAAGCGCGCATGCGCGTCGCGCGGCGGCTCTTCAAGCGGCGATCGCGGTCCCTCAGAAACGGATTGTCGCCGAAGTCCTTCACCTGCGTCTCCGCGCTGCCCCTCGAGGGGCAGACCGTATCTTAAGTCCCGACCCGTTAACAATTGGTCACGACGTTGCTTCGCAAACGCCAGACCCGACCGAAGCCGGCGCGACGGATCGGGCGACGAGGCGTCGGGGCGCACGTTCCGCGGATCGGGGGCGGCGCGCGATCTCGATCGTCAAATGCGAGAAGCGCCTGACCGCCATCGCCGTTTCGCGGTAGTGGCTCGCCTCGCGCTCGCTCGTCGTCTCGATCGAAAGGATGGCGCCGAGATGGCCGGGGCCGAGGCGCCAGAGGTGAAGGTCGACGAGGCGATCGCCGTCGCGCTCGATCGCGCGGCGCAGCGCCTCAGCGAGTTGGCGATCGGGGTTCATGTCGAGCAGCACAGCGCCGGTGTCCCGGATCAGGCCCGCCGACCAACTCGCGATCACCCCCGCCCCGGCGAGGCCGGCGACCGGGTCCATCCACAGCCAGCCGAAGCCGCGCGCCAGCAAGAGCCCGACGATGACGAAAATCGAGACCGCGGCGTCGGCCGTCACATGAAGGATCGCCGCGCGCATATTGTTGTCGCGGTAGAAGGAATCGCCCGCCCCCGCGTGGCCGTGGTGGTGGGCGTGACCACGTCCGCGCCCGTGGCCACGCTCATGCCCGCCGCGGCTGAGCAGCCATGCGCTCGAAGCGTTGACGGCGAGGCCGAGGACGGCGATCGGGATCGCCTGGGCGAAAGCGATCGGCGTCGGCGCGAAGAATCGCCCGATCGATTCATAGGCGATGAGCGCGGCGATCATCGCCAGCACGATCGCGCTGGCAAATCCCGCGAGATCGCCGAACTTGCCCGTGCCGAAGGTGAAGCGCGGATCGTCGGCGCGGCGGCGGGCATAGGCGTAGGCGAGCGCCGCGAGCAGCATCGCGCCGGCGTGGGTGCTCATGTGGAAGCCGTCGGCGATCAGCGCGATCGATCCGAACATCGCGCCGCCGCCGATCTCGGCGATCATCATGAAGCTGGTGAGCGCGATCACCGCCCAGACATTGCGCTCGCTGCGCTCGTGCGCCTCGCCCAGGAACAAATGGCTGTGACCGCCCGCGGGCGTCCCCGGTTTGGAATCGTCCATGGTCGACCTCATGGGCGCCCCCGGAGGTAAGATAGCGCGCCGGCGCGCCGTTGCAAATCTTCGGGATCGCCATGCCGCGCCGGACCGCCGGCCGCTCGCCGACGCTTTTCAGCCAGCGCCGAAATTGCGGCTTGCGCCCGACGAACTCGCCGAGCGCCGGCGCGAGATTGGTCGTCGCCGCGAGCGCGAACGCGGCGCGGGGAATGGATCGAAAGCAGAGCTTTGACCGCCGCGGGGGCGATGCTATAGGGGCGCCCGCTTCACCGCGCAACGCCGCAACGCTGGGACGCCCGCCGATGTCGAAGATCAAAGTGAGCCATCCGGTCGCAGAACTCGACGGCGACGAAATGACGCGAATCATCTGGCGGCTGATCCGCGAAAAGCTCATCCACCCTTATCTCGACATCGACCTGCAATATTTCGACCTCGGCCTCGAGCATCGCGACGCCACCAACGACCAAGTCACGATCGACGCCGCCGAGGCGATCAAGGCCTGCGGCGTCGGCGTCAAATGCGCGACGATCACGCCCGACGAAGCGCGGGTGAAGGAGTTCCATCTCAAGCAAATGTGGAAGAGCCCGAACGGCACGATCCGCAACATGCTCGGCGGCGTCATTTTCCGCGAGCCGATCGTCTGCCGAAACGTGCCGCGGCTGGTGCCCGGCTGGACCAAGCCGATCGTCATCGGCCGCCACGCCTTCGCCGACCAATACAAGGCCACCGACTTCCGCGTGCCGGGCAAGGGCCGCCTGACCATGCGCTTCGAAGGCGAGGACGGCGCGGTCATCGAAAGGGAAGTGTTCTCGTTCCCCGACGCCGGAATCGCCATGGGCATGTACAATCTCGACGAGTCGATCCGCGACTTCGCCCGCGCTTCGCTCAACTACGGCCTCACGCGCAAATATCCGGTCTATCTCTCGACCAAGAACACGATCCTCAAGACCTACGACGGGCGCTTCAAGGACCTGTTCCAGGAGGTCTACGACGCGGAGTTCAAGGCCAAGTTTCTCGCCGCGGGCATCGCCTACGAACATCGCCTGATCGACGACATGGTCGCTTCGGCGCTCAAGTGGTCGGGCGGCTACGTCTGGGCGTGCAAGAACTACGACGGCGACGTGCAGTCGGACACCATCGCGCAAGGCTATGGCTCGCTCGGCCTGATGACCAGCGTGCTGATGAGCCCGGACGGGCGAACGGTGGAGGCCGAAGCCGCGCACGGCACGGTGACCCGCCATTATCGCGAACACCAGAAGGGGAGGGAAACCTCGACCAATTCGATCGCCTCGATCTTCGCCTGGACGCGCGGCCTTTCCCATCGCGCCAAGCTCGACGGCGCCGAGGCGCTGGCGCGCTTCGCCCAGACCCTGGAGCGCGTCTGCGTCGAAACCGTCGAAACCGGCTTCATGACCAAGGATCTCGCCCAGCTCATCGGCCCCGAGCAGAAATGGCTGTCGACGGAGGGCTTCCTCGACAAGGTCGACGAGAATCTGAAGGCGGCGATGGGGGCGTAGGGCCGCCCCCTTCCCCCCTTGCGGGGGAAGGTGTCGCGGCGAAGCCGCGACGGATGGGGTGGTCGAGCGCAGCGAGACGGCTTCGACGAGAGCCGATCACTTTCCAACGCGCGGCGACGTGGCGGGAGGGAATCGGGCAATTGCGGAGCCGTCGCCGGATTCGGCCGACCGTGGTTGCGTCCCCATAGCATCAGGAATAGCCTGTCCCTCGGCCCGTCCGGGGGACAGTTTCATGAAGCTCATCGCTCTGGGCGTGGCGACCATTGCCGCGGTCGCCGTGGGGTCGCCTGTTGCGGCCGCTTGCGCGACAAGCGACATCCACATCAAGAATTGGAATTGGCGTGTGGAGCACCGCTACGCAGTCACAGTTAGAGAACTCACAAACGGATGCTCGGAGCCAACCGGGGTCCAGCTTCAATTGGTCTTCCGAGACGGGTCCGGCAATGCGATCGATGCGGACGAATTCTGGCCCGCAAGTTCGAACAACATAGCGCCCGGCGCGTCGTTTGTTTTCAAGTGGGTGAACGAATGGAACCCAACAGCCAAGAGCGCCACGGTGACTCCTATCTCGGTGCGGCAATGGTGATGACTGACAATTCTTTGCCCGGCGAGTTCAGGCGCGACCTCATTCGGCGCACGCGCCAACAACAACGCCCAGCAGGGGCACCGAGATGGAAATCGGCCGCCTAGACAATTTCTGTCCGAACTGCGGGGCGTTCCTCGAAAGAAGGCCGTCGCGCAAGACCAAGTGTCCGCACTGCGGCGAGGCTATCTTCGTTCGAACGCGGCCAAGTGATCGTCGGCGCGTCCTCGTGACGCAGTCCGACGCCGACCGAATCGAAGCGGAATGGCAATCGCGCCCGCCTCGCGCACAACTTAGGCCGCAGCTCGATAGGGTCGCAATGGAGGCGATGCGACCGGCTCTCGCAAAGAGATTCGGCCGAGACCCATCAGAGGGCGACCTCGCATGGGCGTTTCTGAACGCCGAGAGCATGAGATGCGCGGCCAACCGAGAGTGGGGAGTGTATGCGAGCGTAAGACTTTCGATGGCTGCGGCGCTGGAATTAGAGGGCAAGACATCGCGGGCGCTGAGCTTTTATTTTGAGCACTGCTACCTGTGCCTCAACGGCCCGCAAAACATCATGAAGATAATCACAAATGGTAGGACCAGTTTCCTGCGCGGAGAGCCAATGTTTCGGCCTTCCGATGGTTTTATCGGGCCGACTGTGGTTCAGAAAGTCAGGGAGCTTGTCGAGAGATTGGGCCTTGATGAGGAAGCCGAACGCAAAATATTCATGACTGAGGCGGATAGGGTTTACCGCGGCATGAAGGCCCCCCTCTCGCCTGATGAGGCATGGGAGATGTTCGCGTCCCAAGTGTCTGGCGCTGCACAAACACCCTCAGCCGAGCCGTGTCAAGAAAACGTACCGGTTGTCACGAAGACCGCAGCGCCACGCAGAATTATGATTAAGGTTAGTGAAATGGCAGCTTGGTTGTTGCGGTGCGTTTAAGCGGGCGTGAACTTGGGCGTGACGCTGAGGAATGGAATACAGTGAGCCGATCTCCGCGACGGAGATGAGACGAAGCCGCGATTGTTGGACAATTGAGGGGGGGGGTCAGATGGCCGGGATGCTCCAAATTCTGACGTATCTTTTGAGCTTCTATCTCGTTATCAAAGGAGTCGAGGTGCTTCAAATTGGGTTGGCGTCGAATCGCAACAGTAGATCGTTTGTGATCGGAATCGGGATCGTGACGCTCGTCGCATGTGTCCTCGCCGCATTCGCGTTCACCTCGTTGCAAGACACTCAGGCGTTGTCGATCAGCCATGCCACGAGCCACATTCCGTGAGGGACTCCGCCGTGCGCATCCCATCGTGGGGAATAGCTCTTGCCGCCTTCGCAATAAATCCCGCGCTCGCCGATGAAATTGGCACTTGCAGGGCAATCAAGGACGCCGCTCAGCGACTCGCCTGCTTTGATGCTGCGGCTGGCCCTGCGCGCGCGGTCGCTCCTGCGCCCGCGCCGGAGAGCGGCTTCGGCACCCTCGCTCCAGTCACATCCGCGTGGACCTTCGACGAAAGCAGGTCGCCGGTCGACGACAGCCAGCAAATTATTGCGACCAATACATCCGAGGACGCGGCCGGTGCGCGGACTGTCCTCATTGTGCGCTGCCGCGAGCACCACACGGAGTTGTACATCGCATCCGAAGCGTTCTGGGGAATTTCATATGGAGACCAGATGGTGCCCGTCCTCTATCGCGTGAACGCCATGCCGGCAGTCCAGCAGAAATGGAACCCCGGCCATGGCGGGGGTCTTGGTGGCTCTGCATTTCTTCCTGGTGCCGGCACCGCCCCGGCCTTCATCGACGACCTTCCAGACAGCGGCAAAATCTTCTTTCGCATAACCGACTTCCAGGGCGTCGCGCATGACGTTTCGTTTGTCCTCGATGGCGTCAATTCCGTGCGCGAACGCGTCGGCGACGCCTGCAAATGGCCCTCATCCCTTACCAGGAAGGCGAAGTCGCAATAGTTTCCCAATCAGCCCCTCACGCGCATCAGCACCGCATCGGCAATTTGAAATTGAAACACACGACTACCGGCCGGCTTCCTCGCGCCCTTGAAGGTGCCGAAACGAGCTTTATCGGCGAGAATGGCGGCGATTCCAGTCGCGTCGCCGTAATTCCGTAATTCATCGCCTCATCGGGCCAAATGCTTCAAACCTTCATCGAACATGATATCGGCCTGTTCCAACTGCGATTTCCGAGGAAAACCGTGTCAAAGAGCCTTCCACTCACCGATTTTCGCGCCGTTCGTAAGGTTCTCGAACCGCACGAATTTGCGACTGGCGGCGAAGAAATACCCCCGACGAATCTTGTTGATCCAACAGTTTGGGATGGAATCATGCACCTTCCAGACGACGTCGCGATCAAGATTTCAGATCACAATGGGACTCGCTTGGAGCTGCTCTATACCCTTTGGGGTGATTGGATTACGGCCATAGGAACACCAGATAGCCCCGACGAACTGTTTAACTGTATGCTGGACGCTGCAGACTGCTTCCAGTGCACTACGTTCGATTTCTTGCATGGCTATTATCGCTCAGCGCTCTCCAATCTTCGCGCAGCATTGGAATTGGTGGCTATTGGCACTTACGGGAACATCGACCCCAGCAATAAAGAATATCGAGGTTGGAAAAATGGAGCTGCCGACATGACCTTTCTGGGTAGCCTCAGGCGGCTTCACAAGCGACTTGGGAAGAAGTCTGGTGGATGGCTATTGAAACAGGCTGAGTTTCCTGAAAAGGCGTACTACGATTTGTGTCGATTCGCTCATTCGAGGCCAGATTCAAGTGACGGCGCGCTTTGGAAGAGCAATGGACCTGTATACAATAACGCGGCTATCCAAATGGTCTTCTATATGTCTCTTCGTATCTATGCAATTTGCTATTTACTGATCAAATTCGCACGTCCTGCGTTCACATTGCCGGTTGATAGCCGTATCTTATTCGAACTTGAGTGGTTGCCGAACCACGGAGAGACTCTGCGCGCCTTTGAGGAATTGTATGCGGCAAACTGAGTTGAGGTTACGGTACCCCGCCCATAAATCCCCAATCCCACCCGGCCGCGCCGCGTCGTCGCCGTCAAGCCGCGCGTCGGAATCCAGCAAAGCCATCGCGCTACGCGCGACCCCCCTTGCATGTTCGCGTTGGCCCGAATCAGCGAAGATGTCGAGCTGACGCTCGGGGGATGGCCATCCCCCGAGCGTCGGGCGGGCGGGACCGTGACCCCCCTGGCTTGAAACCGTGGATG
>JBEKAL010000177.1:0-8387 GCA_050015935.1 Roseiarcus sp.
ACGCTCAGATGGTCGACGACCCGAGCCATGTCCGCCTCCCGCGAATCATGGCTCTTCCATCTATCATCCTGATCCCCCCTCCGGAATCCCCCCTCGTCGAGTCAATCGCCCGGAAACCGTATAACTCCGAAAGCCGCCGGCTCGTCCGACGGCTTCCCTTTTTTCTCCGGTTATCGCGCAGCATGCGGAAACCGGGGGTTGTGCTATCATGCCCTCTATGAAGCGAAGCGAAACAATCAGCACGCTACACGCCCAATACGTCTGCACGTTCCGCCCCGATCCGGAGGGCGGTTATGCGGTGCGCTGCGCCGCATTCCCGGAACTCGTCTCGCACGGGAATACCTTGGAACAGGCCCGCGCGATGGCGCGAGAAGCGTTGGAGCTGTGTCTGGAGGTGTATCGCGATGAAGGGCGTCCGATTCCGGCGTCCGACACCGAACCGCGGACAACGATCAAAGAGATCGTAGGGGTGAAGCTCGCCCATGTATGACGCGGTTGCCGCAGGTCACGGCTCGGCAAATGCTGGCCGTGCTTGAGCGTGCAGGTTTCGAAATACGACGCTCGAACGGTTCCCATCGCTACCTCGTGCACACGACCGATCCGTCAAGACGGACGACGGTTTCGGTGCACCCCGGCGATCTGTCGATGATAGACACACGCGACATTCTCAAACAGGCAAGACTCTCGCGCGCAGACTTTTTGAAACTGCGATAGGAGCGGCAGCTCCGCGGGATCGCGCGACGCGTCGCAGCACGCGCCAGAAACCGTTCACGCAATCGTGCGCGAGTCGACGAAAATTGTTCGCGTCAACATAGCTTCTCAGGCGCGCTCCCCGCCGCGCATTGACGAACATGTCGCTCGTTTACGCAACCGCGTTCGTGTGAACAATCCCGTGTCCTCACGCATGAGGACACGCCGCATGACCTTCCACGCGACACAACTCGCCATCGCTTTCAATCGCGAATGGAGCATGCCGTCGGCATGGACGTTTCGCATCAAACCGATCAGGCTCTTGCTTGAGCGATACGTCGGCTGCGGCGAGGGTTGGATCGATCCCTTCGCCGGCGACAACAGTCCGGCCGAATTCACCAACGACATGCATCCGGAGCGTCGAGCGCGCTGGCATCGCGAAGCCCTCGAATTCTGCCAGGCTCCCCCGGCGCAGCAGTTCCGCGGTGTCCTCTTCGACCCGCCCTACAGCAAGAGACAGATCGCCGAACACTACAAGGGACTCGGCAAACAGGCGCGGGCGCTCGACACTTCGGGGCGCTTCTATTCCGCCGTGAAAGATTCGATCGCCCCGCATATCGTTGACGGCGGCTTCGCCATTTGTCTCGGCTGGAATAGCGGCGGCTTCGGCAAAAAGCGCGGCTTCGCGCTCGTCGAAATTTTGCTCGTCAATCATGGCGGCAGCCGGAACGACACGATCGCGACCGTTGAGCGGAAACTCGCATGACACCGTTCCGACCAGCCCGCGCGTTTGCGTTCCTGACGATGAAAGGGATACCTTAGATTAGGTCTCTGCAATGCGATTTGTGGTTTCCTGTTTGGCGGGTAGGGCCATATCTGGGGGCATTGCACAAATTGTCGCAGCGACCAACATATTGATTTATATGCGAAACCTGCAACCAGTATTAGAGGTACCTCCCCACCATCCAACTATCTGATTTTGCTGTCTTTTTTGACATTCTGAATAGTGCCGAGATATCCGGGACATGCGCGCCGAAAACGCGCAAACTGCCTGGCAGAGACCGAAAATTTCGGCTTTCGGCGGCGGTTTCCGGGCTCGGTCTCTGAGTCGCCAAACGATTTTCGGGGCCTATTTGCGTCGGGCCTGTTGGAGACCGGTTCGAAGTCTCGGAGAGACAGGTTCGAGTCTGGCCTGGTCATGCACATGTCGAACGCATCAAAGATGCCTTCGTAAGTTTGAGTCCTTCTCGATCCACCATCCACTCCCGCACGCGCGCCGCGTTTTGCGGGCGCCGCGAATCCCCCGACATTTCCGGCGTTTGCGCGGGCGAATGACCGGTTAGGGCGGTCTCAGGCGAAAATTCTTCGGGGCAAGGGCCTTGTCATAGGGGCGAGTCTCTGTCTGCCAAATGGAATTTCGCGGCGGAAGACCTGAGTGTCACGCAGAGACGTGTTCGCACATATTCGGAGACGAGTTTGCGCGTCGACGGAGCCGCGCCCTCAGCGCTTTGCAAAGATATCTCTCCGGATGGTCCTCGCGGAGCTTCCATGTTGGCCGCTCGCAAGCTGAGGCTTTCTTTCAGCCGAGGCGCTCTTGGTCGCCTCCTGACCCACAGCCAACACTCGTTCAGCTTGGACCTGAAGGTCGGGTGTGCGCTCTGGTCCAGCACCGGCGTTCCCGCCAGGACGATTACGGCGGTTCTTCCGCTTCCGGCGGCCATGCGCGGCCGGTGGAGATGTCCGGGTGCCGCGGCTCACTGCTTGCCCGTCCGCGGTCGTCCCGTTGCTCTTCAATCGCAATCAGACACTGCTTGGCTAGCCGTGCGCGCGCGTCGTTCGCCGGCAACATCGCGAACAGCCGCGCGCGCAACCCCGTCAGCGGCAGCCCGAACTCCTCGACCGCGCCCGCCCATTCCTTTGACGGCCGTCTGCCGATTGCCAAATTTCGTATCGCGCCTGCCACGCCGCGAAAGGGATGCGGCGCGTCAACATGCCCGTTGAACAGCGCCATGAAGATATCCTCGCCCGTTAAATTCTCCATCGCCATTTCGAGGACCCGGCGGATGTCGCCAGAAGGCAGGATGCGGTAACGCTCGATCATCGCCGTGCGCACATTGGCGAAATCGCCTGCCAATGAGGTCAATGCCCTTGACAGCCGAAAACCGTTCCCGACCGGGATATGGCCTGCGCAAAGGTGATCGAGCACCGCCAGCGCCGCGGCTTCGGTATCCAGCTTCAGCGTAGCGTTCATCCAGTCGAATTCCTGCAGAAACGCGGGATCGTTCACGGCGAGCCGTTCCAACGTGACAAGAGCCGGGCCCGCCGGCCCTTGCGGCACCGTCTCAAGTAGGCGACGCAACGCATGCGGCCGCCGTCGCAGCTCAGGCAACAGGGCAATGGCGTCGTGCACGCTTTCCGGGTTGTCCGAAAAGGGAAACAGATCGATCCATCCCATCAACTCGCCGCGGTTCTCCTCAAGCCGCCAGGTTTGCGTTCGGGCGGCCGCGAGCAAGTTCCGCAGGCCCTCCATCAGTAGCGTAGCCGGGACGATCTCACCTGCGCGTGCGGCGGCCGCAAGCAGCGGTCGCTTGTGTGTGATCGGCTGTGGCAACGCAAGCAGCGCGTCGATCTCGCGCCGTTTGGCTCCGTGCGGAAGGGCAAGTCCGGTTACGGCAAGTGCGAGGGCGCGCTGCTGTTCAGCTTCGGACCTCGCAGCGTCACCCAGGCTGCGAACTGTGGCGAAGATCGCTTCGGCAAAATCCGACGTGGGCGGGGTTCCCGCAGCGCGCCCCGTCCTGCGCGACAAATGGAGCGAATAATCGGTCCAACCGCCGAAGATTCGCTTTTCTTCGGGCGGACGATCGGAAGACCAGATTTCAAACAAGGCGCTCGCCGCGTCGATGCCCCAGCGGAGATCGCCAAGGCTGCGCGTGAGGACGACGACCGCTGGCGGGTCATGCATGGTCGCGAAGGCGTGCGCATACATCCGCGTGTAACCCATATCATCGTGCGTTCCTTGGCCACGTGCGGCAAGGCGCGCCTTGCGTGCAGTCGCGTAATCCGACAAGTCCCGTTCAAGGAGCGCATACAAGGGTTCAGCCAGTTCGGCGTCGGCCAACCTTCCAATGGCGCTCGCGACTTCAGAAGCCGCGTGCCGTGCCGGCTGCGGCGCCGTTCGCAAGGTTTCCGTCCAGCCTTCGACAATGGCATGCAAATCGGCGCGATGCACAGCGTTTATCGGCGGTTTCGAATCGCCGTTGTTGCCGCCGTGCCGAGCGAGCACATCCGCCAGCAAACCGATGCGCTGCGGATCGCCGGTTTGGGCTTTGGCCACCAAGACGGGCACGAAAACGTCCTGCCGCGTCAACGACAGTGCTCCCACCAGACGGTCATGAGCATTTCGCAGGCGTTGGTCGTAGCGATCCGACGCCCGTAATTGGTCGTCTATCGCAAACAACTGCTCGAAGAGCGCCGTGACGGTCACCGGTCCGATCACCGCCGCCGCAGCATTCAGACGGTGCTCCGGCGTGGACGGGTCGAGCGCCGCCTCGGCCACCGGTCCGGTATCGAGTAGCGGGGCCTCTTTGAGATAATCGCTGGCGCGATACGGAAGCGGTAAGTTGGCGGCGATACGCTCGACAAGCCCTGCAGCAACGGCGTCTGGGTATTCCGGGTATGCATGCGCAATCGCACGCTCGAAGTTCATGTCCTTGGACTCAACCTCGACTGTCCCGAGCAGCCGCGTTATACGGGCTTTGGCATCGGCAGGCTTCTCTTCCGCGATCCGGCCAAGCAAACGCAAAGGATCGGTTTCCGCGCTACGCGCTTCCTCGCGCTCGGTGGCAAGGCGGGCATCGAGCTGCGTATCCGTGAGGTGATAGGGATAGCTCCGCTTGCCCAATGCTTTCCAGACGCCGTCCGGCGCCGCCTGCATGATGCGGTTCACATGCCGGTCACCGCGGCGAAACGCCAGCGCTTCGACAACGGTAACCACGACCTCCGGGTCGGGGTCGGTGGCGGCCAGCGTTGCGGCAAGCTCCATGCCATCGAATCCGCTGTTCGTGGCGATCTCTGACAGGGCAAGCATTCGCTGCGGCGCGGGCAGGGCGCGCAAACGGGCCTCGCGATCGGCCCCGAGAACGCCCGGATGAAATCGATCAGCGGCCCGGAACGTCTCGAACTGAATCTGGTCATCGGTGTTCGACGCGAGTGGCCAGATCATCTCCGCGAACTCGGGCTTGCCGGACGCGACCATGAAACGCACGGCGCGGTCGAACACTCCGGGCGTTTGCCAGCGCCCGATAAAACGTAGGACCCGGTCTCGCAGGCGCTGCCACACCGCGTCGGCAGCCCTGTCGAGCATTTCGGCGGCCAGAAGCGGATCAATGCCAAGCATCTCGTCGACGGCGGCCGCCACCGCCTGGGCACCGTCCGCGTCTGCGCGCGAAAGCCGGTCGCATGCGAAGAGGATCGACTCCTCCCAGCTCGGCCGGTCGAGCACGTCTTCGCGCAGCGTCTTACGCGCGTCCGCATCGCCTGCTGCCGCCTTCACCATGAGATCTTCGACTTCCGCAGCCGCGTACCACTCTTGGAACAGCTGGTGCTGGAAGCTCACCGCGCCATTGGCACCGGCCGAACGCACCAATAGGTGCGCGCCGACCAACCCATCGACGATAACACGCGGCTGCGGCGCCGCGCCGATCTGGCCGTCTTCGGAGAGCCGCCGCACGATCGTCGAGATGGTGCGATTGGCGTTGGCGTCCGAAATAACCGTGTCGGCGCTTCGGTTCGCTTCGACCGCGAGGCCGGTTAGCATGACGGTGTGTTGACCGAGCGTGTCCCTCTGCAATCGTTCGAACTTGTCCGGCGCCGTCTCGTTGTGCCGCGCAAACATGCGCAGCACCGCTTCCTTGGTTTCGGGAAACGCGGCGTCGGGCGGCAAAGTCAACAAGGCGTTCAGGTAGAGTGGAATGCCGACGAGTTCGCGCACGCCGGGCGTCCGCCATGCCCGGTCGACGAGTTCGATGCCTTCCTGGCCGCGCACCGCCCGCGCAAGCTCCATTTGCTGATCTCGCGAGAGCGCTTCGATCGCGACGATCGGTCCCGCGATCGGCAGGGTCTGACGCCGGGAGCTGATCACGATGCCAAGTTGTGGATAGTCCCGCTGCTTATCGAAGACCAGATCGCCGAGATCGAGAAGGAGAGGCAGGCTCGCCTGACGGAGGCAAAGCCCGAATCCGAACGAGCCAATGGCATGGTGCGCCAGCTTTCCCGCGTCGTTGGCGTCGGAATCGAGACGGCCGATATGCTCACCCACGAGATCTTTCTCAGGGACCTACGCGACCGACGGGCTGTTGCGCGGTACGCTGGCTTGACGGGCTCGCCGGATGAGAGTGGATCGCGCCGCCGCGAGCGGGGTCTCTCGCGGGCCGGCAACGCTCGGGTGCGCCGCGGCATGGTTCAACTCGCTTGGCGCTTCCTCGTATTCCAGAAGAAGAGCGCCCTGGTCCGTTGGTATCGAGAGCGCACCGCCGATGCACGCGGCCGGACGCGCATGGCGATGATGGTCGCGCTCGCTCGGAAGTTGCTTATCGGGTTGTGGCGCATGACGAAGACGGGCGAACTGCCGGAACGGGTTCGGCTGCGCCCAATGCCGCTCGACGCGTGAGGATCGACAGGAGAGCCGACGGATCAGTTCTGCGGAGGTCCCTGACGAGTCCGAGGTGGCGGCTACCCGGTACATGACGTGGTCAATGCACCGTTTTCCAGATAGGGACCGCCGCCTCGGAGCCAGGTTGTCGATGCGGATGCCTGCATCATGGTCAGGGTTCCGCCTGGCCCCACCGAATACAAGGTCGCAGCGCACCTTGGTGCGCCCGCAAACCGGCTCCCCTCGGACTGATCGCGACGTTCCCTCGCAAGCAAGCGCCGGAGACTCAAACGGGAGAAGCGACTTAAAATAGACCTTGACTGAACAATCCCCATACCAGCGTCATGTAACGGGCGCGCTGCACCGCCCATTCGTTGTTTTGTTCGAGCAGGATGGCCCCGACGAGGCGGGTGATCGCGGCTTCATTGGGAAAGATGCCGACGACCTCGGTGCGGCGCTTGATCTCGCCGTTGAGGCGCTCGATCGGGTTCGTCGAGTGCAATTTCGTGCGATGCGCGGCCGGGAAGCTCATGTAGGCCAGCACGTCCGGTTCGGCCTCGTCCATCAGGACGGCGAGCGTGGCCAGCTTGGGGCGCAATTGATCGGCGACCTTGCGCCACTGCGCCCTGGCGGCTTCGGCGTCGTCCTGGGCGAAGGCCGTGGCGATCAAGGCCGAGACGACCCGCCTTCCGCTCTTTCCGGCATGGGCGAGGGCATTGCGCATGAAATGAACGCGGCAGCGCTGCCAGGAGGCGTTCATGATCTTCGCGACGGCCGCCTTCAGCCCCTCATGGGCGTCGGAGACGACCAGCTTGACGCCGCGAAGGCCGCGTCGGCGCAGCTTGCGCAAAAAGTCGAGCCAGAACGTCTCCGCCTCCGACGGCCCGATATCCATCCCCAACACTTCGCGCCGGCCGTCGGCGTTGACGCCGACCGCGACAATGACCGCGGCCGAGACGATGCGGCCGGCGTCGCGCATTTTGACGTAAGTGGCGTCGATCCACAGATAGAGCCAGTCGCCTTCGATCGGCCGTTCGAGGAAGGCTTTGACCTTGCCGTCGATCTCCACGCACAGCCGGCTGACCTGGCTCTTGGAAACGCCGCAGCCGCCCATCGCCTTGACCAGGTCGTCGACCGAGCGCGTCGAAACGCCCTGGATGTAGGCTTCCTGTATGACGGCGGTAAGAGCCTTCTCGGCCAGGCGGCGCGGCTCGAGGAAGAACGGGAAGTAGCTGCCCTTCCTCAGCTTCGGGATGCGCAGTTCGACCGTTCCCGCCCGCGTCTCCCAGGCTCGGTCGCGATAGCCGTTGCGCTGCGCCTGTCGCTCGGCGTTCTTCTCGCCATACGGCGCGCCGGTCAACGCTCCGACCTCCAGCTCCATCAAACGCTCGGCGGCGAAGCCGATCATCTCGCGCAAAAGATCGGCGTCGGGGGTCTTCTCAACAAGCGCCCGCAGGCTCATCATCGCATCGGTCATCGGTGGGTTCCTCGAATCAGGTTGGACAACGCAACCCGACCCTACCGGCAATCCATCGATGACCGCCCGCTAAGCCGCTCGCTCGCTACGGCGCCATCGGGGCGCGCTTCGCGAGCGGCTTCGCTGCCGCCGGTGCTACACCACCAAGTGGGACACGACCGCTCGGATCAACGCCGGCCTTGCGCACGACCTCCGTCACGATCGCGCCAGGCTCTTCCATCGCCGCCACCAGTCGCGCCTTGTCCGCCGCCGACCAACGGCGGCGGCGCTCGACTGACGTGATGACCTCGATGCAATTCATCGCCACGTGGCCAACCTCGTGCTAGCCACAGTGTCCTACGCCGCTCCCCTCACCTCGCAAGGTGGCCGCTCCCGGATGGGTACGCCGTACAAATCATCCTCCCAATCTCAACCAAAAAACAAACCCCGCCAAAAATGACGGGGTTTGTTAGAGCGTATCCCTTTTAGCTGGAACCGTATCCGGCGTTTTTGAAGTAGTTGGAGCATTCGGTTGGCGGGAAATCGTCGATGGCGATGCCGATCGCGTCCCATAGGGCGTCGACGGTTCGG
>JBEKAL010000178.1:0-14881 GCA_050015935.1 Roseiarcus sp.
CTCGTCGTCCTCGCCAACGTCCTCATCAAAGAGGATCGCCCCTGGCGGCCAATCCATGCTTGACTTCCAACACAGATGCTCATCCGGCCGGCTCCGCCGGCCACCTTCCCCCGCAAGGGGGGGAAGGGGCTACCCCTGTCAAATTCGCATTCCCCGCCTTAGATTGAGGCGTCGCCCGCCTCATGGTTTTCCCTTGTCCGTTTTCACCGATCTGGCCTTCGAAGCGAGCGTCGTCGCGCGCTCGCTTGCCGATTTTCTCTCTGGCGGGGCCTTGAGGCTCGGCGTCACCGGGCTGTCGAAGGCGGGCAAGACCGTCTTCATCACCGCGCTCATCGACAACCTGATCGCCGGCGCCCGGCTGCCGGTGCTGCGCGCCTCCGCGGAGGGGCGCGTCGCGCGCGCCCATCTCGAGCCGCAGCCCGACGACGCGGTGCCGCGCTTCGCCTACGAGGAGCATTTGGCCGCCCTGAGCGGCCCCGCTCGGCGCTGGCCGCAATCGACGCGGCGCATTTCGCAATTGCGGCTGACCATCGAATTCGAGCGCGCGGCTTCCTGGGGCGCGAAGGCCTCGGAGCTGACGCTCGACATCGTCGATTATCCCGGCGAATGGCTGCTCGACCTGCCGCTGCTCGACAAGTCCTACGCCCAATGGTCGCGCGAGACGATCGAAGCGAGCGAAGCAAAAGCGCGCTCGCCGCTCGCAGCGCCCTGGCGCGCGTTTCTTTGCGGCCTCGACCCCGCCGCCAAGGCTGAAGAGGAGCGCGCGCGCGCGGCGGCGGAACTCTTCACCGCCTATCTCAGAAAGGCGCGCGACGACGTCTACGCGCTCTCGACGCTGCCGCCCGGCCGGTTCCTCATGCCGGGCGACCTCGAGGGATCGCCCGCCCTGACCTTCGCGCCGCTGCCGCTGGACGAGGATTCTGTGATCGCGCCGCGCTCGCTGGCGGCGATGATGGAGCATCGCTACGAGGCCTATAAGACGCATGTGGCGCGGCCCTTTTTTCGCGACCATTTTTCCCGCCTCGACCGGCAGATCGTGCTCGTCGACGCGCTGACGGCGCTCAATTCCGGTCCGGCCGCGCTGCGCGATCTCGAAAACGCGCTCGCCGAGGTGATGCAGGCGTTCCGCGCCGGCCGCGCTTCGCGCCTCGCTTCGATCTTCCGGCCGCGCGTCGACCGCATTCTCTTCGCCGCGACCAAGGCCGACCATCTGCACCACGCCAGCCACGACCGGCTGGAGGCGATCCTGCGCGTGTTGACCGCCAGGGCGATCGCTCGCGCCGAAGGAGTCGGGGCGGAGATCGACGTGATCGCGCTCAGCGCCGTCCGCGCGACGCGCGAGGCCGAGATCCGCCACGCCGGCGAAACGCTCGAGGCGATCATCGGCGTGCCCGAAGCGGGCGAGAGGCTCGACGGGCAGGTCTTCGACGGCGTCGCCGAGGCGGCGGTCTTTCCCGGCCAGTTGCCCGAAGACCCCGAGGCGGTCTTCGCCGGCGATTCCGCCGCCTTGCCGGAAGGCGGCGACGATTGGCGCTTCGTGCGCTTTCGTCCGCCCGTGACGGCGCGCGGCGCGGCGCCGCCGCACATTCGCCTCGACCGCGCGCTGCAATTCCTCATCGGGGACAAACTGGCATGAGCGAACACCGCCCCCGCCCGCGCGCGTTCCGCCTCGACGACGAACGCATCGCCGTCGACGACGCGCCCGCGCCGCCGGCGCCGACCGCGACCATTCGTTCGCAAAGCGCTCCCATTCCCGAAGGAGGCGCGGCCGAGCCGATCGACGAGACCGAGCGCGCCGTCGAAGCGGCGCAGCGCTCGGGAATGCTCGCGCGCTGGCGCCCGAAGCTTTCGACGTTGGCCTGGGCGGGGCTGGGCGGGCTCGTCTCGCTCGGCCTCGGCCTGTGGATGAGCGGGCTGATCGAGAGCCTGTTCGCCAAGGCGCGCTCGCTGGGCGCGCTCGGCGCCGTTTTCGCCGCGTTGTTCGTCTTCGGCGTCGTCGGTCTCGCCGTTCGCGAAATCGCCGCGCTCGCGCGCCAGAGCCGCATCGCCGAATTGCACGCGGCGCTGGCGCGCGCCCGCGCGAGCGACGATCGCGTCGCGGCGCGCGCCCTGGTGGCCAAGCTCGCCGCGCTCTATCAGGGACGCGCGGAAACCGCGCGCGCCAGGGCCGAGGTGGCTGAAGCCAGCGGCGCGATCGTCGACGGGCGCGACCTGATCGACATCGCCGAGCGCGCGCTGCTGCGCCCGCTCGACATGAAGGCGCAAGCCGAAATCGCCGCGGCGGCGCGCCGCGTCTCGATGGTCACGGCGATCAGTCCTCGCGCGGTTCTCGACGTGATCTTCGTCGTCGCGCAGATCGTCCGGCTGGTGCGCCGCATCGCCGAAATCTACGGCGGCCGGCCGGGCTTCCTCGGCTTCATCAAGCTCGCGCGTTCGATCGGCGCGCATATCGCCATCACCGGCGGCATGGCGGTCGGCGACAGCCTGCTGCAACAGATCGTCGGCCACTCCATCGCCTCGCGCATTTCGGCCCGCATGGGCGAAGGCGTGCTCAACGGCCTGCTCACCGCGCGCGTCGGTCTTTCCGCGTTGGCGGTCTGCCGTCCCGCCCCTTTCGCGATCGACAAGCCGCCGGGCGTCGCCGAAGTCGCGCCGTTCCTATTTCGCGCCGGCAAGGATCGCTGAAGTTTTCCCACCCGCCAGTTGCGCGCGGCGTAGACGACGAAGAAGGCGAGGCCGGCGAGCGCGACGTAATGGCTCGGCCGCGGCGACATGTCGGGATCGAAATTGGCGCTCACGACTTGCCAAAAGTCGATATGGCGCACGATCGCGTACCACGCCGCCTCGACGAGCGCGGTCGCCGGCGGCGCGATGAGCGCCGACCCGGCGACGACGCCCCAGGCCGGCCAGCCGCGCTTCTGCAACAGCCGCGCGAGCATGAGGATGAAATACAGCCCCATCATCAGCACAGGCTCGGAAACGTCGGCCTTCGACTGGAGATAGAAATGGAAAATCGCCAGCGCGGCGATCGCGTAGACGAGCTTATGCAGACGGTTCCAGCGCGCCGCGCCCAGGCGCTTGATCATCGCGTCGGTGGAGGTCGCGCTCAGGGCGGCAAGGCCCAGCCAGGCGGTGAAGCCAATGGTGAGATAGAACCGCAAGGCGATTTCGGCCGCGACGTGAGGAAAATCATATTTCTGATCGACGACATAGAGGCTGAGATGCGCGAAGGCGTAGGCGAAGGCCGCGACGCCGACCATCCGCCGGACCGCGATCAGCTTCGGCCATTGCGCGAAGCGGCGCAGCGGCGTCACCAGCAGCGAAATGAGGATGAAGCGCACCGTCCAATCGCCCGTGCGATGGATCATCTCGGTGACCGGCTTGGGATCGAGCATCCCCGTCGCCGCCTGGTAGACGATCCAGCCGGCCGGCGCGAACAGGAGGACGAACACGATCGCCTTCACAGGCGAAAAGCGCCCGTTGCGCTCGTTCCAGGGGGCTTTCAACTTCGGCATGGCGACGACCCTATCGTTCGACGGCGGCTTTGCAGGCCTGCCGCCGATACGCGCCGGCGCACGCGTTTGTTTCACACGCGGGGGAAAAATCGCGCGCGCCGAGCCGAGCCGCCTCGGGCGCGGCGCGCTGAAGAAGGCCGGGCGCGCCGGCGAGGCGCTGCCAACGCCGATCGGCGCCCAAGACTTCGATGCGAAGCGGCCGTGAGCAGGAGCGAGAAGCCACGCCGCTTCGCAAGCCCCTCGCCAAGGCGAATGGCCGCATCGACGTCGCCAGCGAAGAATTCGAATAGGGGAATCCGATCGCCGCCTCAGCTCACCCCGAGCTTGCGCTGCAAGCTGGTCGACGAGGTCGTGTACTGGAACACCAGCTTCTTGTCGGGATAGACGTAGCGGTGCGCCCTCTGCGCGGCGAGCGCGGCCTCGTGGAAGCCCGACAGGATCAGTTTCAGTTTGCCCGGATAGGTGATGATGTCGCCGACGGCGAAAATGCCGGGGACGTTGGTTTCGAACTTCTCGGTGTCGGTCGGGATGAGGTTCTCGTGCAGGTTGAGGCCCCAGCCGGCGATCGGTCCGAGCTTCATCGTCAGGCCGTAGAACGCGAGCAGATCGTCGCATTCGACGTCGAACGTCGCAGAATCGGCGCCGCGCAGCGTCACCGCGCTCAATTGGCCGTCGCCGCCCTTGAGGCCCGTGAGCTGGGCGATCCTTAGATCCATCTTCTTTTCCGCCGTCAGGGCGCGCATCGCGTTGACCGAATGCGGCGCGGCGCGGAACTCGTCGCGGCGGTGGACGAGCGTGACCCGGCTGGCGACGGGATGGAGGTTGAGGACCCAGTCGAGCGCCGAATCCCCGCCGCCCGCGATCACGACGCGGCGGTCGCGGAAATGCTCGATTCCGCGCACGGAATAGAAGACGCTCTTGCCCTCGTAGGCCTCGACGCCCGGCGTCGGCGGACGCTTGGGCTGGAACGACCCGCCGCCCGCCGCGATCACCACGACCTTGGCTTCGAGAACCGTGCCGGCGTCGGTGGCGACGCGGAACAAAGGCCGTTCCGGCGCGCCCAGCGCTTCGAGCGTCTCGACCATTTCGCCCAAGTGGAAGGTCGGCGCGAAAGGATGAATCTGCCGGCTCAGGTTGTCGACCAACCCCTGGCCGGTGATCACGGGATAGCCGGGAATGTCGTAGATCGGCTTTTCCGGATAGAGTTCGGCGCATTGGCCGCCGATCTTGGGCAGAATGTCGATCAGATGGGCTTTGATGTCGAGCAGGCCCAATTCGAACACCGCGAACAGTCCGACCGGCCCGGCGCCAACGATGATCGCGTCGGTCTGGATGGCTTCGCTCATTGCGTTCATCCCTGCCTGGCCGGCGTCGTCACAACGAGACCGTCGAGCGCTTCGGTGGCCTTGATCTGGCAGGAGAGACGCGAATTCGGCCGCACGTCGGCGGCGAAATCGAGCATGTCCTCTTCCATCTGCGAGGGTTTGCCGACGACGCCGACCCATTCCGGCGCGACATAAACATGGCAGGTCGCGCAGGCGCAGGCGCCGCCGCATTCGGCTTCGATGCCGGGAACGCTGTTGCGCACCGCCGTTTCCATCACCGTAGAGCCGATCTGGGCCTCGACGGTGCGCGACGCGCCGGATGCGTCGACGAATGTCACTCTTATCATTGGGACAGCGACTTCCTTATCTCTGGCGAACTCTTCAGAGCCGCGGGCCAACGAGGACGCGGCCGCCGCGCGGTCGTTTCCGCGCGCGCCTACATAAGGCGCGCCGTCGGACAACGGAAGCGCGTTTTCACGATCCGAACCATCGAGAGCCGCGCCAAACCGCCTTGCGGAAGGTCAGCGGCGCAGCCTTGCGATCGCGGCCCGGGATTCGGCGATCGCTTCGGCGAGCGTCGCGACGGCCCTGTCGATCTTGAATTTTTCGGCATTTGGGCGTTCGAGCGCCGTTTCGAGCGCTTGCGCGGCGCGCGCGACTTGCCCGGCGCCGACGGCGAGCGCCGATCCGCGCAGCTCGTGCGCGGCGTCGGCGCGCCGGCGCCGCGGCGCGTCCTCGGCCGATGCTTGCGCCAACAGGCCCGCCGATTGGCGATCGAAAAGGCCGAGCAGCTCCTCTTCCAGCGCAGCATCGTTGTCGGTCTGGCGGGCCAAATGGAGAAGGTCGATGGCGGGTTCGCCGGCGGACGATTCGTTCACCCCGGGAACGGCGGGGCGAACCGCGCTTTCGCCCGACGGCGCGAGGGTTGCGGACATGGCCATCTCCTGATGCGCGGAATTCTCTCAGTTTTCCACGGAATTCCGCAAGAATCGTTATCGGCCGCCGAGCTTTCCGGTCGGGGTTGCTCAAACATGGTAACCCAATCGTTAACGACGTTTGAAAGATACGATTCCGTAGATGTTTCAATCTCGCGTCGCGACCTGTAGACTGACATTGGTTAACGCTCCCTAGCGCCGCGACGCGAGGCCAGATGCGGCGGACGTGCAAGGGATGCTTCGCGACCAGCGGTGGTTTGTCGCGACCGATCGAACGAGGCGGACACAATGGCGCAGAAACAAACGACTCACGATGCCGTTTCCGCGGCGATGTCGGCTATAGAGGACGCTTTGAATTTGTCCGCCGAAGAAAGCCGCGTCAGGGGGCCCGCGCCCCCGGTCTCCAGTCCCGATCCCGGGCCCGCCCCCGCCAAGTCCTCGCCCGCCGCCCCTCCGGCGTCCGCGGCGGCCCTGAAGGCGCCGTCGGCGCAAGACCCTGGCGAGCCTCCGCCGTTCGCCCATCGCCAACCGCCTCAACCCGAGGAGGCCGAACTGACTCTCAGCGCGGGGACCCCGCCGGCCAATGACGATCGCGCCGCCATCGGCTCGATCGTTCAGGCCCTGCAATCGCGCCGTCCGAGCCGGGCGCCGTTCGTGGCGGCTGCCGTCGCGGCGGTGGTCTGGTTGGCGCTCTGCGTGGCGTACGCGGTTTGGCGCTACCCCGCGACGGGATTCGACCTGACAGCGGCGCGAGATTATGTTTTCCGGCCGGAAACGGTCTTGCTCGCCTTGGCGGCGCTCGGACCGACGATCCTCCTTTTCGGCTTCGCCGCCTTGGCGCGCCGGCTGCAGGAATTGCGCATCTCGGCAGGCTCGATCACTCAGGTCGCGTTGCGGCTGGCGGAGCCCGAAACGGTGGCGGGCGAGCAGATCGCCACGCTTTCCCAGGCGATCCGCCGGGAAATCGCCTCGATGGGCGACGGCATCGAACGGGCGGTGACCCGCGCCGTCGAGTTGGAGACCCTCGTCCGTTCCGAGGTCTCGACGCTTGAGCGCGCCTATTCCGACAACGAACGCCGCATTCGCTCTCTGATCGCCGAGATGACCGACCAGCGCGAGGCCATCGTCGCCAACGGCGGCCGCGTGCGCGCCGCCATCGACGATGCGCATGAGGGGATCGCCGCCGATCTCGAAAAGGTCGCCGATCGCTTCGGCGAACGCATTTCCAACGTCGGCGAGCGCGTCGCCGCCTCGTTCGGCGTCTCCTCGGAGGAGATCGCCGTCGCGATGGACCGCGCGGGTTCCGCAACCGTGGACCGGATTGCGGCGCAGGGCGCGCAAATGCAGGAATCCCTGACCGCCGTCGGCGCCGACATTGCGACGCGGCTCGCCGACGCCAGCAGCCGAAGCGCCGACGCGATCGTCGAGCGCATCGCGGACATCTCTCAACGAATCAAAGAGAACGGAGATCAGACCGTCGAGGCGATCCAGTTGCACGGCGAAGCCGCGGCGACGCGCCTGGCCATGGCCAGCGAAGCGTTGGCGAGGGATTTCGGCGAACGAAGCGACGACCTCGCCGATCGCGTCGACGCCAGCGGTCGCCGCCTTTCCGAGACGGTGTTCACCCACGGCGACGGTCTCGTCTCGCGGCTCAAGGAGGCGTCCGAGCGACTGCACGAAACGATCGTCGTGCGCGGGCAATCGCTCGAGGACGCGCTCGCCACGTCCAACGAGCGGCTGGCTTCCACTTTGAACGCCAGGACCGAAGACGCGCGCGCCGTGCTGGACGCCGCCGGCGCCGCATGGTCGGAGCATTTCGACGCGCGTCAAGCGCAATTGCTCGGCTTCGTCGACGAGTCCGCGGGCGCTTTGGGCGGCCGGATCGAGGAATCCGCGCGGCGCGCGGTCGAAGCGATCGCGAACCGAGGCGATGCGACCCAGGACCGCTTTCAAGAGGCTTCGCAAGCGTCTCTGGCTCAATGGAGCGAGCAAGTCGAGCAGGTCGGCGAAAAATTCGCCTCCGTCGCGGCCGAAGCCGTCGCCTCGGTTGCCGTCAGCGGCGACAGCATGCACGACACGCTGGCTTCGAGGATCGCGACATTCGAAGAAACGCTCGGCGCGCGCGGCGGCGCTCTGGTCGCCGAGTTGGCCGCCTGGACTCGGCAGTTGGACGAGCAACTGAATTCGCTTGCGGGCCTGGTGGGCGACGGCGGCGACAGCGTCGTCGAACGAATCGGCGCCCACGCCGCGCGCCTCGGAGAGAACTTCGGCGCCCATGTCGAAGCCATCGATGCGATCATGTCCAATCGTCAGGCCGAACTCGACGACCGCCTGACGGACCACCACGCGCGCTTCGAAGAAGCCTCTAACGCTCGTCTGGCGGAATTCGACAACGCGTCCGTCGCCCATCAGACCGTCGTCGAACTCGCGCTGGCGACGCACGCGGGCGCCGTCAACGATTCCGTGCGGCATGGATTGGCGAACTTTGAAACGACCTTTGTCCAGCGCGGCGAGGAGCTGGTCTCGCGCCTCGAAGCGAGGAGCTGGTCTCGCGCCTCGAAGCGGAAACCAAATCGCTGGCGACGCACGCGGGCGCCGTCAACGATTCCGTGCGGCATGGATTGGCGAACTTTGAAACGACCTTTGTCCAGCGCGGCGAGGAGCTGGCCTCCCGCCTCGAAGCGGAAACCAAATCGCTGGCGACGCAGTTCGACGGCAAGCTCGCGGCGATCGAGGAAACGATCGTTGCGCGCGGCGGCGCCCTTGATGAGCGGCTCGGCAAACGCAACCAGGAATCGGCTGCGCTCTTCGAATCCGGGATGCAGGCCTCCGACCAGCGCGCGAGCGCAAAGCTCCAGGAGATCACAGCTTCGCTGGGGAGCTTGCTGGAGAGAATCGACAGCGGATTGGCCGCGCGCGGCAAGGCGTTGAACGAAACGCTCGCCAAGAACACGATCGAAACCGCGAAGACGTTGAGCGAAGGCGGACGCGAAATCACGCAAGGGATCGGCGTCAAGTCGGCCGAAATCGAAGAATCGCTGAGCGCTCGCGCGGAAGCGCTGACGCAATCGCTGTCGAAACTTTCGACGCAGATCACCGCGACTCTCGCGGGCAAGCTCGACGAGATGACCGGCGCGTTCGGCGGCGGCGTCGATCGCTTCCGGGACCAGATCGTTTCGCCCTTGCAGGCTCTTTCGACTCAATTCGAGTCCGCGATCGACGCCCATGGAGCCGCCATTCACGAGTCGATCGCCAGCGGCGTCGACGGCCTGGTCGCCAAACTTTCCGCCCAGCGCGACGCGATCGTCGCAGCGCTGGCGGCCGCGATCGAGAATTTGGACGCGGCCCTAGCGGGGCCCGGCGACGACATCGTCGGCAACATCGCGGCGCGGATCGAGGAGCTGCGCACGCTCATCGAGGGCCCGGGCGCGGATTTTGTCACGCAACTCGGCGCGCGCGGCGCACAAGTCTCGAGCCAAATCGCCGGCGTCAGCGAACACGCGGCGCAGACTTTCGAGCACCAGACGTCAAATCTCGTCGCATTGATGACGCGACGCGGCGAGGACCTGCTCGCCGCAATCAACGCCAGCGCCGCCGATTCTGTCCACTCGCTGGGCGCATTGACCGGCCAGCTCAGCGCCGAGGTCGAGACGTCGACGACGGCGTTGCGCGCGGCGGCCGAGACCGCCCAGTCGCAATCCTCCGAAACGATCAATCACCTCTTGACCCGGCTCACAGGCGAAATCGAGCAATCCGGCGCGGCGCTCCGCGAAGCGGTCGAACACAACGCCGGCGCGTCGGTGACGGCGCTGCGCGCGGCCGGCGATCGTATGCGCAACGAGTTGAGTCAGGTTCTCGATCGCCTTGGCCAGACCAGCGCCGCGCTGGATCGGGTCGTCGACAGCGCGGGCGGGAAGCTCGGCGCGATCCAGGGCGACCTCGGCGACAAGATCGACGCGATGCAAAGCGCCCTCGGGGCGATGGCGGCGCAAGTCACCGAACTCGACCGGTTGTCGTCGACGACGCAACACGAGTCCGGCGCGCTGGTCGAGCGCATGGCGGCGCACACGACCGCGCTCGCCGAGGTCGCGCGCGATCTGGCGGCCAAGCAGCAGACGATCGATCTGGCGTTGCAGCACCGTCATACGAATCTGCAGAACTTGGTCGCCGATATCGCCGCCAAGAGCCAAGAGTTCGACGCGGTGACGCGTCACTTCGTCTCATCCTTCGAAGAAAGCTTCAACAAGGCGCAGGCGCGCGCTCAGGAGATCGGCGCCGCGCTGACGGCGGCGACGAAGGGCACGGCCTCGACGGTCGCCAACCAGTTCGAGATGATCCGCGAAAATGCGGGCGCGGAACGAGAAAAGACCGCGCAGGCGCTGCGGGCGACCTACGATCAGGCCAACGCCCAGCTGTCCGAGGTCATGAACAACACGGCGGAGCGGTTCCGCCAATCGGTCGCTGAGGTCAAGCAGATGGCGAGCGAAGTCCAACGCCATCTCGACGCGACGCGCCAGGAATTGCGCCGCGGCGTCTTCGAGCTGCCGGAAGAAACCAACGAGGCGGCGAGCGCGATGCGTCGCGTCGTGTCGGACCAGATCAAGGCGCTCAAGGAATTGACCGCGGTCGTCACGGCCTCCGGCGCGGACTTCGATGTCGCCGAGCCCGCCGCGGCGCCGGCGCGATTCGAAGCGGCGCGCAACGTCGAGGCGTCGCGAATCGCCGATCCTCCGCGCGACGACGAAGGGCGCCTCCTCATCGCGGCGCCGACTGCGGCCGAGCCCGCGCGATCCATCGCCCAGCCCGCACGGACGCGCGCGCCGCAAGCGCCAGCGAGCGCGCCGCCGACTTCGCCCTCGATCGTCGAACGCGGTCAATCCGGTTGGTTGTCGAACCTTCTTGCGGCCGCGTCGCGCGACGAGGCGCCGCAGGCGCCGAGCCGCGCCGCCAATGAGACGCTCGAGGGGATTTCCCCGGACATTGCGAAATTCGTCGACACCGAGGCCGCCGCGGAAATGTGGGATCGCTGGCGCAGCGGCGACACGACCGCGGTGTCCCGTCGCCTCTACACTGCGCAGGGTCAGCAGACGTTCGACGAGATCCGCCGCCGATACCGCAACGATCCGCGTTTCCAGGTTTCGGTCACGCGCTACACGCAGGAATTCGAACGTCTTCTGGCCAAGATCGGCCAGAGCGACCGGGACGGCGCGCAATCGCGCGCGACGCTGCTGTCGGACGCCGGCAAGGTCTACACGATGCTGGCGCACGCGTCGGGTCGGCTGGGATAAGCAAGTTTCGATCGCAAGCGCGATCCCCGCCGAAAGCCGGCGTCCGCTCTTCCGGTTCGCGTTCTATAAACGGGTCGAGACGAACGCGACGATCCGCTTCATGACGGACGAGAGCGCGCCGTCCAACGCCGCCGAAACCGCCGCGCCGCTGGTCGAGGCGTTCGCGTTCGGCGATCGAGAGCCTGTCGACGTTCTCCCCGTAAACCTCGATCAGGCCCGCCCGTTTGGGCAGCAGACCGAGAATCGCGCGGGTCAAGACCGTCTTGCCGGAGCCCGAAGCGCCGACGAAGCCGAGCACCTCGCCGCGGTAGATGTCGAGATCGAGGCCGTTCATGACGAGAGTCTCGCCGAAACCGACTTTGAGCCCGCGCACCCGGATCACCGCCTCGGCTGACGCCTGGCCGTCGGGACGCGGCGCGGGAATCGCCGGCGTTTCCGCTCAAAACCGCACCGCCGCGAAGAACATTGCGAAAAGGCCGTCGATGACGATGACCATGAAGATGGATTTAACGACGGAGGCCGTCACCCTCTGGCCCAAGGACTCGGCGGAGCCGCCCACCGCGAGGCCTTCGATCGAGGCGATCGAGCCTATCGCCAGCGCCATGAACGGCGCCTTGATCAGGCCGACCTCGAATGTGTTGAGGCCGATGGCGTCCTGCAGCCGTTCGAGAAACACCACCGGGCTGATGCCGCCATAAACCCAGGCCACGCACAAGCCGCCGAAAAGCGCCGCCATGTCGGCCAGGAACGTCAGCAGCGGCAGCGCCACGATCAGCGCCAGGATCCTCGGCAGAATCAACACTTCCATCGGATCGAGCGCCATCACCATCAGCGCGTCGACTTCCTCGCGCATCTTCATGGCGCCGATTTCCGCCGTGATCGCCGAGCCCGAACGGCCGGCGATCATGATCGAGGTCAAGAGCACGCTTAGTTCGCGCAAGACGAGAATGCCGATCAGCTCGACGGTGAAGGGGGTCGCGTTGAACCGCGCCAACTGAAAGATGCCCTGCTGGGCGACGATGGCGCCGACGAGAAAATTGATCAAAAGGATGATCGGCGCACTGCGCAGCCCGAACGCCTCGAGATGGTGTGCCGTCGACGTCCAGCGCCAACGCCGCGGTTGAACGGCGACGATCGCCCCGACGCTGACCATGCGGCCGAGAAATCCCAGACCGCTGACGAGATCGGCGCCCGCGGCGTAGACGCTTTCGCCGATGTCGGCGACAAGGGAAGACAAAGTCGGCGCGGCGCGGTGCGGCGGGGCTTCGATCGGCCGAAAATGCGCCTCGCGCAGCAAGATCGCATGCTCGGGCCGCGCGCCGGCGATTCGCGCGTCGACGCCGTTCGCGGCCAGCGATTGGCGCGAGCGATCGATGACCCAGGCCCCCGCCGTGTCCATGGAATCGATTTGCGAAAGATCGATCGTCGCGTCGCGCGCGCCGACGGCCAGCGCCGTCAGGGCGTTGGCGCGTTTCTCCAGTTGCGAGCCGGCGTTGATCGTCCAGCCCCCGGCCAGCGCCACCCGAACGCCGCCCGCGGTCTTTTCGCTGGTGATGGCGGGAGCCATGGACATCGGGCGCTCGAATTCCGGCGCTTGGGGATGATCGCGAAACGCGGGGCGCCGCGTCCGCGATCCGTCACGCGCGCGACGAAGCCGTGAACGACTCGGCGATTCCCGCGCTGTTTTGCTCGCGGCTCAGGCATAGCCGGACGCGCCGGCCCTGTCGAGGCGGGGCGAAACGAGACCCGGATCAGGGCCGGCCGCCGGAACCTGCCTTGCCGTTAAACCACATCTCGGCGCCGCGTTTCGCGGCGATACCGGACGGCGGGAGCGGAAACAAAACCGGCACGAATCGGCGACGCGCGAAGCGAATCCGCTTTTTCCGGAAAAAGCGAGTCGAATCTCGCCGGTCCATTCGGACGGCGAACGCCCTCGGTTGGCGATCTGCGAGGCTCGCGTTCGGCGAGCCGCCTCGAAATGGCGCGCATCGAACGAAAGGACAACGCGCGCACGATTCGCGCGAGGATCGCGCGCACCGGCAAGCCTTGGCGCGCGGTCGACCGGACCGACTGGAGTTTATCGTTTCCCATCCATCAACGCCGGATCGCAGGCGCGATCCCGGCGCGGGATCGCGTGTTCAAAGCGGGGACAAAAGCGGCGCGAATCGGCGACGGCGCGATTCGCGGGGGGCGCGGCGGCGCGAAGCCTTCAAGCCGGGGAAAAGCGGCCGCGCTCCCTGGCGCGCAACGCCGAAACGCTGATCGCTAGAAGCGTCCGAGCGAGCGCGAAAATCGCCATGACGAAATGGGAATGCTCGCCGAAGCGGACGACGAGCGGTCCGCGCGCGACGATCGGCGCGGCGCCGAGGCCGGAAATCGCCGCGGTCATCCAGCTTTGAACCTGAGAGCGCCGCCCCGTGCGCGCCGTGCCCGAGATCAGCGGCGTCGCGCCCGCGCGCGCGTCGCCACGAATCTCAGTCCATCGCCGCCGCCTTCAGGATGCACACCATCGTCGCATGCGCGGGCGCGGCCGCAAGATTGCGAATGCGGTGCGGCCTGTCGCAGCGATAGCGCAACGTCTCGCCGGCGCGCGCGATCTCCGCGATCTCGCCGACTTCGACCTCGAGTTCGCCCTCCAAGACGGAAAGGCACTCGATCGAGCCGCGTTGATGGGCTTGCGAACCGAGCGCGCCGCCGGGCTCGGCGCGAAAATCGTACCATTGCAGCCAGTCGACGGTCTTCAGCCAGCCGATGACCGCCAGCCGGCACAATCCGTCGTCGGACAGCAGGATCGGCGTGCCGCCGCGACTGACGCGTTCGATGAAAGGCCCGTCGTCGCCGCCGTGAAGAATGGACTCGATGGAAGCGTCGAGCGCGTGGGCGAGCCGCCAGATCGTGGTCAGGGTCGGATTGGTCTCGTTGCGCTCGATCTGTGAAATGATCGACTTGGCGACGCCGGACTGAATCGAGAGATCGGCCAGCGAAAGGCCGTAGCCTTTGCGCAGCTTCAGAACGGTGCGGCCCAATTGGTTGGAGAGCGCCGCCGCGCCCGCCTCCAGAACCTTGGCTTTGTCCTTGCCTTCGACGCCCATTTCGGCAATCCCTGGAGATGTTCCGCCGCCTTATAGAGCGGAACGTCCGGAATATCGAACGGCTTTGTCCGGATTAAGCGCCTCATAACATTTCGCCCGGCGCCGCGACTGCGGCGTCCGGCCGAATGCGCCGCGCCAGATGCAGGCGCGGAAGCGCGAAGACGCCGGCGGCGGGCCGCCGTTGTCGTTGACGAGAATTTCGGGCGTCGGGCGCAGGCGACGATGCGACGACGTCCCAGACGGTCGCGCTTATCGAGACGCGCCTCGGTCGGGCTGAGCCCGCGCCTTGAGCAATTCCTCGATCTCCTGCGCCGCGATCGGCCTGCTGAAATGATAACCCTGCATTTCGTCGCAATTGTTGTCGCGCAAGAACGCAAGTTGGTCGTCCGTTTCAACGCCCTCGGCGATGACCCGCAGATTGAGCTTCTGACCCAAGGAAAACACGGCGCTGGCGACGACCTTATTGTTCTCATCGGTGGGAAGACCGTCAATGAACGATTTGTCGATCTTCAGCCGGACGACCGGAAAATTCTTCAGCGCGGCGAGACTGGAATAGCCGGTTCCGAAGTCGTCGATCGAGAGCTGAACGCCCAGGCCCTGCAACTCCTTCATCGTCGCGACCGCCTGTTCGACGTCCTGCATGATCAGGCTTTCGGTCAGCTCCAGCTCGAGATATTTGGCGTCCAGCCCGCTGTCCTTCAGCGCGCCGACGACCTGGCTGATCAA
>JBEKAL010000179.1:0-8249 GCA_050015935.1 Roseiarcus sp.
GCCGCGCCGACGAGCTTCCCGTCCCTGAAGAAGCTTTCGGGACAGCTGGCGGTCGCCGAGCCGACCGCCGTCGTGATGTACGAGACCCAGCGCATATTGCTGCGGGCCAAGGACGGCGGCTTCACGTTCCTCGAAAATGCGCAGTGGAGCGACAGCCTGACCAAGCTCGTGCAGGCGAAACTCGTCCAGGCCTATGAAAACGCGCAGCTTTTTGCCTCGGTGGATCTCCCTGTCGAGGGCGTGACCCCGGACTGCCGGCTGCAGACCGACATCAGAAGCTTCAGCGTGTCGGCGTCGCCGGCGCCAAGCGCCGAGGTGGCGCTCGCGGCGAAGCTCATATCCGCCGACGGCAAGATTGTCGCCGAGCGCGTATTTCATCGATCGGTTCCGATCCCTACGACGGGCGAGGCCGACGCCATTCCGGCGTTGAACAACGCGTTTGTCGGCGTTGCGACCGATCTCGTCGCGTGGACGTCGGAGTCGTTTTAACGTGCGTGCGCCTTCGCCCGTGGGCCTTCTCTATTCGGCGTGTCGTGGTCAAACGCCACGTGATCGGCGTTTGTGGCGTCAAGCAGCGGACAGCCCGACATCCCGGCGGGTCGTGGCGCGCGAACGATCATGCCGGTTCTCGCGGCCCGATTTTTGCTCTTCGGATACGGCATGCCAGTGTGACCGGGGCGATAAGCAGCCCGTTTGTTGACTGGGATGCGCCTTGCGACGCGCGGATGACCGACAGGTCTCAGGATACACGGGCGCCTTCGCCACATCCGATCACTCGGCGAGTTTTCGAGGCGCCGCCCCAATCTGTTCAGCCGTGCAAGAAGGGTGATGGTCCCCGGATTTGGGACCATTGGCTAGAGTGTGAAGCGTCCTGCTCTGTCGCAACCGATGGAGCGATCAATGACGAAGTCACGCAAGAAGTTTGATGCGGCGTTTAAGGCGAAGGCTGCCGTGGAGGCGTTGCGCGAGGATGCGACGGCGCCGGAGCTGGCGAAGCGGCGCGGCGCTCACCCGAACCAGATTTATGCCTGGAAGAAGCAGGTCCTCGACAACATTGCGAGCCTGTTCGCGCGAGGCGCGAGTGGTTCGGGCGACGGCGAGGAGGAGCGCGAGCGTGAGGCGGCCAAGCTCTACGCCGAGATCGGCCCCATATTGGCGCCGATTCACGATGAGCCACTGTCTGGAGTCTCGCGACGGCGAGGGACCGGGCGCCCCACCAGGGAACATAGTCCGTTCCTGTCCTCTTCCGTCCTCTGGAGCCCTCTCCTGTCATATGGCGCACCCGAAGGGATTCGAACCCATGGCCTCTGCCTTCGGAGGGCAGCGCTCTATCCAGCTGAGCTACGGGTGCTGGGCGCTAAAAGCGCCGGAACTGAATAAAGCATTTTCGCGGTCTTGGGAATCCCGCGTTTGCGTTCGCGCGCATTGAGGCGGCGAGCGCGGCGGCGGCGCCTTCCCCGCCGAAATGGCTGAGATAACGCGGTTCGATTTCGGCGACCGGCATCACCGCGAAGACGTCGGTGGCGCGGAAACTCTCGTCGACGACGGCCTGCGGGCCGAATTTGGCGCCGAGCCGCCAATAGCCCTTGATCAGCGGCGGCAAGGCGCGCATCGCGGCGCGCGGCTCGCCCCGCCCGTCGTCGGAGGGCGCCGGACCGACCGCGCGGCCCGGAATCGCGAGCACGTCCCAAAGAGCGTCGGCGGCGCGATCGCCACGCAGAAAGCGCAACGCCGAGGCGTGCGCCGCCGGGTTCGCGCCGGGAAAGCTCGCGCAGCCGAAAATCACGTCGATGTGGTGGTGGCGCGCATAGGCCCAAATGCCGCGCCACAGCAGTTCGAGCGTCCGCTTGCCGCGATAGCCCGGCGCGACGCACGAGCGGCCGAGTTCGAGAAGCCGCTTGCCGGGATGTCTGGCGACGAGCGAGTCGACGTCGAATTCGCCGGCGCTGTAGAAGCCGAAATTCGCGTCCGCCGCGTCCCCCCGCAGCAGCCGATACGCGCCCACCACCGTCGGCGCGCCGTCCCTGCGCAGAATCGCATTGTCGACGACGATGAGATGGTCGCAGACGCGATCGAACCGACAAATGTCGCGCCGGGTCAGCCGCGCCATCGGGTCGGGGTTCGCTCCGCCCTCCTCGAAGAAGACGCGATAGCGCAGCTTCTGGGCGCGGCGAATTTCACACTTGGTCGTCGCGAGCCGGACGTCGAGCGCGCCGATCGCGCCGAGCGCCTTCGGCAAGCCCATGAGATCGCGCGCCTGTCGATGTGCGAACGCCGACGCGCCGAGCGCGCCGGCCCGCGTCGGCGCCGACGACCCTTGCGCCATGAATGGTCCCCCCACTCGCCTTGGCGAAACTATTCTCAGACCATTGTTGGCCGACAGATTTATGACAGGCGCGCGCGCGCCGGCGCGGGGAGCGGCGCGGGACCGGCCAGAACGCGCTCGATCGTTTCCGCGAGCCGGGCGAGATCGACCGGTTTGGCAAGAAATTCGTCGAAGCCCGCCGCGGCGCTGGCGCGCCGATCCTCGGCCGTCGCATTGGCGGTCAGCGCGATGAGCGCGACGCGCGGCGCGCCGGTTTCGCGCTCGACGCGGCGAATGCCGCTCGCCGCCTGGTAGCCGTCGATTCCGGGCATCTTGATGTCCATCAGGATGACGTCGAATCGCGGCGATTGGCCGCGCGCCGCATCGCCGGCGAGCCGCGTCGCCTCCTCGCCGTCGCGCGCGCGCACGACCTCGAATCCGAGCCGCCGCAGCGCCTTTTGCGCCACGACGGCGTTGATGTCGTTGTCTTCGGCGAGCAGCGCCCGCATGGAGCTCGCGGTTGAACTCGCTCGCGCCGGCGCCGACGCGCCGGCGGAGGGCGCGAACTCGCTCGCCAGGCGATCGAACAGCGAGTGAGCGCGCACCGGCTTCACCAGCCAGCCGTCGAACCCTTGCAGCGAAGTCTGGCCGAACGCGCGCCGCTCGAACGGCGAGAACAGCACCAGACTCTTGGGCGTCCCGGCGGCGCGCGCCGCGAGCGCCAAGCGATTGGTCGCCTCCGCGCCCAGGGCGCAATCGATGATGACGAGATCCGCTTTCGGGCCCGCGCTCAGCGCGGCGAGCCCGTCTTGGAGGCCGTCGGCGCGCGCGACCGCGGCGCCCGCCTCGCGCAGGCGAGCCGCGATCGCCGGCGCTTCGAACGGCGAATGAGCGATGATCAGCGCGCGACGGCCCGCGAGCGTGACGGGGGCGGCATCGGGCGGCGCGTCGGCGCGAGCCGGCAAATCGACCGCGAAAGAAAAGATCGAGCCGCCGCCGGGATTGTCTTCGAGGACGAGGTCGCCCCCCATCAGCGCGACGATGCGCTTGGAAATGGCGAGGCCCAGGCCGGTTCCCTCGTAGTGGCGCGCGTTGGAGCCGTCGCCCTGCTCGAAGTCCTCGAATATCGCGGCGCGGCGATCGGCGGGAACGCCGGGGCCGGTGTCCGCGACCTTGAACAGCACGCGATCCTTCGCGGCCCTTTCGACGCTGACGCCGACGCCGCCGCTTTGGGTGAACTTGACCGCGTTGCCGGCCAGATTGGTCAACGCCTGCCGCAGCCGCAAGCTGTCGCCGACGACGACGCGCGGCGCGGCGGCCGAGATCGAGGCGGCGATTTCGAGACCCTTGCCTTGCGCTTGCGGGGCCAGAAGCTCGACGGTGCTCTCTACGAGCCGGCGCAAATCGAACGCCTCACGGACCAATTCGAGTCGTCCCGCCTCGATCTTGGAGAAATCGAGAATTTGATCGATGAGGTTGGCGAGAGCGGCGCCCGAACCTCGGATCGCCTCGACATAGCTCGCGTGCTCGGGATCGAGTTCGGCGTCGCGCAACAGATCGGCCATGCCGAGGATTCCGCTGAGCGGCGTCCGGATTTCGTGGCTCATCGTCGCCAGGAAACGCGATTTGGCTTCGTTCGCCGCCTCGGCGCGCTCGCGCGCCGCCGCCGCTTCCTTGAGAAGCCAGAGTTCGTCGCGCAGGCTTTCGGCGGCGGCCTCCGCCTGCGCCGCGCGCCGCTCGGCGCGCCGTCGCAGCCGCCCCAGCCTCGAGGCCAAGGCGAGCGCGAGCGCCAGGAGCGGCCCCGCCTCGATCGCCAGAATGCGCAGGTCGAAAAGCGTCAAATCGGCCAGGGGATTGACCATGACAATTCCTGTCGCCGGTTCCGCCCGCCGGCGACCCGACGATGACAGGACGCGGTTGAGAAACTCTTGCCGTCGCGGCCGGAATTCGAACGATCGCCGCTCGGCGCCCTTCGACGAACCGGGATCCCGGCGAAAGCCAGCTCGAGGCTTCCGCCCGCGCCCGATCACGCCGCGGCGGCGACGCGCTCCTGCGCGCCGCGATAGCTCAACGCTTCCGCGAGATGGACGCGCCGCACCGCGCCGCCGCCGTCGAGATCGGCGAGCGTTCGCGCCAGTTTGAGCACGCGATGATAGCCGCGCGCGGAAAGGCGCAGTCTTTCGGCGGCCTCGCGCAACAGCGAAATCGCCGCGCCCTCCGGCGCGGCGACCGCTTCGACCACGTTGGCCGGCGCTTCCGCGTTGCAGCCGACCGCCGCGAGCCCCAGCGAACGATAGCGCGCGCTCTGGATTTCTCGCGCTGCGAGAACCCGCTCCGCGACTTCGGCCGATCCTTCCGCGGGCGCCGGCCGCAACAAGTCGGCGGCGCCGACCGAGGGCACGTCGATCGTCAAGTCGAAGCGGTCGAGCAGTGGGCCGGAGAGCCGGCCCTGATATTGCGCGACGCAACGCGCGTTGGGGGCGCGGGGGCAGGCGTAACCCGGCTCGTCGGCCTGGCCGCATCGGCAGGGATTCATCGCGGCTACGAGCTGGAAACGCGCGGGATAGACGATGCGATGATTGGCGCGCGCGATCGCGACTTCGCCCGATTCGATCGGCTGGCGCAGGCTGTCGAGCGCCTGCGGCTGGAATTCCGGCAGTTCGTCGAGAAACAGCACGCCGTGATGGGCGAGCGAGATTTCGCCGGGCTTGGCGTGGACGCCGCCGCCGACCAGGGCGGCCATCGAGGCCGAATGATGCGGCGCGCGGAACGGTCGCCGGTCGGTCAACGCGCCGCCGGCCAGCGCCCCCGCGACCGAATGGACCATCGACACTTCCAACAGTTCGCGCGGGCTGAGCGGCGGCAGGATCGAGGGCAGGCGCTGCGCCAGCATCGATTTGCCGGCGCCGGGCGCGCCGCACATGAGAAGATGGTGCCCGCCGGCGGCGGCGACTTCGAGCGCGCGCTTGGCGCTCTCCTGACCCTTGATGTCGCGAAGGTCCGGCTGCGGCGCCCCGGCCGCGCGCATGGCGGGCGCCGGCCGGGAGAGAACCTGCGTTCCCTTGAAATGATTGGCGAGTTGGATGAGCGAGCGCGGCGCCAGAATGTCGAGATCGGCGGAAGCCCACGCCGCCTCCGGACCGCAGGCGGCCGGACAAATCAGCCCGAGGCCGCGCGCGTTGGCTCCGATCGCCGCCGGCAACACGCCCGCCACGGCGCTCACCGTCCCGTCGAGCGCGAGTTCGCCGATGACGGCGTAGCCGTCCAGCGCATCGGCGGGAATCGCGCCGATCGCCGCCATGACGCCGAGCGCGATCGGCAGATCGTAGTGACTGCCCTCCTTGGGCAGGTCGGCGGGCGCCAAATTGACGGTGATGCGTCGGGCCGGCAGCGCGAGGCCCGAGGCGATCAGCGCGGCGCGCACCCGCTCGCGCGATTCGGCGACCGCCTTGTCGCCGAGGCCGACGATCATGAACGCCACCGCGCCGCCGGCGATTTGCACCTGAACGTCCACAGCCCGGGCGTCGACGCCTTCGAACGCCACCGTCGCAACGCGCGCAACCATTTTGCCCCGCCCGCTTGAGCCATGCCGCTCGGCGCCCGTCGCCGTCGGTTAGAACATTTGCAGAACATCACGGCTCTGGCAAGGGGATTCGTTGACGCAGCGCTATTTTTGTGCGCCGAACTCCCCGCCCCGCATCAGTCCCTCGCAGCCGCCAGGATCGGGCCAGCGCCGTAATACGTTGACAGCTTACTTAACCCCTTTATTGCGAGCCATTGAACTCGAATTGGGGGTTAAGTAAGCCGTCGCCGTAATGGAGGAAAGGGACAGTCGGAAGCGCGGGCTCTGGCGCTTGCCGCGATCGTTTCAGAATGATAAGGTGAGGCGAGTAGGCGGAGGATTCAGAATGAATTGCAGCCTACCGTATGGTATTCTGGTGCTTCAAGCTTTGGTCGTGCCAACAGTTGCGCTCTTTGTCGCACTAATTGGTTTTTTGCAGTGGCGCACGGCACATCAGCGCGCTGTGCTCGACCTTTTCGAAAGGCGGATAGCCATCTACGACTCGATTCGAGAGGTCATCGATGAGATTGTTCGCCTGGGAGTTGTCACAAACGAAGCCGTAAGAAAGTTTGAGCGCGCGATCGACAAGGTGCCTTTCTTGTTCAGAAATGATGTCGAATCGTATCTCTACGACCTACGCAAAACGATGATCAGTCACCATGCCCTCGATGGCAGCGGGGACGAAAGCTCCACCAACGCCCAGGATCGGCACTTTAAGAAGATTGGCCGATTTTACGACGAGTTTGGCGTGCTCTTACGACCCTACGTGCGCATGCACCAAAAAGCACCCTGGTTTTAACGCTCAACTCCCCGCTGCTCTGCTGCGCGGGTATCCATTAAGGAAGGTTTGAAAACCTTTGGTTGCGGACGGCCATAGCCGTCAACACAAAGCCGCTCCCGTGCTATCCTTTTCCGGCCATGTCCCCCGATCAATGCCGCGAAGCGCGCGCAATTCTCAAATGGACACGCCGCAAACTCGGCGACGCCGCTGGGGTCACGCTTTGGGTTGTCGCGGCGTTTGACGGCTCACTGCGGCAGGCGTCTAATGTCGCCACGTTTGTTGTTCTCGTGGCGCGCGCGTCGTGAAACTGCAGATCACAACTCTCATTGCTGGCGGCCTTCTCGCGCTCACGCTCTTTGGCGTCGCGGTGGCAGGACAATTTGAGGATGGCGACGCGGCGTACCAGCGCGGCGACTACGCAACGGCGATGCAGCTCTTGCGTCGAGCCTTGTTGGCCGACCAGGGGAACGTCCTGCATTGCCGGGATGATTGGTGTCGGAACGTCCTCGCAGAATACAATCTCGGCGTGATGTACGCCAAAGGCCAGGGCGTGCCGCAGGACTACGCGCAAGCTGCCACGTGGTTCCGCAAGGCCGCCGACCAGGGGAACGCTCTCGCCCAGGCCAACCTCGGCATGGCATACGACAAAGGCCAGGGCGTGCCGCAGGACTACGCCCAGGCCGTGGCCTGGTATCGCAAGGCCGCCGACCAGGGGGAAGCCGAGGCGCAACTCAACCTCGGCGCGATGTACGAGTACGGCCAGGGCGTGCCGCAGGACTACGCGCAAGCTGCCACGTGGCTCCGCAAGGCCGCCGACCAGGGGGAAGACGAGGCAATATTCTTCCTCGGCATGATGTGCTCCCTTAAGCAGGGCGCTCGAACGGTCTGTGAAGAACGTCCGCGGGAGCACCTAGACCGGCCAGAGCCTTTAGCAGAAGAGGCGAGCGCTCAAACGCAATCGTACAAGACGGAAACAGAGTCGTCCAAATACGCATCCGAGATACACTTGCAAAAGCAAGGCGGAACATTTGTTATACCCGTTTCAATAAACAACGCGCTAACATTGAACTTCATCATCGACACCGGCGCGGCAGACGTTAGCATTCAAGCAGATGTTGTGCTCACATTGATGCGCACTGGAACGCTTCTGAGCGAAGATTTTCTTGGCTCTCAGACCTATACACTTGCTGACGGTTCAACCGCCCCCTCAGATACATTCAGAATACGCACTCTGAAGGTAGGCGACCGAGAGATTGAAAACGTTACAGGGAGCGTCGCGAAGGTCGAAGGCAGCTTGCTTCTTGGGCAGAGCTTCTTAACTCGCTTCAGATCGTGGTCCATCGACAACGAGCGCGGAGTACTGTTGCTAAATTAGGGACCCGCTCAGATCCCCGAGGCATTACGGGCATTACGGGCACATTACGGCATTACGGCATTACGGCATTACGGGCATTACGGGCATTACGGGGACAGGATACGAATTGCCGAATTTCGCACCCCGCAGTCGGTGCCAGACTCTCTCGACCCGGGCGCCCCCCTCTCCGTCACACACCAAGCCGTCGACCTCATGGAAGCATGAACTTCCGAAGTCTTGAGGCTGT
>JBEKAL010000180.1:0-8238 GCA_050015935.1 Roseiarcus sp.
CGGTCGAAGGCGTCGTTGTTGACCAGGATCGCGCCGAGCAGCGCCTGTTCGGCTTCGAGGTTGAGCGGGGGAGTGCGATAGGCGGGTTCGGAAGCGTTGGGCGCGGCGGCGAGCCGGCCCGGAAACTGTTCGACGGTCGCCATGGCTTCTTCGCGTGGTTCTTTTTTTCAAGGGTTGGTAAGCGAACGCGAAACGCCACCCGGGGTCGGTCGCCACGATACGCGCCTCGACCGGCCGGCGGAAGGCTTGTGTCACGGATCGCCGGAGGAGGCGAGGGGACTGGCGCGCCGGCAGGGCTTTGTCCCCGCAATACCCGGCGATATATTTATTTGCGCGCGATGCGCAATCGGCGCTTGACTGTGGCGCCGCTGCGCCGCCTTGCGCTGAAGCGCAAAGGCGCGCCTTCGCCGCCGCGTATTCGCGCGCGCTTCCCGCGTGGCGATGAACAGCGGGGCGCCGACAGCCGGCAATCGCGGCCTCCCCCGCAAGGCGTTCGGCAAGGCCATGGTTCGCTTCCCCTCGTTTGTTCGCATCCAAACCGACCCGTGGCCGCGAGGCGCCGCGAATTCACTTGGGCGGCGTCAGCCAGGCGCAGACGAATTCGCTCCGCGCATCGCGTCGCAACAGCTGCGTCAGCCAGGGCATGAGGAGGCGCGCCTCGCCGATCAGGCCGAACGGCGGATTGACGACGAGGAGCCCGGTGCGGCTCAACGGGCTCGGGGAATGCGCGCTCGGCGCGACGGCGCCGATGTCGAGTTCGAGCCGCAGGATATTCGGCGCGCCGAGCGCCGCGATCGCGTTGAGGAAGCGGGCGTCCTCGAGCGGCGCCTTGATCGGACGCCACAGCGCATAGGCGCCGCGCGGCCATTTGACGAGCGCGCGCGCGAGCGCCGTTTCGACGCGCCCGCTTTCGTCCGGCTCCTCGAAGGGCGGATCGATCAGGACGAGGCCGCGCCGCTCCTTGGGCGGAACATAGGCGTTGAGCGCGACATAGCCGTCGGTTGAAACGATCGACAGCCGACCGTCGCGCCCCAGGGCGGCGACCAGGCGCTCGCGTTCCTCCGGATGCGCCTCGCTGAGCGCGATGCGGTCCTGCGGCCGCAGCAGCGCCTGCGCGAGCGCCGGCGAGCCGGGATAGGAAGCCGGCCGCCCGTCCGCGTCGAAAGGCCCGATCGCCTGGAGATAGGGCGCCAGCAGCGCGGCGATTGGGGCCGGCGGGCGCGCCTTGACGAGCCTCGCCACGCCGTCGCGCCATTCCGGGGAACGGCGCGCCGCCTCGCTCGAAAAGTCGTAGCGGCCAGCGCCCGCATGGGTGTCGATGAAACGAAACGGCGCCTCTTTCAGCGCGAGATGGACGAGAATGCGCGTAAGGATCGCATGCTTGAAGACATCGGCGAAATTGCCGGCGTGAAAAGCATGGCGGTAGTTCATCGCTCGCCGCCGATCGGCGCGCGCTCAGCGGATCGGCGCGACGGCGATCGAGGACGCATGGCAAGTGTGGCCCGACACCTTGGGGCAATTGGCGAAACCGCCGAGGTCCTTGGAGACGCAGATGCGCACGTCGACGAGTTCGCCGTTCCGGCACGCGATCGCCATGTTGTCGGCGCGCAAATTCGGGTTGGCGGCGATGAAGGCCTCAATGAGATCGTTCGGCGCAAACGTCAATTGTTGGCGCGGCGCCTTGAGGATGTCCGGCACGACGATGCCGTCGCGCAAGGATTTCACCGCGCCGAAATAGGCTTGCGGGTCGAGGCCCGTGCAGGTCCCGTGCTTGAGATATTCGTAGCGCGCGAGCCCCTCGTCGGGATAGACGCCGTCGGTCAGCCGCAATGCGCCGCCGGGGATCGAGACGCCATATTGGCAATTCTGCGGGTTCGGGCCGAACGAATTGTCCGGCCACAGGCCGTGCACGACGAAGCCCTGGCCCGAGCCGGCCGCGCATTGATTCGGCGACTTGGCCGTGCCGCCGGTGTCGCAAAAACCCGGCGACCAGGAGAGGGTGAAGACGTAGAAGTCGAACGCGCCCGGCGTCGGCGCGGAATCCGCTTGCGCCGTCCGCCAATCCCCGGAGCTTTGCGCGAGGCCAACCGACAGCGCGCCCGCCAGCGTCAGCGCGGCGAGCAGAAATCCGGCGATGCTTCGATGGAGCATGTTCGATCCCGATGCGTCGAGACGGTGGAACGGGGCGGCCAAAGGCAAGCTCGACGCCTCGCGCTCTATTAGCGCGCGCGCAACGCCTTCTCGCCGAGATAACGATCAACGAACGGACGCAGGACGCCGCAGCCTGGCGCGTAGGCAAGATTGCGGTCGAGGCCGACGACGCACCATTCCACGCCATAGCCCCAGCCGATCATGCCCAGGCTCTCCTCGATGTCATAGACGACCGTGCGCTGCCGCGAATCGTTGACGAGGGCGCGCGCGAGGCAAAAGCGTCGCGGAATATAGCCGAGCCCGTTGGCGCGGAAACCGATCTCCCGGACGCGGTCGTAGCCGCCAATCTGCAACGGCGAATTCCAATAGCCGGATTCCTTTTGCGCGAAGCGGTCGCTGATCCGCGCCAGGACGCCCGGGTCGTCGCAGGCCGGCAAGTCGGCCGAATAGGGGGAATAACGCTGTTCGGCGGGCACGATGACGCCTGCCGCATGGGCGCCGGCGCCAAGCGCGAGCAACGCCGCGAGGCAAACAACGATGCGTTTCATGGCCGACCCTCGCCTATCTCGATCGAGACGCGTCACCATGATGCGGGCCCCGGCGGGGGTCAAGGGTCGAAGCGACAAATCCGCGCCGCGTGTCCCGCGGGGGCGAGCGCCAATCAGTCGATCAGTTCAGCCGGTCCTTGAGCGCGGCGATTTCGCGCGCCGCCAGTTCCGCGCCCGCCGCGCCCTGCGTCTCGGCGCGCAGCACGATTTCGGCGGCCTTGGCGGCGTGGTCGGCGGCGGCGGCGCGCACCTCGGCGGCGGCCTGGGTCTCGGCGAGGGCGATCTTCTCTTCCGCCTGCTTGGTGCGGCGGGCGACGAATTCGTTCATGCGTTCGGCGGTTTCCCTGGCCAGTTGCTCCGCCTGGGCGCGCGCCTCGGCGGCGATCGCGGCGGCGTTGGCCTCGGCCTCGATCGCCTTTTGCTCGAAGCTGGCGAGCAGCGCGGTCGCCTCCGCGCGCAGCTTGGCGGCTTGCGCCAGTTCGTCGGCGATCGCCTGACCGCGCGCGTCGAGCGCGGAAAGGACGATGCGATGCGCGCCGAGATAGCCGAGCAGGCAGACGAAGACGACAAAGCCGACGAGGACGTAAAATTCGGCGCCGAATTCCATGACAGGCTCCCGCTCAGTTCGCTTTCACGGAATCGACGGCGGCGGCGATCGCCTCGGGCGCCGAGGGGCGACCGATCAAGCGCTCGACGATGGTGCCGGCGGTGTCCCGAGCGACGGCGGCGACGTCGGACATCGCCTCGGCGCGCTTCGCGGCGATCTGGCTCTCGGCGGCGGCGAACTTGGCCGCGAACTCTGCATCGACGGCCTTGCGCTTGGCTTCCGATTCGGCCGAGAGGCGGTCGCGCGCCGCTTGGGCGACGCCCTGGGCCCTGGCGCGCGCCTCGGCCAGCGCCTTCTGATGCGCGGCGGCGGCGGCGTCCGCCTTCTGCTGCATCGCGGTGGCGTCGTCGAGATCCTTGGCGATGCGCTCCTTGCGTTCCCGGATCACCGTCCCGACCTTGGGCAGCGCCTTTTTCGCCATGAAATAATAGAGCGCGCCAAAGCTGATCGCCAGCCACAACAGCTGCGAGGGAAAAGTCCCGCTGTCGAAGGGTGGAAAGTTCGAGTGGCCGCCGGCGTCGTGGCCGACTTCCGTTTGGGTCGCTGGAGGCGCCGGCGTTTGCGCGGGTTGGGCCATCGCTTTTCAAGCATCCTATGGCGGGAAAGCGTCGCGACGGCGCCTTCCCGCGACGGGTTAAGGAGATCGAGCGCCTCAGACGGCGAACAGCAGCAGGAATGCGATCAGCAGCGCGAAAATGCCGAGCGCTTCGGTCACGGCGAAGCCGAAGATCAGACGGCCGAACTGGCCCTCGACCGCGCTGGGGTTGCGCAACGCGCCGTTGAGAAACTGCCCGAACAGCGTGCCCACGCCGATGCCCGCGGCGCCGGTTCCGATCACGGCGAGGCCCGCGCCGATATACTTCGCGGCCTGGGCTAATTCGTGGGGTTCCATTTGCTAACTCCTGCTTTTTCGATTGTTGGCGTTGGGGATAAGGGAAGGGTCAATGACCGCCGGGATGAATCGCGTCGTTGAGATACATGCAGGTCAGCATGGCGAAGACGTAGGCCTGCAGGACCGCGACCAGCAATTCGAGCGCATAGATCCCGATCGTCATCGCCAAGGGCAGGACGGCGAGCGCTTTGACCGCGGCGCCCGCGCCGAGCAGCATGACGACGAAACCGCCGAACACGTTGAGCGTGATGTGGCCGGCGAGCATGTTGGCGAAAAGTCGCACCGAATGGCTCAAGGGGCGCGTCAGGAACGAGATGACTTCGATCGCCACGACCAGCGGCAGGATGTAGATCGGCACGTCCGGGGGCACGAAGAGCTTGAAGAAATGCAGGCCGTGCTCGCTGACGCCGACGACGACGACGGTGAAGAACACCAGCAGCGCCATCGCGGCGGTGATGACGATGTGGCTGGTGACGGTGAAGGAATAGGGGATCAGCCCGACCAGATTGCAGATGACGATGAACATGAACAGGCTGAACACCAGCGGGAAGAAGCGCATGCCCTCTTCGCCGGCCGCCGAGCGCACCATGCCGGCGACGAACTCGTAGGCCATCTCGGCGAGCGCCTGCAGCCGGCCGGGGGGTTCGGAGCCGCCGCGCGCCCCGGCCGCCATCAGCGCGCAGGAGAGGGCGACCGCGATCAGCATGTACAGCGACGAATTGGTCAGCGAGAAATCATGGCCCGCGAAGTGTACCGACACGATCGGCGACAGGGAGAATTGTTCGATCGGATTGATCGCCGGTCCGGCTTCGCTCGCCACGTCTAGTCCTCGTCGTCGTCCGCCCCGCCGGGGGCCTCGGCGCGGCCCGCGGGGGCGGAGCGCCGCCCGTCTTTATCCGGCGCTGCATCGCCAGACAAGCTTGAATTGCGATCGTCGGCGGGGCCCTTGGGCGAAGTCGTCCGGACGACGTTCCACACGCCCGCCGCCGCGCCGAGGAGAAAAAGCGCGATCAGGAACGCGGGTTTGGTCCCCAGCCAGACGTCGAGCCGCCAGCCGATCAACCCGCCGACGACGATCGGGGCGGCGAATTCGGCCGATGCGCGCAGCCCGAGCGAAATCGCCGAGGCGGTCGCCGCGCGCTCGGATTCGGAGGGACCGGCCGCCTCTCCCGCGCGCTTCTCGGCGCGCCGCCGCTCCAGCGCGCCCTTGAGCGCATCGAGCTTGGCGCGCAACGCCTGGTCGTCGTCCGGCTCCCCCATCGCGCCTCAGCCTCCGCCCCTCGACGATCGAAAGGATGGGCAGCCGTGACAAGAACCCGCGGACCTGTCAATGCGCCGCGACGGGCCGGCGCGACGATCCGCGCCGTCGCCGGTTCCGCTTGACCCTCGGCGCCGCCTCGGGCAAGGCAGGCGCCGTTGCAATCCGGACGCTCGTTCTCCATGACCGATCGAATCGAAACCCCTCGCGTTCGCGCCGCCCTGCCGCGCGGGCTCGTCGACCGCGACGCGGCCGATATCGCCGGCGCGGAGGCGATGATGGCGAAGATTCGCGCCGTTTACGAACGCTACGGCTTCGAGGCGGTGGAGACGCCGTTCATCGAATATACCGACGCGCTCGGCAAGTTCCTGCCCGACCAGGACCGGCCGAACGAAGGCGTGTTCTCGTTCCAGGACGACGACGAGCAATGGCTGTCGCTGCGCTACGACTTGACCGCGCCGCTGGCGCGCTACGTCGCCGAGCATTACGAACGGCTGCCGAAGCCGTATCGCAGCTATCGCGCTGGCTGGGTGTTTCGCAACGAAAAGCCGGGTCCGGGGCGGTTTCGCCAGTTCATGCAATTCGACGCGGATACGGTCGGCAGCAAGTCACCGGCCGCGGACGCTGAAATTTGCATGATGGCGGCCGATTGCATGGAGGCGCTGGGGATCAAGCGCGGCGATTATGTCATCAGGTTCAATAACCGCAAGGTGCTAGACGGCGTGATGGAAGCGATCGGGCTAGGCGGCGATGAGAACATCGGACGAAGGCTTATTGTACTGCGTGCGATCGATAAGCTCGATCGGCTGGGGCCGGAAGGCGTGCACGCACTGCTGGGCCACGGCCGCAAGGACGAGAGCGGCGATTTCACTAAGGGGGCCGGGCTGGATGAAGCTCAGACGAAAGCCCTGCAGGAATTCCTCCTTGCAAAGGTTGCCCACATCCCGAGCGATGCGCTGATCGCGCGCGGGAACGCCGAATTGAAGGGGATGAAAGGCGGTATCCATGTCGAGGTGCCCGAGTCCCTTCGCTCAATCGCGTATCTACTTGGAATTGATAGTTTTAAGGAAGGCATAAGCGAAATCGACGAAATTCGACTCTTGGTTGAAGCGGCCGGATATGGCGCAGATCGAATTCGCTTTGACCCCTCCGTCGTGCGCGGCCTCGAATATTACACCGGCCCGGTGTTCGAGGCGGAACTGACCTTCGAAACGCCGGGCGAGGACGGCAAGCCGATCCGCTTCGGCTCGGTCGGCGGGGGCGGGCGCTATGACGGACTGGTGGCGCGCTTCCGCGGCGAAGCCGTTCCGGCCACCGGCTTTTCGATCGGCGTCTCCCGCCTGCTGGCGGCCTTGCGTGCGATCAACAGTCCGATCGTCGCTTCGGCCCAAAAACCCGGGCCGGTCGTCGTCGCCGTGCTCGACCGCGACCACATCGCCGACTGCCAGCGTCTGGTCTCCGAGCTGCGCGCGGCCGGGATCGCTTCCGAGCTTTATCTCGGGAAGGGAGGCCTCAACGCGCAACTCAAGTACGCCGACCGGCGCGGAAGCCTCTGCGCCGTCATCCAGGGCTCGAACGAGCGCGAGGCGGCGGGCGGGCGTGAGGTCGTCGTTCGCGATCTCGCGCTCGGCGCCAAACTCGCCAAGGCGAGCAAGGACCGCGCCGACTACCTCGAATTGCGCCAGCGCGCGCAGTTCGCCGCGCCCGAGGCGGAACTCGTCGCGCGCGTGCGCGAAGTGCTGGAGCGGAGCCGAAGCTAGCGGCCGTCCGGCCGTGAACGAGGCAAGTTCGAAATCTCGCGATGACCGATCGCCAGTACATCTATCTACGCTACGGCAAGTCCCCCAGCGTGATGCGGGAACTCGACTATAGGATCGCGCCGCGGACGGCTTCGTCCCCGCTGGCGTTTCACGCGCCTGTTGAAACGCAGGCTCGACAGGGCGTATGAAGCGCGCGGTCACAAAGGCGCTTACGCCGGCGCCCTCGCAGCCGGCGAGGCGGGGGGCGCAGGAGTGATTGCGATCGTGCGAAACGTCAATGCGAAAGCGGGCAGGCCCGATCTGGCGACCGCGCCGGTTCAGGCCAAGCGCTTCGGCGCGGCGCGTCGGCGGCGCGCCGCCTCGATGCTCGAAGACTACACCGAACTCATCGCCGACTTGATCGCCTGCAACGGCGAGGCGCGCACCACCGACATCGCCGAACGCCTGGGCGTCGCCCATCCCACCGCGAGCAAGGCGATCGCAAGGCTCAAGCGCGAGGGGCTAGCGGTGGCGCGGCCCTATCGCGGCGTCTTTCTCACCGACGCCGGCAAGGCGATGGCGGAAAGCTCGCGCCAGCGCCATCGTCTGGTCGTCGACCTGCTGCGCGCGGTCGGCGTGCCGCTCGAGGCGGCCGAGGCGGACGCCGAGGGCGTCGAGCATTACGTCTCGCAGACGACGCTGCGAGCTTTTGCCGCATTCGTTAAATCCGGCCGCTGAGCGCGAAAGCCCGCGCTTCAGCTGCTGCCGATGGCGACGCCGGCCGCGAGCACGAGCCCGCCGCCGAGCATGACCTTGGCCGCCGCGGAAAGGGGCGGCGTATCCATAAAGCGCCACTGAATCCAGGCGATGGTCGCGAGTTCGATGACCACGACGACGCAGGCGATCGCCGTCGCGGTGAAGAAATCGGGAATGAGATAGGGCAGGGTGTGGCCGATGCCGCCGGCGACCGTCATCAGGCCGCAGACGATTCCGCGCAGCAGCGGCGTGCCGCGTCCCGACAATTTGCCGTCGTCGGCGAGCGC
>JBEKAL010000181.1:0-8230 GCA_050015935.1 Roseiarcus sp.
TCAGATGACCGGCGACGTAAGCCATGCCCGCCTCCCGCGATTCATGGCCGTCCCATCTACCAGCGAAAAACTCCGATGGGAATCCAACCCCCGTCGAGTCAATCAGCCGGAAACCGTATCACACTCTCAGTCCAGGGGCCTCCCGCGAAGCGGGTTCGTTCCCCGGCCAAGCCTCGCCCCGTAAATCGTTCAGCAGCGAGACAGCCGGATCCCAAACCGCTCGTAGGTGAAGGAGTGGACTGTCGGGGCAGTTTCAGCCGAGGGCAGAACGGGCCCCGTCCCAGAGATTGCGGGCGATTTCCGCCGCAGGCTTCTCGGCGGCGAGGCGCGCCGACTGACCGGCCCAGGCCTGCATCCCATTGATGTCGCCGCGCTTGGCCGCCGCCTCGCGCATCGCCGCCGTCAGATTCCTCCGCACGGGATAGGGCGCGGGCGCGGGCGCGCCTGGCGCGTTGGCGGCGCGGGCATAGGCGTTGGCGATGGAACGACCAGCGCGGCCGGAGAAGGCGCGGGTAAAGATCGTGTCCTCGGGCGCCACTTCCCCCAGCGCCGCGGCCCAGGGCCGAGCAAGCCCCGCTTCCGGGGCGCGTAGGAAGCCGGCGCCGATCTGCACGGCGGAAGCGCCGAGCAGCAGCGCCGCTGCGACGCCCCGCGCATCGGCGATGCCGCCCGCTGCGACGACGGGCGCCCGAACGGCGTCGACGACGGCGGGCAGCAGCGAAAAAAGCGCCACCATCCCAGCCTCCGCCCGAGACGCCTCGAAGGCGCCGCGGTGACCACCCGCCTCCATGCCCTGCGCGACAATCGCGTCGGCTCCCGCGGCTTCGGCGGTGCGCGCCTCGGCTACCGTCGTCGCTGTCGCAAACCAGCGGATGCCCCGGGCTTTCAGCCGGGCGACATAGTCGACGGGAAAGACTCCCATGATCGAGGAAACGACCGACGGCCCTACCTCCAACATCGCCTCACACTGGGCGGCGAAGTCGGGCCGGCGGCCATCGCCCGCCTCGGGCGCCGCCTCGGGTCCCCAGTCCGCAAGGAACGCTCGAACCCGGCCTTCCGCTTCGGGATCGCGAACGGGGGGCGGGTCGGGAATCCAAAGATTGAGCTGAAAGCCGCCGTTCGTTCCGGCGCGCACCGATCCCGCCCACATTTTGATCGCCTCGGGCTTCATCAGCAGGGCGCCGCAAGCGCCCATCCCGCCGGCATTGGCGACGGCAATCGATAGAGAGGGCGGGCAGGCGCCGGCCATAGGCGCGAGCAGGATGGGAAGTCGCAGACCGAGGCTCTGCGCGAAGCTCTCGGCACGGGCTATGGCGGGATGCGGCATGGTCGCTTCCTCGATAGGCTGTCTCGCCTTGTTCTCAGCCCGAGACTTCGAAGCGCACTACAACAGGACCAACAGATGGTCGTGAGGCGCACGATGCCGCGCCTGGTTGACTCCTCGGCGGTTGCCCGCAAGGTCCTCGACCTCGTCCGGCACGCTGCACGCATAGACGGAGACGCCGGGAGAAGCGAGGAAACACAGCTTGGTTCGCCCGAACGGCCGCTTGCACAATTCGTTTCCCCAAAGCCGCCAGTCTCCGGCCAACCGGCGACGCACGACGCTGTCACCGCGGAGAAGCAGCGCCACTGTGATAAATCTGGCCGTTCGCGACGGACCCGGCCACTTCGAACATTCACGGAAGGGTAGCGGCGGGTCCTGAAATTCTCCCCCAATCCGTTGTTTTGCCCGCCATGTGGTCATCCGGGCGGCAGAGGTGACAGCTAAACCTATTATAATATTAACGCAATAAATCCCCATTGAATAATAATACATTTCACTGTCGCCGCTGTCACCACATCGAAAATACCCCATTTTTGATGCAAGTGACCCCCAATGCCCAATTTTGGCGACAATGGCTTATGGTATCAGGTGGTTCGAAACCGTTATTGTTCAATTTTGGTTGGATTGGGGACAATTTCGACCAGGACCGATAGGGTAATTGTCCGCATCTGCACTATTGGCGCCCAGCGACAACCAGAACCTTCAATTTGGCAAAAGACAAGGTTATCGAAAACGCCAATTTCCACGAAGGGCTTTGATGGCGGTCGGATCGTGCAGCACGTGGCCGAGATCGTGAGCGCCGAGATCGCGCGCAGCGGCACGATGGGCGTCCGAGTTGACACTTCGACGATGCTGACAAAGACGCTCGAGCTTGAGGGTATATCTTGCTATGCGGCTAAGGGCCCCCGTGACCAGGAGTCATACGTCCTCTTCGCCGCCTACAATGCAGCGGCAGGCGCATCGCCGGCCGATTGGCGACTCGGGTAGTTAATCTGATGAGGTGTCAACGGCGGAGTAAAATCCGGCCACGGGGGCGGAGTAAAAGTCGGCCATTTGGGGGTGTCGTAGGGCGCGAAGGCGAGACGATCGCCCGGCTGTGGCGGATTGGTGACTAAGAGGTATCAAATTGGCGCTTGCTATCCACTCCCATCTGTGTAGAGGTGAATCTATCGTCGGCAGCGTCTTTACGTGAGGCGTCGGCGACCGAGAGACCATCCAGCGCTCCCGCCTTGAGGCAGAGAGGTGCTGAGATGAACTACCAGCAAATCTCCGACGTCAATATCGACAGATTCGCCGTGCTGAGCGATCGGATCAACAAAGCAATCGAAATCGCGAACGAAGCCGTGCTGGAAGCGCACGCGGCGATCAAAAGCGCGCAGATGCAAATCATCCTGTCGCGTCTCGCGTTGGAGGCGAAAGCCGACACGCAAGCTCATTGGAACCCGGTCTAGCTCACTTCATAAGGACCGCGTTTGGTCGGGCGAGCTCAGGCCGATTGAGACAATGGCCACCATCAAGCCCAAATTGGCGTTTGAGTCGATCGAATTGACGGTCGGACAGGGATGGTGTGTGCGGGTTACGTTGCCTCAAGGGAAGCAACCGCAACTCGGCAACTTCCATACTGAAATTGAAGCGTAGGAATGGATCAAGCGCAAGTCACGTGCATGGTTCAAAAAATATGAACGCCGCAGGTGTCGCTGAGATTCCCCGAGTACGTCGCCGGCGCGTTCGAATCGGATTGCGTGGTCTAAGCGCGCTGTCGTCTTAATGGAATCCCGCCACAGTTTTCGGGAAAGTCTCCACTTTCGATGCGCACTCAAAAGAGCAATCGAATGAACTGCCAAAGTAGCGCTAGGGTCTGTACTCACCCCCAAACACCCGGAGGAGACGGTCCCGTCACTCGATTTATAGGCAAGATGATGGAGACAAAGGGCTCAGTGCAATCTGGGACGAGCGGCCCTCTCCGCCATCTCCAATTCAACCAGGCGTCTCACGGCGCGCTGGACTTCGTCGTTGGCCCACGAACGATGCCCAGGCAACGCCTCGTCTAAAAGCCAAGCGATGTAAGCGTGAAGACACCGTCGCGCTTGGCGCAGCATTTCCGTACTAGCGTCACGCGGAATGCGGTAATCCATCGCGGCGTCAATCCCCTCGTCGGGGTCTGCGACGTTCCGCTCGGTCAACGCCGACCCCAGCATCTCGGGCTCGGTGACGCTCTGCTCGATCAACGCTCGCTCCATCATCTCGAGAGCGTCGGACAGCGCGACAATCGTGCCGTACTTCGCGGTGACGGGACGCGGGTTGGTTCGGGGCATCGCTCGCTCTCCTTTCGACACACATTGCCCTTGTTATCGAACCGGCGACAATAGGTCGCAACCTCGCGGCCTGTGGATACCGGGGAAAACAATGGCGCCGGCTTGCATGTGACATTTTATGCTTGGCTCAGCGTGGTTGCCTTGAGAGGCAAGCGAACGGCAGCTCAGCACCAATATCTTTGAAAAAACTCCAATTTGGGCGCATCTGCAAATCGGCGCGGGGTCTGGACGTCAATCGGCGCGGTAACTCGTTGAGCTATTTGAACGCGCAAACGCCCGATGATTGCCAGCGAGCGTTTCGAAAGTGGTCAGAATCCAATCTGCGCGGCGCAACAGATTAAGATCCAGCGCGTCTTCAGGGGTCCAACTCGCGTCCCTTGGTCACTTCAGACGTTTGAGCGGGTTTACGCCGTGTTGCGGGCGCTGTCGCCTGCGGTGACATCGTAGGCGGCGCCCGAAACCTTGCGCGCGGCGTCGGAGGCAAGGAAGACCACCACCGGCGCCACATCCGCGGGGTCGTTCCAAGGCACGCCGAGCGGGGTCTTGGTGGTAAGAAACTTTCGAGCCTCGTCTTCGTCTGCGGACGATCCCGTCGGCGACTTGCCGGCGTCCTGCAGCACTTGCGCGTAACGCTCCTTGTGGCGGGTCAGCGGCGTGTCGATCAGGCCCGGAATGAGGGCCTTCACCGTGATCTTATGGGGTGCGAGTTCCAGCGCCGCCGACTTCATCAACCCGATAATTCCCCATTTCGACGCCGCGTAGGCGGCCCCGTACTTGGCGCCGTGCTGGCCTTGGGTCGAGGAGGTCAGGATGATGCGTCCGCCGCCGCGCTTCGCCATATGAGGCGCGAAGGCCCGCAGGGAGTTGGCCGTTCCCGTCAGATTGACGTCGATCGTGATGCGCCAGTCCTCATCCTCCATTTCGAGCAGCGGATGGAAGCTCTGGATGCCCGCATTGGCGAACAGGATGTCGATGCCACCGAATTCCTGTTCGCCTCGGATGGTGGCCGCTCGCAGCGCCGGCAGGTCGCGCTGGTCGAGCTTTATGCCCAGCCAGCGGCTGGCGGCCGCCCTGACAAGTCGCCCGGTTTCCTCCAAATCCTCCGGGGTCGATGGCTCGACGCCGGAGGGGGGTCGACCGTCGCACAGATGTCGAGACCGATCACGTCCGCGCCCTCCCGGGAGAAGGCGATCGCTGTGGCGCGGCCGATCCCGCGGGCGGCGCCGGTGACCACCGCGATCTTGCCTCGCAGGCGTCCGTTCGATCCTGGCATCGTTTTGCTCCTAGCGAGCCGTCGCCGTTGGCGCAAGGGTCCGGTATTCTGGCTTGTAGACATGGCTGCGAATGAACGCGACCATGTCGGCGGGCCGCTCGACGCGAGCGAGTTTCGAGTCGAAGACCAACTTCGCCACGCGCGCCGCGGTCTGGATTTCGGTCTCCAGAATGTTCGACTGCAGCGGGTAGAGCAGGCCCTGCTTCAGCAACTCCGACGGCACCTGATCCGCCACCGCTCCCGCCGCTTCGATGAACATCTCGTCGGTGACTCGAGACGCCTGTGTCGCATAGATCGCCATGCCAATCGCCGGGAAGATATAGAAGTTGTTGGCCTGGCCCGGCAGGAAGGTCTGCCCATCGAGGTGGACCGGCGGAAACTGGACGCCGGCGGCGTAGATCGCCTTGCCCTTCGACCAGGCGTAGGCCTGCTCGGGGGCGCACTCGGCCTGCTCGGTCGGGTTCGAAAGGGCGAGGACCACCGGGCGCTCATTGATCCTCGACACGGCTTCGATGACTTTCTGGTTGAAAGCGCCGCCGATGGTGCTGACGCCGATGATCGTCGTCGGCTTGATGCTCTCGATCGCGGCGACGAAATCTCGCGTCGGCGCGTGCTTGTGAGCGTAAGGCTTCTGGAAGTCGACAAGGTCCGCGCGAGTCGAGTCGAGCAGGCCATTGACGTCGAACATGTACACGCGCGACTGCGCGTCTTTCAGCGTCATCCCCTGCCCAACCAGCGCGGAACACAACAGATTGGCAAGACCGATGCCGGCCGAACCCGCGCCAAGGAACAGGTACTTCTCGTCCTTGAGCTTCGTGCCCTTGAGCTTCGTCGCGTTGATCATGCCGGCAAGCGTAATTCCGGCGGTGCCCTGCACGTCATCGTTGTAGCAGCAGTACTTGTCACGATAGCGCTGGAGCAGATGGACCGCGTCCACGCCAGTCCAATCCTCGAAGTGGATGCAGCACTTCGGGAACACCTCCTGCACGGCCTCAACGAACTCGTCTATGAAGGAAGTGAGCTCCTCGGTCGGGGGGCGCGTCTTGCGCATACCCAGGTATAGCGGATCGTGCAGGTACTGCTCGTTGTTGGTCCCGGCGTCGAGATACATCGGCAGCAGGTATTGCGGCGGCACTCCGGCGCAGGCGGTGTAGAGCTGCAGCTTGCCGATGGGAATGCCGGCGCCGTTTGCGCCGAGGTCGCCAAGGCCGAGGATGCGGCCGCCGTCCGTGACGCAGATGAATCGGACGTCTTTCTCGGGCCAATTTCTCAAGATCTCATTCACCTTGCCCCGGCGATTCATCGACAGGTACATGCCGCGCGTCTGGCGGTAGATGTGACCGAACTTGAGGCACGCTTCGCCGATTGTCGGGTCATAGACGATCGGCAGAAAGCGAGCCGGATCGGACATGACGGTCCGATAGAAAAGCACCTCGTTATGGTCGAGGAGATTGACGAGATAGATGTAGCGATCGAGATCGGTGGTCTTGTGGCCGAGCTGCATCATCACCCGGCTCAGCTGCAGGTCCTCTGTTTCGGTGACGTCGGGCACGAGGCCGACGATTCCCAGCGCCTGCTTTTCGGTCTCGGTGAAGGCGGTCGACTTGTTGAGTGAAGGGTCCTGGAGCAGTTGGATTCCTCGCTTGGTCGTCGTCATGTCTTCCTCCTCTGATTGTCTCAATCGTTCTCCATTCGTGTAACTGGTGGCGAAAGAGCCGCTTTCGAACGCTGCGGGGTTCATCCCGCCGTCGAAGCGCCGCTCGCCACGTACGGCTTCACCATTTTCTTCGGATCGACGACGCGATCGAATTCGGCCTCGGTCACAAAGCCCAATTTCAGCGCCGCCGCCTTCAAGGTGAGATCGTTGTCCATGGCGTAGTGAGCGATCTGCGACGCCTTGTCGTAGCCGATGACGGGCGAAAGCGCCGTGACCAGCATCAACGAACGTTCGAGGTACTCGCTGATCTTCTTCAGGTTGGGCTTGGTTCCCTCGATCAGGAACTTGCGGAAGTTCGCGCAGCCGTCGGCCATGATGGTTATGGAATGGGTGATGTTGAAAATGATCAGCGGCTTGTAGACGTTCATTTCGAGGTAGCCGCCGGCGCCGCCGAAGCCCACCGCCACGTCATTGGCCATCACTTGCACCGCGATCATCGTCAGCGCCTCGCACTGGGTCGGATTGACCTTTCCCGGCATGATCGACGAGCCCGGCTCGTTCTCCGGAATGTTCAATTCCGCAAAGCCGGCGCGTGGGCCGCATGACATCAGCCGAATGTCATTCGCGATCTTGTAGAGCGACACCGCGATCGTCCGCAGCGTTCCGGAGAGCTGGACCAGCGCATCATGAGCGCCCTGCACGGCGAACTTGTTGGGCGCGGTCACGAATGGCAGGCCGGTTAGCTCGGCGATCTGAGCGGCCGCCGCTTCGGCAAAGCCCGGGGCCGAGTTGATGCCGGTGCCGACGGCCGTGCCGCCTAGCGCCAATCGGTAGACGCCCGACAGAGCTCCTTCGATCCGCTCGAGATCGTCCGACAGCATGCCCGCATAACCGGACCACTCCTGGCCCAACGTCAGCGGAGTGGCGTCCTGCATGTGGGTGCGCCCGATCTTGACGATGTCGTCCCACTGCTGCGATTTCGCGACGATCGCGTCCCGGAGAGCGGCTGCCGCCGGAATGAGGCGCTCTTTCACGTTCACCGCCGCAGCGATGCACATGGCGGAGGGAAATGAGTCGTTCGACGACTGCGCCATGTTGACGTGGTCGTTGGGATGGATCGGCGCGTGGCTTCCAAGGGGCGTGCCGGCGAGCTGGCAGCACCGGTTGGAGATCACTTCGTTGACGTTCATGTTGAACTGGGTGCCGCTGCCCGTCATCCAGACATGCAGGGGAAACATGTCGTGATGCTGGCCCGCCAGGATATCGTCACAGGCCTGAACGATCAGCTTGCAGCGCTGATCGTCAAGTCGCTTGCCGTCGCGGTTGGCGACGGCGGCGGCTTTCTTCAAGATGGCGTAGGCCGTGATCATTTCACGGGGAATCAGGTCCTTCCCGATGCTGAAATGCTCGAGCGATCGTTGCGTTTGGGCGCCCCAGAGCCTGTCGGCAGGGACTTCAACGATCCCCAGGCTGTCGGTCTCCCTTCTCATGTCGGCCATGTGAACTCTCCCGCGTTCAATGCTTGAAGTTGCCGACCGCTAGCCGGCATTATGCAGCGCTTTGACACTCGCTCGGCGCAAGGTGCGGATTTCGCGTGATCGTTTCGGCTTTCTCCCGATCGTGGACGCGCCCTGTCGCCGCCGGCGATGCGCCAGCGTTCG
>JBEKAL010000182.1:0-8191 GCA_050015935.1 Roseiarcus sp.
GTCGTCGAGCGGCTGTTCCTTCGCCGGCCGCGCGTGTTCGTGCGCTCGTTCGACCGGCCGAACCTGTTCCTGGCGATGCGGCCGAAGGGCAATGCGACGCGCCTGCTCGCCGAGCGGCTCGACGCGCATCGAGGCGAAAGCGGCATCGTCTATTGCGCCTCGCGCCGACGCGCCGAGGAGCTGGCGCGCGAATTTTCCGCGAGCGGGCGCCGCGCGCTGCCCTATCACGCCGGCCTCGACCACCTCGTGCGCTCGCATAACCAGGACGCCTTCCTGCAAGAAGACGGCGTCGTCATGTGCGCGACGATCGCTTTCGGCATGGGCATCGACAAGCCCGACGTGCGCTTCGTCTTCCACGCCGACATGCCGTCCTCGATCGAGGCCTATTACCAGGAGATCGGCCGCGCCGGCCGCGACGGGCTGCCCGCCGACGCGTTCACCCTCTATGGCGCGGGCGACATCGAATTGCGCCGCCGCCAGATCGCCGAAAGCGGCGCGCCCGACGAGCGCAAGCGCGTCGAAATGGCCAAGCTCGACGATCTCGTGACGCTGTGCGAGACCGCGCGCTGCCGCCGTCAGGTGCTGCTCGGCATGTTCGGCGAGGACTCCGGCCCTTGCGGCCATTGCGACGTCTGCCAGGGCGCGGTCAGGCTGATCGACGGGCGGATCGACGCGCAAAAGGCGCTGTCGGCGGTGCTGCGCACCTCCGGGCGGTTCTTCTTCGGCCATCTGGCCAACATCCTCGCGGGCAAGGCGAGCGAGGCGGTGACGCGCCACGGCCACGACCGGCTCAAGACCTTCGGCGTCGGCAAGGACCGCGCGCCCGCCGACTGGCGCGGCGTGCTCAGGCAAATGCTGTCGGCCAAGCTGATCGAGCATGATCGCGCCGACCGCGACCGGCTGATCGTCACCGAGGAGGGGCGAAAGGTGCTGCGCGGCGAGGCGCCGTTCGCGCTGCGCGAGGACGTCGTCGCCAGGAAGCCGCGCCGCGAAAGGCGCCTGCCCGCCGCGCCGAGCGACGCCGACGCCGATCTCCTGGCGGCGCTGAAGGCGCTGCGCGGCGCGATGGCGCGCGCGCAGCGCCAGCCGGCCTATGTCGTCTTTCCCGACCGCAGCCTGATCGAGATGGCGAGCGAGCGGCCGCGGACGCTCGACGATTTCGCCACGATCCATGGGGTCGGCGCCGCCAAGCTGCAGAAATACGGCGCCGCCTTCCTCGCGGTGATCCGGGACCGCGCCGATGCCTGAGCTGCCCGAAGTCGAGACGGTGCGGCGCGGGCTCGGCGCCGTGCTGGTGGGCAAGCGCTTCGCGCGGGTCGAGACGCGGCGGGCCGATCTGCGCCATCCCTTCCCCGATCGCTTCGTCGAACGCCTGACCGGCCAAAGAATCGAAGCCTTGACGCGGCGGGCGAAATATCTCCTGGCGGCGCTGGAGGGCGGCGAGACGCTGGTCATGCATCTCGGCATGTCCGGTTCGTTCCGCGTCGAGCGCGACGCCGAGACGCTTGCGCAAGCGTTGCATTTCGAGCGTTCGAAAAGCCCCGCGCACGATCACGTCGTCTTCGCGCTCGATAGCGGCGCGCGCGTCGTTTACAACGACCCGCGGCGCTTCGGCTCGATGATTCTCGCGCCGACGCGCGGCCTCGCCGAGCATCCGCTGTTTCGCGATCTCGGCGTCGAGCCGCTCTCCGAGCAATTCGACGCCCGCAAGCTCGCCGCCCTGTTCGCGGGCGCGCGCGCGCCCGTCAAGAGCGCGCTGCTCGACCAGAGGCGGATCGCCGGGCTCGGCAACATTTACGTCTGTGAGGCGTTGCATCGCGCGCGCCTTTCGCCGCTCGGCGAAGCCGGCAGGCTCGTCGACAGGAAGGGCGCGCCGACCCCGGCCGCCGAAGCGCTGGTCAAGGCTATTCGCGACGTGCTGGAGGAGGCGATCGCGGCGGGCGGTTCGACGCTGCGGGATCATCGCCGGACCGACGGCGCGCTCGGCGCTTTCCAGCACGTCTTCGCGGTCTACGATCGCGAGGGAGCTCCCTGCCCGCGGCCGCGCTGCCGCGGAACGATTGCGCGAATCGCGCAGAACGGCCGCTCGACCTTCTATTGCCCGGCCTGCCAGAAATAGCGCCGGCGCCCTCGGATTCTCGGCGCGACGACGAACCTTCGCGCGGGCGGCGCAGAAGACCCCGGCGCCCGCGAGACGCGTCGATCGAAAGCGTCGAATCGCGCGGGGCTAAAAGGCCCGCGTCTTGAGGAAGCTCAAGATCAGGATCAGGAGGACCGGCGCGGAGAACAGCAGGGCGAAGCTCAAGTAGGGCTCGTAGCCGGCGTAATGCATAAAATAATTGTACCGCGCGTAGAGTCCGGCGCAGACTCCGATCAGCGCCAGCGCCGAATTGACATAGGGGCCGAAACCTTGCCGGCCCATGAGCCAGTCGAGCAGGAATCCGATCAGGACGAATCCGACGAACGCCGCCAGCCAAAAGCAGACCAGTTCGAAGCCTTCAAGCGAATTGATCAGCTTGAAAAAAGGCGTCATGGCGGCCATTTCGGCTTTTCCTCGCTCCGTGCTTCCCCGCGGCGAAATCTCCAGCGGATTCTGCCGCGCGTGGCGCGTTCCGCGCTCACGTCATATCCTAGAATTCCTTTGCGGCAGGTGAACGCGGCCGCGTGAAGTTTGCGGCGTTCAAAGAGTCGAAAGTGGGATTGATTTTAGCCGAGCGCCGCGCCATCCCTATATGCTGCAGTGCAATAGAGCCGTTGGAAGCCGAGGCTCGCGCTCGCCGGTCGAGTTCCGGGCCGTTGGGCGCGGCGCTGCGCCATACGGCGAACCGGTCTTCGCGCTCGACGCCCGATAAGCATCCCTTCGATATCGCCGGATCGGACGCCGCGGGGATCGTCTGGGCGGTCGGATCGAAGGCGAGGCGCTCCGAGGTCGGAGACGAGGTCGTCGTCCACTACAATCAGGACGACGGCGACGACGAGGAATGGCGCGAGCCGGCGTCTCCGCGATTTGCCTTTCTCCCGCCGAGCCGTTAGGCCATCGGCGCGGGACGCGCCGGCCGCCGCGTTCGGGCGGCGTCGGGGCTTCGATCGTTTCGAACGGACCCGCGCGCCCCATGCGATTGCGGAGTTTCGACCTTTGCCGGACAGAGAAGTCTTCAAGCGTCAAGCCGCCGAACGCGCGATGACCTTCGTGCGCTCGGGAATGAAGCTCGGACTCGGCACCGGCTCGACCGCGCGTCATTTCGTCGACCTGATCGGCGCAAGCGTTCGACAAGGCCTCGACATCGTCGGCGTGCCGACCTCGGAGGCGACGTTCCGTCGGGCCGAGGCGCTCGGCGTCCGGCTGGCGACGCTGGACGAGATCCCCGAACTCGACCTGACGGTCGACGGCGCCGACGAGATCGATTCGTCGCTGCGCCTGATCAAGGGCGGCGGCGGCGCTCTGCTGCGCGAGAAGATCGTCGCGGCGTCGTCGCGGCGCATGCTGGTGATCGCGGATTCGACGAAACTCGTCGCGCGCCTCGGCGCCTTCCCTCTGCCGGTCGAGGTCGTCCCCTTCGGCCTCGCGGCGACGCGTCTGCGCGTCGAGCGCGTGATCGCCGCTCTCGGCTTGTCGGGACCGATCGAGCTGCGCCGGCGCGAGGGCGCGATTTTCGTCACCGACGGCGGGCATTACATCCTGGATTGCGCCTTCGGCGCGATTCTCGACCCCGAAGCGCTCGCGCGCGCCCTCGCATTCGTCCCCGGCGTGGTCGACTGCGGCCTGTTCATCGGCTTGGCGAGCGCCGCCATCGTAGCGGGGCCGAACGGCGTCGAAACTCTCGGCGCGCTCGCCTGATCGACGCAAAGCAGAGGAGAGTGAAATCGTGTTGTCGTCCCAATGGAAAATCAGAGCGTCGCTCGGCGCTTTTCTCGCGCTGGCGATCTCGAGCGCCGGCGCGAGCGCGCAGGAGCCGACGCCCGCCGCGCTGAACTACGCCAACCAGATCTTGGTCGACATCGGCATGAAGCCGTCCCTCGATCAGGTCGTGCCGGCGATGCTCGGGCAACTCGAACGCAATGTCACGGCGACGCGGCCGGAGCTGAAAGACGCCCTGCACCAGACGTTGCTGGCCATCGAGCCGGAATTCGTCAAGACCGAGCAGGCCGTTCTGGCGGACTCGGCGAAATTTTTCGCCAGTCGGATGACCGAGCAAGAACTCAAGGACACGGCGGCTTTTTTCGAAAGCGCGACCGGCAAGAAATATATCGAGGCGCAAGCGGCGCTGATGATCGAAGTCTCCGACGCGGCGCGCGTCTGGCGCGCGCGCTTGTCGACCGACATCTTGGCCCGCGCCCGCGAGGAAATGAAAAAAAAGGGCTACGATTTCTAGACCGCGATCGCGAAAATCGGCGCCCGCCTTTCACAAGGGTCGACGATCGAGGCCGAGCCGGGCGGCGCCATCGCGTTTGGCCGGAGCGTCTGCGCCCGCAGTGCGGAAGCTGGAAAGGTTCGCGCCATGACGTTCGACGTCGACCTTTTTGTGATTGGAGCCGGATCGGGCGGGGTTCGGGCGGCGCGGGTCGCGGCCGGGCACGGCGCGAAAGTAGCGGTCGCGGAGGAATTCCGCGTCGGCGGAACCTGCGTCGTTCGCGGCTGCGTGCCCAAGAAGCTGCTGGTCTACGCCAGCCGCTTCGCCGACGATTTTGCCGACGCCGGAGGGTTCGGTTGGAGCGTCGGTCCGACGCGTTTCGATTGGCCGACGCTCGCCGCGGCCAAGGAGCGCGAGATCTCGCGCCTGTCCGCGATCTATCGCGCCATCCTCGACCAGGCGGGCGTCGAACTGATCGACGAGCGCGCCGAATTGATCGACGCCCATCATGTTCGCCTCGCCGGCGGCCGCATCGCCAGCGCCCGGCACATCCTCGTCGCGACCGGCGCGCGACCCGAATTCGCGCCTTCGATCGCCGGCCTCGAGCACGTCATTTCCTCGAACGAAGTCTTCGACCTCGCGAGATTTCCCAGCCGGTTGCTGATCGTCGGCGGCGGCTATATCGCGGTCGAGTTCGCGTCGCTGTTCGCCCGGCTCGGCGCCGAGGCGATCGAAGTCATGCGCGCCGGCAATGTGCTCAGGGGATTCGACGAAGACATGCGCGAAGGCTTGCGCGACGAACTGAAGCGCGCCGGCGTGCGGCTGCGGTTCGGCTGCCTGCCGACACGGATCGAAAAGCGCGGCGCGAAGCTGCAGGTCGCCCTCTCCGACGGCGAGACGATCGAGGCCGATCAGGTTCTCGTGGCCACCGGGCGCAAGCCGAACACCAGGGGTCTGGGGCTCGAATCGGCCGGCGTCGCGCTCGACGCGACCGGCGCGGTCGTCGTCGACAGCGGCTCCACCTCCAACGTTCCCTCGATCCATGCGGTCGGCGACGTGACCAACCGGGTGAACTTGACGCCGGTGGCGATCCGCGAGGGCCATGCGCTCGCCGATCGGCTGTTCGGCGGGGCTGAGGGCGCCGTCGATCACGACAACGTCGCCCACACGGTGTTCACGACCCCGGAGATCGGCTCGGTCGGCCTCACCGAGGCCCAGGCGGCGGAGCGCTATGAAATCGTCGACGTTTACAAAACCAATTTCCAGCCGATGAAGGCGACGCTTTCGGGCAGCCGCGAGCGCACGATCATGAAGCTCGTCGTCGACGCGGCGAGCGACCGGGTCGTGGGCGCGCATATCCTCGGCGGCGAAGCGGGGGAGATGATCCAAATCCTCGCCGTCGCCGTCAAGATGGGGGCGAGAAAGGCCGATCTCGACGCGACGATGGCGGTCCATCCGACCGCCGCGGAGGAGCTGGTGACGATGCGCATGCGCGCCGCCCGGATCGAACGCGCGGCGTTAGGCGGCAATCTCACGTAAGTAACTCGCTCGGCATGAAGGCGGCTCGTCACCGCCGGAGGTTCATTTGATCCGGCCTCCGGTGTTCCTTTTCGCGGTCCTCGATATATCCCGGGATGAAATACCCACGAGCCCGAAAGCGTTGGCCGACGCAACCGCGCTTTCTCTCGCCATAAACTCGCGCCAGACGGATGGCGTTCTCGCCCCTGACATGCCCGACGATCCGACTGACCGCATATTTCGGCGCGCTCGCGCGCTCGATGCGCACGGCGACGCGCAAGTGGACCTATCTCGCCCGCGAGCGAAAGTGGTCGCGGGACTTTTTCGACAGCGTCGGGCTGGCGCCTTGGGCGGCGCGGGGTTCGAACGGATCGGGGCCGAGGCGGCGGAGCCGGGAACCGCGCTCGGACAGGGGCTCGGCGCCGAGGCGGCGCTCAACACACGGGGGAAATACCTTGGTCCAATTCTGTTGAATCTGGGCTGGCGGCGCCGCCGGCTATACAGAACCCTCGGACCATATTCTAGATTTTGAGCGCCTCCCGCGCTCGAGGATCGGATGTTTTTCTCTCCGAGAGGAGCCAAACTTGGGATTAAGGAGGTCTTCTTTTACAGCCAAAGCAACCACGGCATCGGGGGTAACTCCATCGTGCGCTGAACCTTTGCGGCTAAACGTAGCTCGTTGTGAACGGCAATCGCACGATCATGGGCTTCCTTGCTTAAGGAATGAGCGTTTTCGGCCGCTGCGCAGGCGAGCGTCGCTGTGTCTTCGTCGAGAGTTGTAAAGAAATACCGAGTCGAATCGATAACCGCCTGAGATGCCTCGGCGGCGGTATTGTAGGCGACCTGTGCATGCTCCCAGGCCACGACACTGTTTCGTAATGCCGAGAGTAAGGCGTCCAGGCGCGGCTCTGTGGAAGCCGCCTGAGCGATATCCGCTTCGGCGAGCTCTAAAAATATAACAGTTGCGCGGGCGTTAGCCGCCTTTAAGACTGCGTCGTCACGTTCTCGTTCAGCGTTGGTGGATAATTCCTCCATACGCCAAGAAATCTTGTTTGCCGTGGCTAAATTGCGTGAGAAACCCATCTAGTTCCTCGCTGCTCGTCCTCGCGAATGCACGGCAATCTCATCACGCGGGGGTTTACAAAGCGTCAACAGCGCAGCGGGCGGGCCGCCGTTCTTGTCTTGTTCCCACGCTCGCGCTAGCCTGGCGCATGCCCGACGCGCCCGATCGCCTCACGCCAGCAGCGCCCGATGACCTCGCCGACGCCCTCGCGTTCGCGCTGCGCTTCGATGGCCGCAGACGGAAGCATGACGCCGCCGAGATGATGGCGGCGATCGTCGCCAAGCGGCTTGTTGAGCACCTGGAGCGATCGGGCTTTGTCGTCATGAAGCGGCCGCCGATCGGCGGGAGTGCGCCGCCCTATCGTGGCAAGGCTGCGCCGTGAGCCCTGATCAGTGCCGCGAAGCGCGCGCCGTGGCGAACGGCGCAACGCTTGGCAGAAAGCCGACGTTGACGCATTATCAGCGGGGCGAGGCGATCAAGCGCGTGAACGCGGGCAAGGAAACGCTTGGCGAGATCGCGCGATCCTATAACGCGAGCCGCTGGACGATTTCGACAGTCGAATGACGGCAAAAGCCCGTGCCATGGCCAAGATTCGGCGCGAGACTCAAATGCGGACGCAATCAGTAGGCGGAGGATGCGATGCGCTCGTATAGGAAGGCGGTCGCGCTAGCGGGCGGGCTAGTCATTGTGGGCGTACTTGTGATCGGTTTTCACAACGCGCAGAAGTTCATGGTCGGGCTGGAAGGTTATAGCAATGTCCACTTAACGGATACCAAGGCGGACGTCTTGTATCGTTTAGGTTATCCGCCGTGGGTAGTGGGCGAAGCCGAAAAGGTGGCAGAATTCGGCGGAGGCTATAGTCACAGAGTGTATTACACGGACAATCAGACGGACCCGAAGAACGTGATGCCCGCAGGCAAACGGATTCAGGATTTTGATGAATGGTCATATCCCATAGGCGGTCAATCCCACGGAATTATTTCGATAAACGTGACATTTGATCATGCCACGAATAAGGTGACAAGGATTTCTTGCGTAGACGCAACAGACAACACATTGCATCAGTGCCCACCATTGGCCGGGATCAATGAAGGGGACACCGAAGAAGCTGTTCTACAGCGATTCTCAGGAATCCTCTCATTTTTGACTGGACTCGCGAACGCCCGAATTTGAGGGAAGTCACGCGGCGGGGGTGCGAGAGAGCCGCGCGAGAGGGATATGCTGAACCAATTCGATCGCATTGAATTCGTTCATACTT
>JBEKAL010000183.1:0-8144 GCA_050015935.1 Roseiarcus sp.
CGCGTGCCCGGCGTCGCGGGAACCGACTTCGTTCGGCTTCGCCGCAACGGCGCGCGGATCGTCGGCGATCTCGGGCTGTTCGTCTCGCGCACCTTGCCGCTCGAACGCGTCGCCGCGATCAAGACGGAGGTCGCCGCGGCGATCGCGCGCCGGTGGCCCTACGTCGCCCTGACCATTACCGCCGATCCGCTGGCGCTCGACGACGAGACCGTGCTCGAACGCGTGCAACTGATCGCCGGCCGGCGCCGCCTGTTCGTCCATCACGTCGCGGTCCAGAAGGTCGACGAGCGCAAGTGCGTGACGCTCGATCTGGAAGTCGACCGACGCATGAGTCTGGCGAGCGCGCACGAAACCGCGACGCAACTGGAGGATGCGATCCAGGACGAATTGGGCGTCGACATCGAAGTCGAGACCCATATCGAACCGATGGAGACGCGCGAGATCGGCGGCCGCGCAGCCGATCCCGCGCCGACCGAAAAAATCGCGCTCGCCCTGACGCGCAACGCGGCGCGCGAGGGCGTCTTGCACGATATCCACGATATCAGGGTTCGCGCGGCGGCCAGCGGCTATTTCGTGATATTTCACTGCCGCGCCGACCCCGGCGTCACCGTCGAGGCGGCCCATGACCGGGTCGATGCGCTCGAGCGATCGGTGCGCGATGAATTCCCCGACGTCGCTCGCATCATCGGCCACGCCGAACCCGCGCTTTGACGGGGAAATCGCGCCCGAAATCGCGCGCGGCGTTTGGCGCTTCGCCGCAAAGAGTCTATGTTTGATTCGAACGACCAGCATTGATTCGGCGCCGCCATGGAATTCGACGACGAAGCCCCGGATTTGCGCAGCGCGCACGTGATCGTGGTCGGCAACGAGAAGGGCGGGGCGGGAAAGTCGACGGTGTCGATCCATCTGGCGGTGGCGCTGCTCAAGGCGGGCTACAAAGTCGCCAGCATCGATCTCGACACGCGCCAGCAAACCCTGACGCGCTTCTTCGAGAACCGAAAGTCGTGGTCGGCGAACGCGAATTGGCCGATCGAATTGCCGCGCCATTGCGCGATGGCGCGTGGACAATCGAACGACGTGCGCGCCAACGAAGCGCATGAATTCGCCCTGTTCGCCGAAGCGATCGGCGCGGTCGAGCACGAGTACGAATTCGTCGTCATCGACACGCCGGCGAGCGACTCCCATCTGATGCGGCTCGCCCATTCGCTCGCCGACACGTTGGTTTCGCCGCTCAACGACAGCTACATCGACATCGACGTCTTTTCGCGCGTCCATCACGACCGCTCGCAACGCGGCGCCGTGGCCCATTACGCGGACCTCGTCATGGAGGCGCGGCGCAAGCGCCGCCTCGTCGACAACGGCGTCATCGACTGGGTGATTGTGCGCAACCGCATGGCCTCGATCGCGAGCAACAACGCGCGCCAGATCGCGGTCAGCGTCGCGCCGCTGGCCGCGGAACTGCGCTTTCGCGTCGCCGACGGCCTGCACGACCGCGTCATCTTCCGCGAATTGTTTCCGATCGGCCTCACCGCGCTCGATTCGATCGAGGACGCCGCCGGAGCGCTGACGACGTCACAGCATGCGGCGCGGCGCGAAATCGAGGGGCTCGTCGCGGCGCTCGACCTGCCCTCGCGCGCGCCGGGCGTCGAACATTTGGCGTCGCGCCGCTCGTGGCACGCGCGCGTCGCGCACTATTATCGCGAACTCAGCGCCGTCGGTCCCGTCTGCAATTGAGGGCGCGGGCGCGCAATCCCTGGCCGGAGATGAAGACCGCGCTCTGCTTCACGCCCGATCTTGCGTTCTTCCGGCCGGCGGCGCGCGCCGCGGCGTCGCTTGTCGCGCAGGGCGACGGCGACGCGTTCGACGTCTTCATCGTCTGCGAGGCCGGCGATGTCGCGCCCGGATTCGACGCGCTCGATCCGACCTTACGCGACAAGATCAAGCTCATGATCGTCGATTTCTCGCGCTTCGACGGCGGCATGGCCGGTCGCGGCCGCTTTTCGCGGGCGGTCTTTCGCCGGCTGTTCCTCGATCGCGTCGTGCCGGAACGCTATTCGCGCATCGTCACGATGGACTCGGACACCCTGGCGACGCGGCCGGGGCTCGCGCGTCTCAGACAAGTCGATCTCCGGGGCAAGCCGATCGCGGCGGCCTACGACATGATCTATCTCAAGGATTTCGGCGGCGGCGCGCTCGCGCGGCAGTTTCAGGCTTACCGCCGCTCGCTCGGCCTCGACCTCGCGACGCCCTATTTCAACGCCGGCCTGATGGTCGTCGACCGCGCCGCCTGGCGCGCCGCCGAGCTCGGCGAGCGCGCCGCGCGCGCGCTACGCGACGAACCGCGAAAATTTCCCTTCATGGAGCAGAGCGCGCTCAACGCCGCGCTCGCCGGCGGTTTCGCGCCGCTGTCGCCGCGCTGCAATTTCATGGGCGATTTTTTTCTCCTCGACCTCGAAGCCGCGATCGCGCCGATCGTGTTGCATTTCGTCAACAGCCCGAAGCCTTGGGAGTATGAACGCTGGCGCGGCGAGACGCGCTTCGCCGAAGCCTACCGAAGCTGGTTCGCCGCTTCGCCCTGGCCGGACTGGTCGGCGCCCGCCCCGGCCGGGCGCGCTCATAAGCCGCGCAGCACCGCCGCGCGCCGTCAGTTCGCCGAGCGGCTTACGGCGTTCCTGGCTGCGCAGCGCTTCGTCGACGATTAACAAATCATCGCCGATCCCCCGCCTTGGCGCCAAATCATTAGGGTTAAGTCCAAATTAATGTATCTGGGCGAAATTTCCCCGAGGAGCTTCGGCGCGTCGCGCCCGAAGAACCGGCTTCGACGGGGAACGAACCGATGAAAGCAATCGCCGCCGCCGCTATCGCCGGCATCGCGCTGGCGTCGACGCCTTCGCTGGCCGCGGACCTGTTCGGGACCGCGGCGCCGCCGATGTCGTATCCCGCCGAGAACAACCCAATGGTCGAGGTCGGCTCGAACTGGTATTTGCGCGGCGATGTCGGCGCCAGTCTAGATACTGCGCCGACCCTGACGCTGTCGAGCATTTCCGCGCCGCCGCCCGGCGACGCGAGCGCTTCTTGGTCGCCTACACTCGGCCCGAGACAGTTCAGCACCGACTTCACCGCGGACATCGGCGCCGGATACCGTTTCAACAATTACTTCCGCGTTGAAGCGACCTACGACTATCACGGAGGCCCCGGCGGACGCAACACCAATACGGTCATTTGTCCGTACGGAGCCTACGGGGTGACGGCCCAAGACCCCGATCCAGAAGGCGTCTATATACAGTACGGATACCTCTATAATCCGACCAATACGTGCGACGGACATCTCAAGCTAACTCAATACAACAACGCGGCGCTGGCGAGCGGATACATCGATCTGGGAACCTACTGGGGCGTCACCCCCTATGTCGGCGCCGGCGGCGGGCTGAACGTCAACACGATCTCCGGAAGTCTCTCCTATGTCCAGACTTCCAACGGCGCGCCCTATCGCGCCGACCTCACCCCGACCGGAACCTTTCCACAAATATGGGTCAACTCCGCCGGCGGCGCGATCACGCCGCAGCCGAACATCGCATTTTCCCCGCAGAATTGGGATCGCTCGATCGCGTCGACGAAATACAGCATGGCCTGGGCGCTCATGGCCGGCGTCGGCATACAGCTATCGCCGAGCGCGACGCTCGACATCGGCTACCGCTATTTCAACAGCGGCGCGGTGAATACGGTGATCAATCCCGAAACCGGGACCGTCATGAAACAAAGCAATACGTCGCAGCAGGTGCGAATCGGCATCCGCTATATGACGGATTGACGCGGCCGGGGCCGTTTTCGCGGCGTTTCTCTTGACGCGGGGCGGCGATTGGGCTTCCCATCGCCCGTCCTCCACCCGTGAACGGCGCCGGCCCGAATGTTCAGCCAACTCATGCGTTCGCGGCGCTTCGCGCCGCTTTTCTGGTGCCAGTTCCTTTCCGCCTTCAACGACAATTTCGTTCGCCAGATGCTGGCGATGCTCATCCTCTTTCGCTTCGGCGCCGAGGACGCCGGCACCAAGGTCTCGCTCGCCGTCGCGATTTTCGTGCTGCCGTCGATCCCGCTTTCCCCGCTCGGCGGCGAGATCGCCGACGCTCACGACAAGGCCGCCGTCGCCAGGCGGCTCAAGTTCGTCGAGATTTTCGTGCAATTGGTCGCGGCGGCGGGGTTCTATTTCTCCTCGCTGGAATTGCTCTACGCCGCGCTGTTCGGGCTCGGGTGCATCGCCGCGCTGTTCGGGCCGATCAAGTACGGCATTCTTCCCGACCACTTGAAGGCGGAGGAGCTGATCTCCGGCAATGCGCTGGTCGAAGGCGCGACGTTCGCCGCGATCATCTGCGGTCTCGTCGTCGGCGGCTACGCGGCGGCGCAAGGGCGCGAACCGTGGACGGTCGTCGCGCAGCTCATGGTCGTCGCGGCGGCGTGCTACGGCGCGTCCTTGTTCATCCCGCCGACCGGGATCGGCGCGCCGAACCTCAAGATCGACTTCAACCTGTGGACGGCGACGCGTTCGATCCTTCGCGAACTCAAGGCCGACGATCGTCAGTGGGTCGGCGCGATCGCGGTGAGCTGGTTCTGGGCGGTCGGCGCGATCACGCTGTCGTTGGTCCCGGTCATCGTCAAGTCGCGCATCGGCGGCGGCGTCGAAGTCGAAACCGCGGTCACTCTCTTCTTCGCCGTCGGCATCGCCGCGGGATCTCTGCTCGCCGCGGTCCTGGCGCATGGCCGCATCCAGCTCGCGCCGGCACCGTTCCTGCTGCTGATCATGGGGGGGATCGCCATCGCCGCCGGCTTGCAGACCAGCGCCATGCCCCAGGCGAACGCTCAAATCGGCCTGGTCGACTTTTTCAGCGGCGCCGTCGGACGCCGCATCGTGATCGAGCTGATCGCCTATTCCTGCGCCGCCGGACTGTTCGTCGTGCCGGTCTTCGCCGCCGTCCAAACCTGGGCGAGCGAGGATCGGCGCGCGCGCGTCATCGGCGCCGTCAATACGTTGAGTTCCGTGTTCATGGTCGCCGGGTCGCTCGTCACGACGCTGCTGCTGAAGCTGACCGGCCTGAGCGAATCGATGGCCCTCGTCCTGGTCGGGCTCGCCAACGTCGCGGCGGCGATTTATTTCTTCCGCCGGCTGCCGGCCAATTTCCTCGCCTTCGCGTTGCGCATTCTGTGGCGCCTGGCGTTGCGGCTCGACGTGGTCGGCCTCGACACCGTCGCCAAGTCCGGCGCGCGCAACATCATCGCGGTCAATCACGTCTCGTTTCTCGACGCCCCGATCGTGCTGTCGCTGCTCGACGACGCGCCCGTGATCGCCATCGATTCGGCGATGGCGAAGAACTGGTGGGTCAAGCCGTTTCTGAAACTGTGCGACGCGCGCGTGCTGGACCCGAGGCGCCCGATGGCGGCGCGCGCGCTGGTCAACGAAGTCAAGCGCGGCAAGCAGCTGGTGATCTTTCCCGAAGGACGCAGCGCCGTCACCGGCTCGCTGATCAAGATCTTCGACGGGGCGGCGATCATCGCCGACAAGGGCGACGCTCTGGTGACGCCGGTGCGGGTCGACGGACCGGATCGCACGCCGTTCTCGCGGCTCCCCACCCCCCAGGTCCGGCGCCGCTGGTTTCCCAAGACGACGGTGACGTTTTCGCCGCCGCGGCGAATCGGCATCGACCCGAACTTACGCGGCCGCGCGCGCCGCCGCGCGGCGGGGTCGGCGCTCTACGACATCATGTCCGACCTGGTGTTCGCCACCACCAACTACCAGCGCACGCTCATCGAGGCCTTCGAGGACGGCGCGCGGGATCGCGAGAGCGGCCGCGTAATCCTCGAGGACCCGATCGCCGGGACGTTGAAACAGCGCCGTTTTCGCCTCGGCGTCGCCTTGCTCGCGCGCAAGATCGTCGCGCTCACGACGCCCGGCGAAACAATCGGTCTCATGCTGCCCAGCGCCAACGCCGCCGCGGTCGCCTTCATGGCGGTGCAGGCGGCCGGCCGGGTCGCGGCGATGCTGAACTTCACCTCCGGCGCCTTCAATGTGATCGCCGCCTGCCGCACGGCTTCAATCCATCTCGTCCTCTCCTCGAAGGGGTTTATCGAGAAGGGAAAGCTGGAGGACGTCGTGCGGCAAATGGGGTCGCACGTCCGCTTCGTCTGGCTCGAGGATCTGCGCGACGCCGCGAGCGTCCTCGACAAGGCGCGCGCCGTTCTCGACCGCGGCCGCGAGTTCGCGCCGCGCCGGCCGGGCGATCCGGCCGTCGTGCTGTTCACCTCTGGATCGGAAGGCCTGCCCAAGGGGGTCGCGCTTTCCCACGCCAACATTCTCGCCAATGTCGCGCAGGTCACCGCGCGCTACGATTTCACCTCGGCGGACATCGTGTTCAACCCGTTGCCGATTTTCCACGCCTTCGGCCTGACCGGCGGATTGTTGCTGGGACTGATCACCGGGATGAAGGTCTATTTGTACCCGACCCCCCTGCACTATCGGCAGATCCCGGAGCTGGTGTATCAAATTAACGCCACCGCGCTGTTCGGCACCGATACGTTTCTGGCCGGCTACGCGCGCTTCGCCAACCCTTACGACTTCCATTTGCTGCGCTATCTGGTCTGCGGCGCGGAGCCGGTGAAGGCGGAGACGCGTCGGATCTATATGGAGAAATTCGGCCTTCGCATTCTCGAAGGTTACGGCCTCACCGAGACCTCGCCCGTGCTCGCGGTCAATACGCCGATGTTCAATCGCAACGGCACGGTCGGACGCTTGATGCCCGCCGTCGAACACCGCATCGAGCCCGTCCCCGGCATCGACGAGGGCGGCCGGCTATACGTGCGCGGTCCCAATATCATGGTCGGCTACTACCGCGCCGACAATCCCGGCGAGATCGAACCGCCGCCGCTCGGCTGGCTCGACACCGGCGACATCGTCGCGATCGATCGCGACGGTTTCGTTTCGATCAAGGGACGGGCCAAGCGCTTCGCCAATATCGCGGGCGAAATGATCTCCCTGGCCGCGGTCGAGGATTTCGCCTCGGCCTTGTGGCCGGACAGTCCGCCCGCCGTCGTCGCGGCGCCCGACTCCAAGAAGGGCGAACGCATCGTCATGGCGACGACCAAGCCCGGCGCGACCCGCGCCGAAGTGCAGGCATGGATGAAGATCAAGGGCGCGTCCGAAATCATGGCGCCGGCGGTCGTCCTCGTTCTCGAAGCTCTGCCTCTGCTCGGCTCGGGCAAGATCGATTATGTCGAACTGGCGAGGATCGTGCGCGAGAAGATGTCGTAAAGCGCGGGTCGAGAGGAATAGGCGGGTTCGCGGGCTACGCGACGGCCGCGAGCGCGAGGGCGCGAGGGCTGCGCGCGGATTTCGGCAGGCTCACCAGCACGATCGTGCCCTCGCCGAGTTTTGAGGTGATGCGCAGCGCGCCGCCGTGCAATTCGACGAGCGAATTGGCGATCGCGAGACCGAGCCCCGAGCCCTTCATGCCGTTGGCCATGGTGGTGTCGGCCTGCTCGAATGGACGGCCGAGCCGCAAAAGGTCCTCGCTCGCGATGCCGGGTCCGGCGTCCTCGACGTAGAAATAGATCTGATCGGTGAAGGCTTGGGCGCCGATCGTCACGACGCCGCCCTCGGGCGAGAATTTCACGGCGTTGCGCAGCAGCGTCACGAGGATCCTCTCGACCGCGGCCGGATCGGCGTCGAGCGTATCGGCGCCGTTCACTTCGATCTCGATGCTCACGCGCTTCTCGCGGGCGGTCTGGGAGACGTCGAGCACGGCCTTGTCGACGGCTTTTTCGACCTTGAATTGCGCATGATTCAGGCGGATGCGCCCGGATTCGAGGCGCGACATGTCGAGCACATCGGAAAACACGTTGAGCAGATATTGCCCGCTCGAGAGAATATGCGAGCAGTAATCGCGGTATTTTTCCGATCCGAGCGGACCGAAGGTCTCGCCCTCCATCAACTGCGAAAACCCGATGATCGCGTTGAGCGGCGTGCGCAATTCGTGACTCATATTGGCGAGAAACTCGGCCTTGGCGCGATTGGCCATTTCCGCTTGCGCCTTCTGCTCGTGATAGCGCTCGGCCAGATCGGCCAATTGTTGGGCCTGCGCCTCGAGCGATCGGCGCGA
>JBEKAL010000184.1:0-11308 GCA_050015935.1 Roseiarcus sp.
CATTGGCTCAAACGCGCCGCCGACGGCGGCATCATCGCCGGCCAGGTCGAATATGCGATCATGCTGTTCAACGGCGTCGGCGTCGAAAAGAACGAGGCCGCGGCGGCGAAGATCTTTCTCAGAGCGGCGGCGCACAACAACCCGATCGCGCAAAACCGCCTCGCCCATCTTTATGTCAGCGGTCGGGGGGTGCCACGCGACCTGGTCGAAGCGGCGACCTGGAATCGTTTCGCCAAAGCCGCCGGCATCGAGGACGCCGAACTCGACGCCGCGACCGCCAATCTGACGCCGGCGGAAAACGAGCGCGTCAATCAACTCGTGCGCCGTCAGGCGGCGTTCTAGCCGGAAGTTGTTTTTTCGCGAAGCGCAAGCCGTTGATTTTGCTTTCGGCAAATTGCTTTCCTGGTCTGTTTGCCGGGTGCGGACGATCGACATGGCGAGAAGGGAAGTTCCGCTTGGGCGCGGGGCCACCTGTCTCGAATTTCGCCAAAACACTCACGAAAACAATTGTTTACGAAAATGAGACGTTCAGGCGAGGTCGCAGTGCGCGCGGAATTGTTCCCGCCCGCTTCGCCGCTATCGCTCTCCCGCCTCCACGGGAAGAAACGGCGCCATGCCCTGGCGCGCGAGGGCGTCGGCGCGTTCGTTCATCGCGTCGCCGGCGTGGCCCTTGACCCAACGCCAATCGATTTCATGGCGCTGGGCGGCTTCGTCGAGGCGGCGCCAGAGGTCGTCGTTCTTGACCGGCTTGTTGTCGGCGGTGCGCCAGCCGTTGCGCTTCCAAACATGAATCCAGCCGGTGACGCCGCCGCGCACGTATTGCGAATCGGTGTGCAAGACGACGCGGCACGGGCGGCTCAGCGCCTCGAGCGCGACGATCGCGGCCGTCAACTCCATGCGGTTGTTGGTGGTCGGCGCTTCGCCGCCGCAAAGTTCCTTGTCGTGGCCGCGGTAGCGCAAAATCACGCCCCAGCCGCCCGGACCCGGATTGCCCGAACAGGCGCCGTCGGTCCAGATCGCAACGCGCGCCGTCACCCGAGCCAGCCGTAGTCGCACGCGCTGACGACGCGCTGATGGAAGCGCAGCTTCACCAGGTATTCGAGCGGGTTCTTCGGCGCCACCAAGGCGCCCGGCGGCACATCGAGCCAATCGACCAGGCGCGTCAGCATGAAGCGCAGCGCCGAGCCGCGCGCCAGAATCGGCAGCGCCGCGATCTCCTCGGCCTTCAGCGGGCGCAGGCGTTGGTAGCCGTTGATCATCGCCATGCCCTTGGAGACGTTGAACGCGCCGTCGGCTTCGAAGCACCAGGCGTTGAGGCAGATTCCGAGATCGTAGGCGAAGGAATCGTTGCAGGCGAAATAGAAATCGATCAGCCCGGACAGCCGATCGCCGAGAAAGAACACGTTGTCGGGGAAGAGATCGGCATGGATCACGCCGCTCGGCAGGCCGGTCGGCCAGATCGCCTGCAGCGCGCGAAGCTCGGCGGTCATTTCGCACGCCAGACCCGGCGCGACTTCGTCGGCGCGCGTTTCAGCGGTCGCGACCAGCGCCGGCCAGCCCTCGATCGACAGCGCGTTGGCGCGGCGCAGCGCAAAATCCGCGCCCGCCTCGTGCATGCGCGCGAGGGCTTCGCCGACTTTGCCGCAATGACGAGCCTGCGGACGGCGAATCCACAGGCCGTCGAGAAAGGTGACGATCGCGGCGGCGCGGCCCGCCAGACGCCCCAGCGCTTCGCCGTTGCGCGCGCGCACCGGCTCGGGACAGGCGACCCCCCGCGCGGCGAGGTGCTCCATGAGGGCGATGAAGAACGGCAGATCGGCCTCGTTCACGCGCTTTTCATACAGCGTCAGGATGAACTGGCCGGCCTCCGTGCCCATGAGGAAGTTTGAATTCTCGACGCCCTCGGCTATGCCCTTGAACGAGGTGACGCGGCCCAGATCGTAGAGCGCAAGGAACGCGCCGAGCGCTTCGTCCGTGACTTCGGTATAGACCGCCATGATTCGTCCGGCGCGGTTCGTTCGGCTGTCGCCGCGCGGCTCGTCCGCCGCATCGCGCTGCTGTTAGCCGGGAGGCGAGATGTACGCAAGCGCGCTCTGGGCCGTGTTCACGCTGATCGCCGCCGCCGCGCAGACCCTGCGCAACGCGATGCAGCGCGAACTCATCGGCGCGCTCGGCGCCGTCGGGGCGGCGCAGGTTCGCTTCCTGTTCGGCCTGCCGTTCGCGATTGTGTTTCTCGTCGCGGCGCGCCTCTGGACCGGGGCGGACTTTCCCACGCTTTCGCCGTCGACGCTCGGCTGGACCGCGTTCGGCGCCCTGGCGCAGATCGCCGCGACTTCGTTGATGCTGGCGGCGATGCGTCAGCGCAGTTTCGTCGTGGTCGTCGCCTACACCAAGACCGAGGCGGCGCAGGTCGCCCTGTACGCGCTCGTCTTCCTTGGCCAGACGCCGACGGCGAAACTGATCGGCGCGATCGCGCTGGCGACGGTCGGCGTCTTTATCGCGTCCGGACCCGGCGCGGCGCAAGCCGTTCCGTCCTGGCGGCCCGCCGCCCTCGGGCTGGTTTCCGCCTCCTTCTTCGCCCTCGCGGCGATCGCCTTTCGCGCCGCCGTCATCGGCGTCGCGACGCCGTCGATCGCGCTCGCCGCCGCGACGATTCTCGTCGCCGGCCTCGCCATCCAGACCTTGGTTCTGATCGGCTATCTCGCGATCTTCGACCGGGCTCGCATTGGAGCGATTTTCGCCGTCTGGCGCGCTTCGCTGTTCGCCGGCTTCATGGGCGCGCTGGCCTCGCAGTTCTGGTTTCTCGCCTTCGCGCTCACCGACGCGGCGCGGGTGCGCACGCTCGCGCTCATCGAGGTGCCGTTCGCGCAAGTCGCCTCGATGCGCCTCTTTCGCGAGCCGCCGAGCGCACGCGAATGGCTCGGCATGGCGCTCATCGTCGCGGCGGCGGCCGTGCTGATCAACGGGTGAGGGCGCCGTCTTCCGGCGCGAGGGCCTGATTTTCCTCCGGCACCGCCAATGGTCAAAGTCGAATATAGCTTTAATGCACAAGTCGCTGTTTTGAAAGGGGACGGCTTTAGAGCATGACGCATTTTGATGGAATCGCAGATTCCCAAATCGGCTGAGTTGTGATTCAAACTCCTTGCCGGGGAGCGAGGCGGGCAAGAATGACGCGACCCCATTCGATCGATCTGGGTGAACGGGCGTTGGCTCGGGTTGAGAAGGGCGAGACGATCCGCTCGGTTGCGGATTGGTTTGAGATCAGCGCTTGGTGCGTTTCGAAGTGGGGAAGTCTGAAGCGGCGCACGGGCGACGTTGCGCCGGGAAGGGTCGGCGGCCACAACGCCGAGTGGCTGTGCGTGCGCATGCGGGCGTCGGCGTTCACGTTGCGCGGTCTCGTCGCGGAGTTGGCCGAGCGCGGCGTGAAGACGCAGGCGCGCGCGGTTTGGGTTTTCGCCCGCGCCGACGGACTGAGCTATAAAAAAAACGCTCGTCGCCTCGGAGCAGTCGCGTCCGGACGTCGCCCGCAAGCGAACGCGGTGGAAGGCTCGCCGAGCCGGCGTCGATCCTAAGCGCTTGGTCTTCATCGACGAAACGTGGGTGAAGACCAACAGGGAGCCTTTGCGCGGCTGGGGGCCGCGACAGCAGCGCTTGCCCGCGCGCATCCCGCACGGCCATGGGAAAACCCTGACCTTTGTCGCCGCACTGCGCCACGACCGCATCGACGCGCCCTGGGTGATCGATGGGCCCATCAACGGCGAACTCTTCAGCGTCTACGTCGACAAGGTCCTGGCCCCGACCGTTGCCCAGGGCGAAATCGTCGTGCTCGACAATCTGGGCGGTCACAAAGGCAAGCCGGCGCGCGCGGCGATACGCGCGGCCGGCGCCCACATGCTGTTCCCGCCGTCCTACAGCCCCGATCTCAACCCGATCGAGCAGGTCTTCGCCAAGCTCAAACACTTGATGCGAAAAGCGCACCCCCGAGCCTTCGACGAGACTTGGAAAACGGTCGGCGAAACCCTCGACGCCTTCGCCCCACACGAGTGCGCGAACTACCTCAAAAACTCAGGATATGTTTCCGTATAAACGAGTCGCGCTCTAGCGCTTGGGCGATTTGGCTGTCGCTCCATCCTTTCGCCGCCTCGGAGGAGTCCGCTTTCAACAGAATGCGCGCCCTCAGCAACTCAAATGCGGGGTGTTTGCCCGTTTGAATGATCGTCGTCAGCCGCCCGCGCTCTTCGCCGCTGAGCGTCACGACATACTTCTTAATTGCGGGAATAGCCCTCTTCGCCACGAATCGCCTCCGTCCTCGCCGAACAGGGCCATGGATTCAGACTTTCATCGCATAATCAACGACGCGCGGCACTAGCAGCCTGTCGGACTGAGAAAATATGCGCAATTATATGCGACGTTTCCAACGGTATTGGCATATAGTTGCAAGACGCCACTTGTTCTTGGCATAATATTTCACAATGTTCCATGTCTGCTCTTAAGTCCGACAGGCTGCTAGGGCCTTCGCGCCCCGCGCGCCTGCATGGTCGCGAGCACTTCGCGCGCCGCGCGCTCGCTCGGGGCGCCGCCATCGGCCGCAAGCATCAGCGCGTCGAGACGGGCGAGCGCGGCGAGCTGGGCCCGTCGGGCGGGCCCCTCGCGCGCGAGGCCGGCGAGCGCGGCGGCGAGATGGGCCGGCGTGCAGTCCCGCTGCAGGATTTCCGGGATCGCCCTCTCGCCCAGGATCAGATTGGGCAGCAGGATCGACGACGGCAGCCTGACGAAATACTTGAGCTGTTCCTCGAGGCGCGAAACCTTGTAGGCGCCGACCATCGGCACGCCGGCGAGCGCGAGCTCCAACGTCACCGTCCCCGAAGCGGCGAGCGCGGCGCGCGCGACGCGAAAGGCCGCGAGTTTGGCGACCTCGCCGACTTCGATGCGCGGCTTGACCGCCCACCTTAAAGCGCGCGCCCGCACTTCGCTCTCCACGTGCGGCAACGTCGGCAAGACGATTTCGAACGGGCCATGATCGCGCGCGAGAAGCGCGAGCGCGCCGCCGAAATCATCCATCAGCCGCGCGATCACGGAACGACGCGAACCCGGCAGCACGGCGATGAGCGGCGGCTCGCAGGCGCGGCGGCGCGCTTCGTCGGCGTTCGCGCGCAATTCGCTTAAGCGCTCGATCAGGGGATGGCCGACATAGACGCAACGCGGGCCGCCCAGCCTCGCATGCGCGGCCGGCTCGAACGGCAGCAAAGCGAGCACGCAATCGACATAGGCGCGCATCGCCCTGGCGCGCCCGGGGCGCCACGCCCAAACGGAGGGGCTGACGTAGTCGATCACCGCCAGGTCGGGCAGCGCGCGCCGCACCCCCCGCGCCACGCGATGGGTGAAGTCGGGGCTGTCGATGATGACGAGCGCGTCGGGGCGTTGGGCGATGACGGCTTCGGCGGTCTGACGAATCCGCGCCAGCAGGGTTGGCAATTTCGCGATGACCGGCAAGACGCCCATCACCGCGATGTCGCTGAGCGGGAACAGGCTCTTCAGCCCTTCGGCCTCCATCGCGTCGCCGCCGACGCCGGAGAATTCGACTCCCCCTCCCGTTTGCGCGCGCAGCGCCCGCATCAGCTTGAAGCCGAGCTGATCGCCGGAGTGCTCGCCCGCGATCAGCGCGACGCGCGGCCCTCGCATCGGCGCGCTCATGGCGCAACGCCGAGCACGAACAGGCCGGCTTCGTCGGCCGCGCGCGAAAACTCCCGGCGATCGGCGACGAGAACCCGGCCAGCGGCGAGCGCGACGCCCTGCAATTGCGCGCGGCTGGCGGCTTCGATCGTTTTCGGGCCCACGGCCGGCATGTCGAGGCGCAAGTCCTGATCGCGCTTGGGCGCCTTGACGAAGACGCCCGCCGGCCCCTGGAAGCGCAGGCGCCGCGAGGACCTCAAATCGGCGACGCGCGCCAGCATCGCATCGGTGCCTTCGGCGGCTTCGATGGCGATGACGCGCGCATTGGCGACGACGACGCCCTGCCCCGCGTCGAACGGCGACAGGGCGCTCAGCAAAGCCGCGCCGACGCGCGCGTCGGCTTCGGCCTCGCTCGAGGCGGCGCGGGCACCGATCGGCCCCAAGGGCGCCAGCAATTGCGGCGCGATTTCGTGCGCGCCGACGACGCGAAGGCCTTCGCGCTCGAAGATCCCGGCGATGCCCGCGAGCAGGCGGTTGTCGCCGCCGCGAAACAATTGGCCGAGTTCCGGCGCGCGCTTCAACGCGCCCCAGTCGAAACGCAAGTCGGCGAATTCCGGACGGGTCATCGCGCCGACGATGGCGATTTCGGCGATCGCGCGCTCCTCGAGCGCGCCGAACATCTTGCCGACTTGCCCCATATGCACCCAAACATGCGGGAACGCCTCGATCGCCGGATCGGACGAGCCGACGATTCCGACGATGAAGGGCGTCCGGCCGTTGGCCCTCGCGACGCGCGCGACTTCGAGAGGAAAACCGCCGCCGCCGCACAGAATGGCGAGCGGGCGCGCTTCGCCAGCCCCGTTCAAACTTCGTCTTCCCTGCCCGCGCGCGGCACGCAGATCGCGCGTTCGCCGCCCTCGCGCAGGAACGCGACGATCTGCTGCACGGCCTCTTGATCGGGATAGGCCGCCGCGACGTCTTCGGCGCGCTGCTCGAGCGTGCCCTTTGGCGCGAACAATTGCTTGTAGGCGCGGCGCAGATCGTGGATCGCCTCGTGGGAGAAGCCGCGGCGCTTGAGGCCGACGATATTAAGGCCCGCGAGCGCGGCGCGATTGCCGAGCGCGATGGCGAAGGGAATGATGTCGTGTTCGACGCCCGCGAGGCCGCCGACAAAGGCGTGCGCGCCGATGCGCGTGAATTGATGCGCCGCCGATCCGCCGCTGAGTATGGCGAAATCTCCGATTTGGCAGTGGCCGGCGAGCATGACGTTGTTGGAGAGGATGACATCGTCGCCGACGCGGCAATCGTGCGCGACATGGGCGTTGGCGAGGAAGACGCTGCGCGCGCCGACAATCGTGCGCGCGCCGCCGCCCGCGGTGCCCGGATTCATCGTCACGCCTTCGCGGATCAAGCAATCCTCGCCGATCGTCAGACTCGTCCGTTCGCCGCGATATTTGAGGTCCTGCGGTTCGTGGCCGATCGAGGCGAACGGGAATACGCGCGTGCGCGCGCCGATTTCGGTCAGGCCGGCGACGCTCACATGCGATATCAGCCGCACCCCTTCGCCGAGCGTCGCCGCCGGGCCGACGTGGCAAAACGGACCGACGTAAACGCCGGCGCCGAGGCGCGCGCCGGGCTCGACGCAAGCGCTGGGATGAACGAATGCGTCTTGCGGCGACGCGCTGCTCGCGGTCACGCTCATTCGTCCACCAGCATCGCGGAAACATCGGCCTCGCAGACCAGCGCGCCCTCGACCCTGGCCTCGCCGTGGAACCACCACATGTTCCGGCGCTTGGCGATTCGCGTCATGTGGTACTTGAGCTGATCGCCCGGCTGAACCGTCCTGCGAAACTTGGCCTTGTCGACGGTCATGAGATAGACGACCTTCGGCTTGACGACGCCCGACTGGCTCGCCACGCACAACGCGCCCGCCGTCTGCGCCATGCCTTCGATCAGCAGGACGCCGGGCATCACCGGTCGTCCGGGAAAATGACCCTGGAATTGCGGCTCATTGAACGTCACGTTCTTGATCCCGACGCCGTATTCGTCGCCGCGGGCCTCGACGATGCGATCGACCAGCAAAAGGGGATAGCGATGCGGCAGGAGGGTGAGCAGTCGCTCGATTTCGTAACTTTCAATGGTTCGCCCCGTCGCATCGTTCATTACGCCCTCCTTTTGCGCCCCCCAGGCGCATGCCCCGTCCCCGGCCCGTCGTCAAGCCTCGCGCGGCGTTTAAGCGCCCAGAGCGCCTCGGGAACAAATGGGGGAGCGGCGTGTCGACAAACACAGGCTCCGCCGAAAAACTTCGAGCGGTTCCCCGATTGCGCATAAGCGGGCCTCGCTCTACGTCGCGTTGGGCTCGCGAGAGCGGGAGCCGCCCGCCAACTTTCTGACGGCCGCCACTTCGCGGAAGAACTCGCGCAACGGCTTGGCCGGCGAGCCGCCCCATCGCTCGCCGGCGGGCACGTCGGTCATGACGCCGGCTTTGGCGGCGATCTGCGCCCCGGCGCCGATATTCAGATGGCCCGTCAGGCCCGCCTGACCGCCCAGCGCGGCGAAGTCGCCGATCACGGTCGAGCCGGAAACGCCCGCCTGGGAGACGAGAATGCAATGGCGGCCGATGACGACGTTGTGGCCGATCTGTACGAGATTATCGATCTTGGTCCCCTCGCCGATGATCGTGTCGCGATTGGCGCCGCGGTCGATCGCAACGCCCGCGCCGATCTCGACGTCGTCCTGGATGATCACGCGGCCGACTTGCGGCACCCTGCGATGCCCGCGCGGCCCCATGGCGAAGCCGAATCCGTCCTGCCCGATATGCGCGCCGGGATGGATGATCACGCGATCGCCGATGAGCGCGCAGGCGATCGAAGCGAGCGCGCCGACGGCGCTGTCGCGCCCGATGCGCACCTGCGGGCCTATCACCGCGTTCGGGCCGATCACGGTGCCGGCGCCGATCTCCGCGCCGGGACCGATCACCGCGCCGGGGTCGACGATCGCCCCGGCCTCTAGCCGCGCCGAGGAATGAACGAAGGCGGCCGGCGAAACGCCGGCCTCGCCGAATGTCGAGCGCGGCCTGACCGCCTCAGGGTAGAGCCGCGTCATCACTTCGGCCATCGCGCGATAGGGCTGGGGCGTCGTCAGCGCGGCGCAGCCGGCCGGCGCCTGCGCGGCGTAGCGCGGCGCGACCAGGACGGCCGCGGCGCGGGTCGCCTTGAAATCGTCGAGGTAGCGGGGATTGTCGAGAAAGGCGAGATCGTCTGGCCCGGCCTCGTCGAGCGCGGCGACGTCGCGAACGATTCTGCCGGCGTCGGCACTCTCGCTCAGCGCGGCGCCGGTCCATTGCGCGACCTCGCGAAGCGTCGGCGCGGCAGCCAGCGGGAAAAAGCTGATTTTCGCCAAAGCCGGATGTCTTTTCTAGGTAAGGAAAGGCGCGCCGGAAACCCTGGCGCGCCCGAAGCCGATTGGAGACTTCGCCAGGCTAGAAGCTCGCGCCCCCGGTGAAGTTGAACGCCTGAAGCTGGTCGTACTTGCCCTTGGTGACCGCGTAGGCGTAGTCGATGCGGATCGGCCCGAGCGGCGAGGCCCAGATCAGGCCCGCGCCCACCGAGGAGCGGATGACGCGCTCGTCGTCGACGTGCAAGCAACTCGGCTGCGTGTATGGCGACGTCGTTTCCGGATTGGTGCCCGCCGGCGGGCAGTAGGTATAACCGAGCACATTCGAGAAGTTCGTCTGCCCCTGGTAGCCGAACAGCGTTCCCGCGTCGGCGAACAGCGCGCCCTTCAGCCCGATTTCCTTCGGCAGGCCGAAGATCGGGAACTGCATTTCCGCGCTGCCGCCGAAATAGGTGGTGCCGCCCAGGCCGTTGCCCGCAAGGCTGGTGGGATCGGAAATGTCGCGCGGACCGAGGCCGCCCGGCGCGAAGCCGCGCACCAGGGTCGGGCCGAGATTGAAGTTGTCCATCAGCGGCAGCGGGCCGCCGCCCAAGGCGTCGATCTCCCCGCCCTGCAGCCGGAAGAGGCCGGTGAGATCGTCGGTGAACGGATAGTAGTACTTGCCGTCGAAGGTCTCGCGCATGAACCGCGACTCGCCGCCGAGGCCAGCGAAATCCTGATGGAAGTTCAGATAGGCGCCGCTGGTCGGGTTCTTGCGGTCGTCGATGCTGTCCCAGATCAAGGAGTAGCCGACCAGCGAGGTCAGCACCGGCCCCATCGCCGCCGCCTGCTTGATCGCCACCGACGCCTGGCCGTTGAGCAAGCAGTTCTGAGCCTGGGTCGGATTCACCAACCCCGTGCCGGGAAGATAGTACGGCACCGTCGGCGTCCCGGTCCCTGACCACAACCCCGTCGTGTTATTGTACGTGCCCGACCCCGTGCAGTCGTCATACGGCTGCGAACTCGTATTGGGAATGCTGATCTGCGATTGGTAGATCGAGTAGTTCGGCTGAAAGGTGAACTCGTCGGTGACGGGGATGCCGAGGCGAAGGTTCACGCCGGTGGTCCAGGTCTCGTAGAGCGCCCACTGGTTCTCATTCTGCGCCTTGTGGAACACGTCGAACCCGGCCGCCAGCCGCTGGTCGAGGAAATAGGGTTCGGTGAAGGAGACGCCCCAGCCGCGGCTGTACTGGCCTTCCTCGACGCTGAGCTTCACGTATTGGCCGCGGCCGAGAAAATTGGTTTCGGTGAACGCGACCTCGGCGAGGAACCCGGCCGTGGTCGAGTAGCCGCCGCTGAGGCTCACCGAGCCCGTCGGCTGATCCTCGACCTCGACGGTCACGATCACCCGGTCGGGCGTCGAGCCGGGCCGCGTCGAAATATGCACCTTCTTGAAGTAGCCGAGCCGGTTCAGGCGGCGTTCGCCGCGTTCGACCAGGGCGTGGTTGTAGGGGTCGCCTTCGCCGATGTCGAATTCCCGGCGGATCACGTAATCGCGCGTGCGGGTGTTGCCGACGACGTCGATGCGTTCGATGTAGACTTTCGGGCCGTCGTCGATGGTGAAGGCGATCGCGATCTGGTGCGTCGCTTCGTTGCGTTCGCCGTGCGGACGCACGTCGGAGAAGGCGTAGCCCAGCCGCGCCATTTCGCGCGTGAGCGAATCGACCGTCTTCTCGACGGCGGTCGCGTCGTAGACGTCGCCCGCGTGCAGCATGACGAATTGATCGAGCGAACGGCTGTCGACCTTGGGGATGCGCGAGGTCACGGTGACGCCGGAGACGTGATATTGCGCGCCTTCCTCCATCGAGATCGTGATGACGTAGCCCGCCGGGTCGTTCTGATAGGCGACGTCGGTGTTGGTGATGCGGAAATCGGCGTAGCCGTTCCTCACGTAATATTTGCGGATCGCCTCCTGATCTTTGGCCAGGCGATCGGGATCGTAGACGTCGGTGGTCTTGAACCATGACATAAAATTCATCTCGCTCGTCTCCATCAGCCCATGCAGGCGATAGGACGAAACGGCATGGTTGCCGACGAATTTGATTTCGCGCACGCCGGTCTTGTCGCCCTCTTTGATCGTGAAGACCAGATCGACGCGTCCGTTGGGCAGTTGCACCAGGCGATAGCTGACCTGCGCGGCGCTGAGACCGATTTTCTTGTAGGCGCCCTTGATGCGATCGATGTCGGCGTCGGCCTTGGC
>JBEKAL010000185.1:0-8111 GCA_050015935.1 Roseiarcus sp.
GACAGCGCGTCGAATGCGGCCGAAACGGCCTGATTGGTCTGGGCGGAAAGCAGCGGCTCTTCCTCCGCGGCGGGCTCCGGCGGCGGGGGGGGCGCGGCCGCGACGGGCTCGGCCCCCGGCAGTCTCCAGACGACTTTCGCCGCGACGGGCTCGACCGGCTGGACCGGCGCCGCCTCCGCGCGCGCGGGCGACTGGGAGACGGGGCGCGTCGCCGACGCGTCCTTGGAATAGACGATCTGCGGCCCCGCGGGGGCGGGACTCGGCTTGGGCGGCGCCGTCTCGCGATCGTCGGCGATAATGGAGCGAATGGAGGCGAGAATCTCCTCCATCGAGGGCTCGTGCGCCCGTTGCGCGCGACGCAGCGCGTCGAGATCGCGTTCGCCCGCATTCGGATTGGCTGCATTCATCGTCTTGGCCTCCCGCGCCCCGCGGCGCGCCGTCTCACGTCTCCGCCGCGCGTCGAAATTGGCCCATTCGCTCCCTCGACGCAAGGCGCGCAGCCGGTTCTGGCGACGAATTCGCGCCTCATCCGCTTCGGCCCGATCGCTTGCGTCACTTGCCGTCGGGAGTGCGCAGACCGATCCACTTGTTCTTCACTTGATCGAAGTGCACCCGTGGGTCGTATTCGGCGACCGCCAGGCCCAAGGTCTTGATCGACAGACGACCGACCGCGGAAAGCAGCGTGTAGGAATTGACGACCTGATCGTGCTGGGCGGTCACCAATTGGACGCGCGCGCTCAACAGCGCCTGCTGGGCGTTGAGCACGTCGAGAGTGGTCCGCTGGCCCACCTTGGCTTCCTCGCGCACGCCGGCGAGCGCGACCTCCGAGGCGTCGACTTGCGCCTTCGCGGCGCGTAAGACGCCGAGCGAATTCTGGTTGGCGCCCCAGGCGGAGACCACCGCGGCGCGCACGTTGTCGCGCTGCAGGTCGGTTTGCAGCTCCTGCTGGCCGAGCTGTTCCTTGGCTTGGCGCGTGGCGGCGTAGACCGCGCCGCCTTCATAGATCGGGATCGTGACCTGACCCATCAACGAGGCCGAAATGGCTTGGTTGCCCGGGAGATCGTTGAGATCGAAGCGCTTCGACAATTGCCCGGTCAGGCCGACCGTCGGATAGAGCTGACCTTCGGTGACTTTCACATTGAGAGCCGCCGCGTCGACGCCGTGCAGCATCGCCACGATCGCGGGATGTTCGATCTGCGAGATCGCCACCGCTTCGGGCAAGGACTTCGGCAACGGCTTGGTCACCGGCGCGACGGGAGAAAGGCTCTTCGGCTCGTCGCCGATCACCCTGCGATAGTTGGCGAGCGAAGCTTGCAGGGTCGATTGAGCGGTCAGCGCCGTCGCCTGCGCGCCGGCCAGACTCGCCTCGGCCTGCGCAACGTCGGTGCGCGTGACTTCGCCCACGTTGAAGCGATCAGTCGTCTGTCGAAGCTGCTCCTGCAGGACCTCGACGTTGTTGCGGTCGAGGTCCAGGATCGCCGTGTCCCGCAGGACGTCCATGTAATAGGTGACGGCGCTGAGCAGCACGTTCTGTTCGGTGAAGCGAAGTTGTTCGCGCGCCCCCAGCACGCCGGATTCGGCTTGGCGCACCGAATTGAGGGTTCGATTGCCGTTCCAGACGTTTTGCGTGACGGTGACGCCGTAACCGCGAGGATAGCTGGCGACGTCGCCGTAACCCGGGATGCCCTCGGTGTCGAATTGCTGGAGCGCAGCATCCGCTTCGCCGGAAACGGTCGGCAGATAGCCGGCGTTGGCCTTGGGGATATTTTCGTCCGACGCGCGCACCGCGGCGCGCTGCTGATTGATGTCGGGGTTGCTGAAATAGGCCTTGGCCAGGGCGCCGCCGATCGTTTCGGCATTCGCCGCCGGCGCCGACAGCGCGCCGCAAATCGCGGCGGCGATCGCTCCGCGGCGCCAATTCCGGCGCGAAACGCGGCGCCTCGTCAAACCAAGAAACCCGCCCATCGCCGCCTCTTCGGGACGCCCGCAAACTCGACGCCGACCCGACCCCTCGACAACGCCGACGCACCCCCGCCCCGAACTCGCTCTCGCGGCCCTGGCCTGGCGCCGGGCGCGGACAAGATACTCGGCATCGACGCAACGGTTCACTCTTACAGGCAATTGGATGCGGTCGGCTACCTCTCGCGTCGATTCCAGCCGCAAAACGAGAAAGATTTCGATCGAGCGTCGCAAACATGCGACACTTCCCGCGGACGCCTCCCGACATCGGCGCCTTAGCGGCTCGAAGGGGCTGGGCCCGCGATCGCGTCGTCGCGGCGGCGGGCGTGCGAATATCCGTCCGCGCTTTGCCGGTCAGAACGCGAAGCTCGGCGCGCGGCGGAACGCCTCGATCGTCGCCGCGCGCGTTTCGAACAGCGTGCGCCGGCTGATCCCGGCCGCCGATTTTTCGATCAGCGCCGCTTCTTGCGCATCGGGCTGCGCCTCGACGCCGACGAAGCGCCCGCCTTCAGCGAGCTGCCCGATCAAGGCGTCCGGAAGGCTCTCGTAGGCTCCGTTGACCAGAATGACGTCGAACGGCCCCTTGCCGGGCGCGCCCGCGGCGAGATCGCCCACGACGACTTCGATCCCGGCGCGGCCGGCGAGCGCTCGCCGGGCCGCGTCCGCCGCGCCCGTGTCGGATTCCAGCGCGACGACGCTCGCCCCCAATCGCTCCAGAATCGCCGCGCTGTATCCCGAGCCGCCGGCGACATCGAGCGCGCGCTCGCCCGGCGCGACCGCCGCGGCCTGCAGCAAGCGAGCCAGGGTCAACGGCGCCAGCAGTCGACGGCCGCTCGAACCCAGCGCGGGCTGGTCGCAGTCGAGATAGGCGAGCGCCGCCTGCGCCGGCGCGACGAACGATTCGCGCGGCGTGTCCAGAAACGCCCCGAGCAGGCTCAGGTCGGTGACGCCGCCGACCCGCAATTGCCCATCGACCATGTGACGGCGCTGCACGATCAAAGCCTGCGTCGAAGGAGTCGGAGTCATTCGCCTCGCCCTGCCGAATTGCGAGCCATGGCGCGCCGCCATCGCCCGAAACAAGTCATGCTGTGGAGGCCTCGCCCGGAATCGAACCGGGGTGCAAGGATTTGCAGTCCTCTGCGTAGCCACTCCGCCACGAGGCCGTGCCGAAGCGCTCGCGCGCCGCGGCGGGGCGGCTATAGCAAGTTTCGACGCGCGACGGCAAGGCGCCGCTTCCGCGAGGCGGAAAAGCGGCGGGGGTTCACTCGTGCGACCAGGGCGAATGCCGAAGCAGAGGCAAGCCGAAAAAATAGGCCGCGATCGCGACGAGGCCGACCTTCACCCAAAGTTGCGGCTGCAGTCCTGCGAAAATCGCTGCGCCGGCAAGGGCGAACCAGACGAACGTCGCCGCAATGGTGAGCGCGCGCAATTTCACCACGCGCAGGGGATGAACGAACACCACCGGCGCGAACATCATCGCCGTCGCCGCCAGCGTCAGCGCGGCGTTCGCCTGCCAAGGCGGGCGTAAGACGAACAGGTAGAGCGCGAAGACGTTCCACAGCGCGGGAAAGCCGCGAAACCAATGATCCCTCGTCTTCATGCGCGTGTCGGCCAAATAGAGCGCCGAGGCGACGGTGACGAGCAGCCCCATCCAGAACGCCACCGGCGTCGGCATCAGGTCCGAGCGCCAGAGCGCGACCACGGGAACGAGCACGTAACCGAGGAAATCGACGACCAGATCGAGAATGACGCCGTCGATCGTCGGCGCCGTTTCGGCGACGCGCGCGGCGCGGGCCAGGGTTCCGTCGATTCCGTCGATGACCAGCGCCAGCCCGAGCCAGGCGAAGCATTGGGCGAAATCGCGCTCAATCGCCGCGTAGAGCGCGATGAGCGCCGCCGCGCCGCCGGACGCCGTGAATATATGAACGGAGAATCCCGCCGCGCGGCGGACTGGGATCGCCCAGTTCTGGATCGGCATGCCGCCTCTCCGGGCTCGTCAAGCCAAATGTGAGCGGATACGGGATCCGCGCGCTCAAGCGCCGCCCTCGCCCGCCGCCAATCCGCCCGGCGATCGTCTGGACAGCTAGAAAGCACGCATGCCAGGATAGGGCAATGGCCGTTTCGCTTTCGGGGGATTTCGAACGCTGCGACGTTTTCGTCGTCGGCGCCGCCTTGGCCGGTCTGGCCGCCGCGATCGGCTTCGCCAGGGCGGGCTTCTCGGTCCTGTCCTGCGGCGCGACCGACCGGCTCGGCCAGGGCCGCACGGTGGCGTTGCTCGGCCGCTCGATCGACTTCCTCGAGGGTCTCGACGTCTGGCGAAACGTCGAGCCCCTCGCCGCGCCGTTGCGCTCGCTGCGGATCATCGACGACACCGGAGCGCTGTTCCCGCCGCGGCCGATCGAATTCCACGCCGAGGAGATCGGCCTCGACGCATTCGGCTGGAACATCGGCAACGCGGCTCTGGCCGACGCGCTCGCCAAGGCGGCCGCCGCGCCGGCGAACCTTCGGCGGGTCGAGTCGAAGGTCGCGAGCTTCGATTTCGCGCGCGAGCGCGCTCGCGTTCGCCTCGCCGACGGCCGGCGTTTCGCGGCGAAGCTGGTCGTCGGCGCGGACGGACGCGGCTCGCCCGCTCGCAAGGCCGCCGGGATCGAGGCGCGAACTTATCTTTATCCCCAGAGCGCGCTGACCGTTTTCCTCGCCCATGCGCGCCCTCACGACGATTGCTCGACCGAGTTTCACACGCGGCAGGGACCGTTCACCTTCGTTCCCCTGCCCGCGACGCCGAGCGCCCGTTTTCGCTCCAGTCTCATCTGGGTCATGGGGCGCGCCGAGGCCGCGCGGCGCGCCGCGCTCGACGACGACGCGCTCGCCGGCGAGATCGAGGAACAAGCGCGTTCGATGCTCGGCGCCATGCGGATCGAGGGCGAGCGCGGCGTCTTCCCCTTGGCGCGGCAGATCGTGACGCGGCTCGCCGCGACGCGCCTCGCATTGGTCGGCGACGCGGCGCACGTCCTTCCGCCGATCGGCGCGCAGGGCCTCAATCTGGCCTTACGCGACGTCAAAGGCCTTATCGAGGCGGCGCGCGAGGCCGAGGGCGAGGGCGAGGACATCGGCGGCGAGGCGGCGCTGGAGCGCTTTTCCCGGTCGCGCGGCCTCGACATCGCGACGCGCACGGGCGCGGTCGACGGATTGAACCGCTCGCTACTCGCGCATTTCGCGCCGATCGACGCCGCCCGCGGACTCGCCCTGGCCGCGCTCGGCGCCATCGGGCCCTTGCGCCGCTTCGCGATGCGCGAGGCGATCGCGCCGATGTTGGGGCGGTGAGAAAGGACGGTCGCTCGGGTCAAGGCGAGGCGGGATCGCCGCGCCCCGCCTCGATCAGCCGCGCCGCGTAGCGCGCCATCTGGTCGACTTCGATATTGACCCTGTCGCCCGCCTTGCGCTCCTCCCACGTCGTCGCCGCGAGCGTGTGGGGAATGAGCAGAATCTCGAACCGATCGCCCGCCACGGCGTTGACGGTGAGCGAAGTCCCGTCGAGCGCGATCGACCCCTTGACCGCGATGAACTTGGCGAGCGCCGCGGGGGCGCGAAAGGCGAAATGCGCCATGCCGTCGAAGTCGCGGCGCGACAGGACTTCAGCGACGCCGTCGACATGGCCGCTGACCATGTGCCCGCCGAGTTCGTCGCCCAGGCGCAGCGACCGTTCCAGATTGACCTTGTCCCCCGCCCGCCACGCCGCCAGCGTCGTCACCGCCAGCGTCTCCGCGCCGACGTCGACCGAGATTTTCGTTCGATCGCCGCTCCGCGCGACGTCGACGACCGTCAGGCAGACGCCCGCCTGCGCGATCGACGCGCCGATCGGGATCGAAGCCGCGTCGTAATCGCACGCGATGCGAAAACGGCGCAATTCGCCGGCGTCTTCGATTTCAAGCACTTCGCCGACGTCGCTGATCAGGCCTGTGAACATCCCATTCCCTTCTCAGAGCCTCACGAGAACTCAGCCCAGCCGCTCCAGCCGCCGCAAAGCGTCGGCGCCGTAAACGGCGGATTCGATTTCGCGATAGCGCGCGCGATCGTTCAAGACGGCGAAGGCCTGCGCGTCGAGCGCGGGCACGCCCGGCCTGCCCAACGGTTTGAACGCCGTCAGCAGCGCGACTTCGTCGGCGAGCCCCAACATGATCAGCCGCGCGCCGACGCGCGGGCCCCCTTCGCTGAAGACGCGCGTGAGGCCGCGCCCCCCCAGCAGCCGCAACGCTTGGTTGAGATCGACGCGGCCCGAAGAATCGGGATCGACGCGCGCTGTTTCGACGCTTTTTGCCGCCAGCGCCGCTTCGCGCTCCTCGGCCGCGGCGCGCGTCGTGATCGCCAGCGTGGAGAACTCGCCCGCCGTCGCGCACAATCGCGATCGAAGCGGCAAGTCGAGATGCGAATCGAGGATCACCCGCAGCGGCCGCGAGTCGAGGCCGGGCAATCGCACGGTCAGCAGCGGATCGTCGTCGCGCGCCGTGCCGATTCCGACCATGATCGCGTCGTTGAGCGAGCGCATGACCTGCACGCGCAGATTGGCGGCTTCGCCGGTGATCGCGAGACGCCGATCGTGTTCGTCGCCGGCCGCGAAGCCGTCCGCGGTGCGCGCGAGCTTGAGCGTGACCATCGGCCGCCCTTCGACGACGCGCAGGATATGGCCGCGATGATCGCGCCGCGCCGTCTCGGCCCCCGGACCGACGCTCAATTCGATTCCCGCCGCGCGCAACCGCGCCAGGCCCTGCCCGGCGACGCGGCCGTCGGGGTCTTCGAGCGCGCAGACGACGCGCGAAATTCCCGCCGCGACGATCGCCTCGGCGCAGGGCGGCGTCGCCCCGAAATGCGAACAGGGCTCCAGCGTCACGTAGAGCGTCGCGCCCCGCGCGGCCTCTCCCGCCTCGTCGACGGCGAGGCGTTCGGCGTGCGGGCGCCCGCCCGGCGCCGTGACGCCGCGCCCGACGACGACGCCGTCGCGCACGACCAGCGCGCCGACCGACGGATTGGGCGCGGTGAGCCCCATCCCGCGTCGTCCGAAGCGCAGCGCGGCGGCCATCCAGCGCTCGTCTTGGCAGGCCTGCCCGGTCCCCGGCGGCGCGCTCATCGCGGGGGAACGCGATTCCGCCGCGGCGCGGTCTCGGCCGGCGACGGCGATTCGGGCTCGGCCTCCAACTCGCCGACGATCGCGTTGAAGTCTCGCGCTTCGCGGAAATTGCGGTAGACCGAAGCGAAACGCACATAAGCGACGTCGTCGAGGCCCTTGAGCCCCTCCATCACCAGTTCGCCGATGCGCTCGGTCGGAATGTCGGCGTCGCCCTGGCTCTCCAATTGCCGCACGATGCCGTTGATCATGCGTTCGACCCGTTCGGAGGAGACGGCGCGCTTGCGCAGCGCGACTTCGACCGAGCGAACGAGCTTGTCGCGATCGAACGGCGCGCGGCGGCCGTTCTTCTTGACCACCGTCAGCTCGCGCAGCTGCACGCGCTCGGAGGTGGTGAAGCGGCCGCCGCAATCCGAGCAGACGCGTCGGCGCCGGATCGAGGAAGCGTCCTCGGTCGGGCGCGAATCCTTGACCTGCGTGTCGAGCCCGCCGCAATAGGGGCAGCGCATCGGACCGAACCCCCTTTAAGAGCGCCGCGCGCGCGTCAGTAGATCGGGAACCGTCGCGTCAGCTCCGCCACGCCCTCGCGCACCCGCGCTTCCGTTCCAGCATTCCCCGATTCGCCGTGCGCCGCCAGCCCATCGAGCGTCTCGATGATCAATTCGCCCACTTTTCTGAATTCGGCGACGCCGAACCCCCGCGACGTCGCCGCCGGCGAGCCGAGCCGAATTCCCGAGGTCACGGCCGGCTTTTGCGGATCGAACGGAATCCCGTTCTTGTTGCAGGTAATGCGCGCGCGCCCGAGCGCGGTCTCCGCGGCCTTGCCGGTCAGGCCCTTGGGGCTGAGATCGACCAGCATCAAATGATTGTCGGTGCCCCCGGTCACCAGCGCGTAGCCGGCCGACAGTATCGGCGCCGCGAGCGCCTTGGCGTTGGCGACCACCGCGTGGGCGTAATTCTTGAATTCCGGCGTCAGCGCTTCGTGAAAGGCGACCGCCTTGGCGGCGATGACGTGCATCAGCGGCCCGCC
>JBEKAL010000186.1:0-14699 GCA_050015935.1 Roseiarcus sp.
GCGCATCGGCCGAAAGGCCGGTCTGCGCGACGACCGCGGCAAGACGCGCCGCGCCGCGCCGCGCGGTCGAATCGATTTCGCCGAGCGCGGCCGTCTGCCGCCGCTCCATCCGATCCAGCGAATAGGCGATCAGACTCAAGCGCGCGGAAGCGCCCAGGGCCGGATCGTCGGCGGCCGCCGCGAGGTCGGCGAACGCATTCGGCTCGGGGTCCGTCTGCGGGATCATGCTCACGTGCTGGCGCGGTTCTTCGACCGGGCGCGGCTTGGGCGAGCTCGGCGGCGCTAAGATCGGCTCTCGCGGCGCAAACGCCTGCACCGACGAGCCGATGACGCTGTCCGACGGGCCGAGCGGGCTCGCCGCGTCGATGGCCGAGAGCGCGCCGGCGGGCGCCTTGGCGGCGCTCGCGACGTGCGGGCGCGTCTCCGCGGCGGCGAGGACGTCGTGCGAGGCTTGGTCGATCAAGGCGGCGACGATCGAACCACGCTGTTCCAGCTGCGCCTGGCGCGACAGCAGCTGGTGAACCTTGCCCTCGAAGGAGTTTTGATCGAGCAGCTGACGGCCGGCCACGCGGTCGAGTTCGGCGCGCGCCTCGGCGAGGCGATCCTCGTAGGCGTATTGCATTTCGGCCTGACGAGCGGCGAAGGCGCCGAGCATGTCGTCGTGAAAGGCGAGATAAAACGTCGCCGCGCCGCCCCAGAGCAAAGAGATCGGGACGATCGCGATCAGCGACCACAACGCGAACGGGCGCAGCACGATGGTGCGGATGCTGTCGCCGCACGCGCGAGAAAAGAAATAGTGCGACCGAGGCGATTTCGGCCGCAGGCGGAAATCTCGCAACGACATGCGCCCACACGCTCCGACCCCGAACGCTCGGGGGTCATCCAGCGCGCGATTACAGCCCATTAGGGTTAACCGTTGGCAAACGCCGCTCGGAGCGCCTCGACGGCCGCGAGAACGTCCTCGGCGTGACCCGGAACTTTCACCTTGCGCCAGATGCGCGCGACGCGGCCGTCGTCGTCGATGAGGAAGGTCGTGCGCTCGACCCCCATATATTTGCGGCCGTACATGCTCTTTTCCCGCCAGACGTCATAGGCTTCGAGCGTCGCCTTGGACTCGTCCGCCGCGAGGGTCAGCGACAAATCGTGCTTGCGTTTGAATTTGGCGTGCCTTGTGGCGCTGTCGGGGGAAACGCCGAGGACGACGGCGCCGGCCGCGCCGAACTTGTCGCGCAGGGCGTTGAAAGCGATGGCTTCGGCGGTGCAGCCCGAGGTATCGTCCTTGGGATAGAAGTAGAGGACGATCATCTTGCCCCTGAATCGACTCGAGGACACGTTTTGCCCGTCGTCGGCGGGCAGTTCGAAATCCGGAGCCGCGTCGCCGATGTCCAAATTCTTGACCATTTCGCCCTCGTTTGAGCCAATTTCGTTGGCAGACTCCCGTCGGATCCGTCTCGCGGCGCCCAGGCGTCAGATTGACCCGCGGTCGCGGCTGGTTCAAGAACTTCAATGGGACCGGACTCGAATCTCGGCGCGCGGCGAAGGAAGACTGGGAGCGCGCCGCGCAACTTTCGTCCGTCTGGGCAGAAATGGCCTAACTCATTGAGTTTACTGGTTAGACGAGCGGGGACGTCATAGCGTTGATCGACCGATTCGACGCAGCGACACGGTCTGAGGCCCAAGCGGCGATGCAGCGCCTGCTGCGCAGCGGGCAGGGGCGGACTCTGCCTCGGTCTCTGCGCTCGGTCACGGCGCGCGGCCTTTGGCGCGCCTTGCTGGGGATCGGCGGGCTCGCCCTCGTCCTCGCGCTGGCGGCGCTCGGCGGCTTCTTCTTCCTGCTCGGTTCGGGTTCGATCAACGTCGAGGGCTTGAATCCGCGCATCGCGCAAAGCCTGGAAGAGCGTCTGGGAGCGCGCTACGCCGTCGCGATCGGCCCGACCTTTCTGATGCGCATGGAAGGCGGCGTCGGGCTTGGCTTCGGCGGCATCACCATCCGCGATCGCGCCGGCCGCGCCGTCCTTTCCGCGCCCGGCGGCCGGGTTGGCCTCGATGCGCTTTCGCTGCTGAGGTTCGAGATCAAGGTCCGACGGCTCGAGCTCGACGGTCTCGATCTGCGGTTGCGCTTGCGCCCCGACGGCGCCCTTTCGATTGCGGCCGCGGCGGATTCGACCGCCGCGATCATCGAGCTGCCCGCGCCCGCCGCGTCCGAATCGCGGTCGACCGCCGCGGCGCCCGATTTCGGTCTTGTCGCGTTCCGGATCATCGACGCGATGACCGGAGCGAGCCAGGCGCTCGACCGCGTCGGACTCACGCACGGCCATCTCGAGGTCGAGAACGAGGCGCTCGGCAAGAAAACCGTCTACGACGATCTCTCGCTGTCATTCGACAAGGACGCGGACACGGCGGCGATCCGCGCCTCCGCGCGCGGCCCGGCGGGACGCTGGTCGATCGATGCGACGGCGCGCGGCGGCGACGCCCGCGAGGTGTCCCTGACCGCGCGCGATCTCAGTCTCGACGATATGCTGCTCATGCACGCGCGCCACCCGCCCTTCGACGCGGACATGCCGATTTCGTTCAGGATCGACGCGCGCCTCTCCGCCAATTCGGCGATTCAGGCCCTGCAGGGGCGTTTCAGCCTCGGCGCGGGCTATTTCAAGCTCGACGACCCGGATCACGAGCCTTTCCTCATCGACGAGGCGACGGGGGACGTCGCCTGGGACGCGGCGGCCGGTCGTTATCGCTTCAAAGACCTGCAATTGTTGTCGGGAGAGACCCACATCCTCGCCACGGGCTGGCTCGCGCCGCCGACGCAGGCGCAGGCTGCGTGGGTCAGCCATCTCGAATCCAACGACACGGTCTTCGCCCCGGAGCGGCCGGGCGAGAAGCCGATCGTCCTCGACCAGACGATGTTCGACGCGCGCTATCTGCCGCAACAGTCCCGGTTCATCCTCGATCGACTGTCGGTCCACGGGCCGAATGTGAACGGCGCGGGGAGCGGCGAAGCCGCCGCGGTCGCCGGGGGGACGACGCTCAAGCTGACTATGCAGGTCGGTCCGAGCGTCATCGTCGACGTTCTCAGGCTGTGGCCGAGTTTCGTCAACGCCGACGCGCGCGCCTGGTGCCTCCAGCACATTCACGGCGGACAGGTCGTCGCCGGCTCGATGAGCGTGGACTGGGACGCCGCAGCGTTCGACCAGGCGGTCCACAAGCGCGCCGTGCCGGCCGCGAGCGTGCGCGGCGAATTTTCCACGCGCGATGCGGTCGTCGATCTGTTGCCCGGAATTCCCGCTTTGACAGGTCTGGACGCCAGCGGCGTCATCACCGGCCGTGATTTCGCCGCGAGCGCCAAGAGTGGCGTCATCGAACTTTCGCCGTCGCGGCGCATTCAGGTCGCCGAGATATCCTATTTCGTTCCCGACACCGCCCCCGCGCCCATCGTCCCGGCCCAGGCCGGCGCTCGCTTGCAGGGCGGCGCCGACGCGCTCGCCGATCTCTTGAACCGCGACGCGCTGAAGCGTTACGTCGGCTTCAGCGTCGATCCGGCCACGGTCAAGGGTCAGTTCGAGGGCAAGCTCGCGCTCGATCTGAAACTGGGAAAATCGGTTCGGCCCGAAGACAACCAATTTCGCGCCGAAGGGACTTTGACGAATTTTCGCGTCGAGCGATTTCTCGCCGGCGAGCGCCTCGAGCAAACCGCACTGTCGGTTCTGGCCGAGCGCGGCAATCTGAAAATCTCCGGCCAAGGCCAGATGTATGGCGTGCCCGTCGCCGTCGATTTGACCAAAGGCGCCGCCGAGGAAGGCTCGGTCGTGTTGTCGCTTTCGTTCGACGACGCCGCGCGCGCCAAGCTCGGCTTCCCCGGCGCCGCGTTGCTGAGCGGCGCGATGGGCGTGCGCGTCAAGGCCCCGTTGTCCAAGTCGAACGCCGAAATCGAAGTCGATCTCACGCATGTCGCGATCGAGAGTCCGCAGACCGGGACTCTGAAGGCGGCCGGCAAGCCCGGCAAGGCGACGTTCAGCGTCAAGCCGGACGCCGACGGCGAGAGCGTCGCGGTCAACGCGATCACGGTCGACGCGGGCTCGATCGCGATCAGGGGAACGGCGCAATTGGCGGCGGACGGTGCCTTGCAGAGCGCCAAGCTGACGCAGTTGCGCTTCTCCGCCGCCGACGACCTGAAGGCTGAGATCGAAAACGGAGATTCGGCGGTCAAGGCGACGGTGCGCGGCGCCGTTCTCGACGCTCGAGGTCTCGTCAAAGGATTCTTCGAGGCCGGCGGGCCGCCGGGCGGCGGCAAGGACCTCGACCTCGACGTCAGAATCGCCAGTGTGACCGGCGCCAATTCCCAAGCGCTGAGCCAATTCGAGCTGACCGGCGTCTGGCGCGGCGGCGCGATGAAGTCGATGCAGGCCAAGGCGCGCATCGGCGAAGGCGTCCTGACGGCTGAACAAGACGAAAGCGGACGCCTGTACGCGCACGTCACCGACGCGGGCGCGCTGAGCAAGTTCCTCGATTTCTACAATCGCATGGAAGGCGGAACGCTCGACCTTTCCGTGCAAGACGACGACGAGGGCAGCCGCGGCAGGGCGAGCGTCGCCAATTTCGTCTTGCGCGACGAGCCGGCGCTGCGGCAATTGGCCGCGGCGGGACAGGCGCCGGTGGACGGTCGGGTCGAACAGGGCCCGATCATCAATCCAGACGCCGCGCATTTCCAGAAAATGTCAGCCAGTTTCACCGCTTCGACCGGGCGTCTCGACTTGCGCGAAGCCGTCATCTACAACAGCTCCGTGGGGCTCACCACTCAGGGCTTCATCGATTTCGGGCGCAATCGTGTCGACCTCAACGGGACCTTCGTTCCCGTCTATCAGGTCAACAATCTCATCACCCACATTCCCGTGGTCGGCATGTTGCTCGGCGGGGGCAGCCACGAGGGAGTCTTCGGCGTCAATTACCGCATCGTCGGACCGGCCAGCGGACCGACGCTGACCATCAATCCGCTTTCGGCGATGACCCCCGGAATCCTGCGCAAGGTCTTCGGCGCGCTCGACGGGACGACGCCGCTGGCCGACGCGCCGGCGCAAAGCGGCGCGCCGCTGGTCGACGCGCCGGCGTCGGACGGCGCGCCGCTGTCGATCGGGGCGACGCCGTCGGCTGTTCGGTAGGGGCTTTACACCACGCGCAGCAAGACGTGTTTCTTGCGGCCGAGCGAGAGCTTGACGATTCCCGAGCCCCGCAGCGCGTCGCGGCCGATCGTCGCCTTTTCGTCGCCGAGCGCGACGTCGTTGACGCGCAGGCCGCCGCCGCGGATCTGGCGGCGCGCTTCGCCGGTCGAGGCGACGAGGCCGGCGCGCACGAAGGCCGAGAGGGCGCCGAGGCCGGCGTCGAATTCCGCCGCGGCGACGTCGATCGTCGGCAGCGACTCGGCGAGCGCCCCTTCCTCGAAAGTCTGGCGCGCCGTCGCGGCGGCCGTCGCGGCGGCGTCCGCCCCGTGCAGCAGCGCGGTCGCCTCGTTGGCGAGCGTCTTCTTGGCTTCGTTGATCTCGGCGCCGCCCAGCGCCTCCAGGCGAGCGATCTCGTCGAGCGGCAGCAGCGTGAACAGCTTGAGGAAGCGGCCGACGTCGGCGTCCTCGCAGTTGCGCCAGAACTGCCAGTAGTCGTAGGGCGGCAGCAGGCCAGCGTCGAGCCAGACGGCGCCCGCCGCCGTCTTGCCCATCTTGGCGCCCGAGGCGGCGGCGATGAGCGGCGAGGTCAGCGCGTAGAGCGGCGCGGTCCCGAGCCGCCGGCCGAGATCGACGCCGGTGACGATGTTGCCCCACTGGTCCGAGCCGCCCATTTGCAGCGCGCAGCCGTAGCGCCGATGCAGCTCCACGAAGTCGTAAGCCTGCAAGCACATGTAGTTGAATTCGAGGAACGAGAGCTCGTGCTCGCGGGCGAGGCGCAGCTTCACCGATTCCATCGCCAGCATGCGATTGACGGAGAAGTGGCGGCCGACGTCGCGCAGGAACTCGATGTAGTTGAGCTTGGCGAGCCAGTCCGCGTTGTCGGGCATCGCGGCGTCGCTCGCGCCTTCGCCGAAGCGGATGAAGCGCGAGAAGACCTTGCGGATGCCGGCCTTGTTGGCCTCGATCTGCTCGACGCTGAGGAGCTTGCGGCTTTCGTCCTTGCCCGAGGGGTCGCCGACCCGGGTGGTGCCGCCGCCCATCAACGCCAGCGGTTTGCCGCCGGTCGCCTGCAGCCAATGCAGCATCATGATCTGCATCAGCGAGCCGACGTGCAGCGAGGGCGCGGTGCAGTCGAAGCCGATGTAGCCGACCAGCGCGCCGCTCGCCGCCTTGTCGTCGAGGCCGGGGAGGTCGGAGCACTGATGGACGAAGCCGCGCTCGATCAGCGTGCGCAGGAAATCGGATCGGGGCTGAAACGCGTCGCTCACCTCGGGGCTCCTCGGCCGGATTCGGCGCGAGGTTTAGGGACAAGGGCCGGGATATGCAACCAGCCTATCGGGAGGCGAGCTTGCGGGCCACCCATCGAGGGGTTGAGCGTCCCGTCGCCGCAACCTCGAGCTTTTCCAAGGATTTCCACACTTTTCCAAGGAAATTCCAAGCTTTTCCAAGGAAATTCCAAGCTTTTCCAAGGAAATTCCAAGCTTTTCCAAACTTTTCCAAGGATTTCCAAACTTTTTTCCTTGGCCGTTTTGAGGAAAATCAAGGGGTTATCGCCCGGTCAATCGCCCGGTCAGGCCGGAATCGCGTTTTCTCCAAATTTCTGCGTCGTCTCGGCCGCGATGAGCGGCCCCGCGCGGCGCCCTGCCGAACGGGCTCGCGATTCACCATAGCGCGAATTCCGATTATCGGAAAGAAATTGTCGGCGGCGATTTCGGCGAGGGGCCTCCGGCCAAGCGCGGCGTCGCCTGCGCCAACGCGAAAGCCGACCGCCGCGGCGCCGGCGCCGCGCAGCTTCGGCGGGCGGCGCCGTCTTTCCTCGTGGAGGCCTCGTTTTTTGCGAAATTTCCTGGCGCAGCCGCTGCAAGCGCTCGGCCGGATCGTTCCCACATAAATTGGAATTACGGACGCTTGCATAAATCCCCAATTCGAAGTCTCGTCGGCAACTCCTCCCTGCCGATTGAGGCCGCGATTGCGAGCGCTGGGGGCACGGCCGAGGCTCACCTGGATCAGGGAATTATGCAAGCGTCACCGTAATCCCCGGTGGTGTAGCTTGGGGCTCGCATAGCGCCTGCGGAGATTGGCCCCAACCGCCGGATTCTCTCGCAGTCCGGACATTGGTTCAACCCGTTGACGCTGCGGCCTGCCGATCAATGAGCGGGAAAGCGCCAAGCGAGAAAGGCCAGCAACGCGGTTATTCCCGATATGACCGCGCCGTCAGTTGACGGACGTAAGCGCTGCGCGTTCGAACAGGTTGATTCGGGTCTGATCGATCTCGCTTGAGGAGCTTGCGGCACCTGGAATTGCCGCGATTGAGAAGAGGACAAATCCGCCCTGCTTTCGGGGCACGATGAAGTACTCGACAAACCGAGTTCCAGCGCTGTCTTCGCAAGACGAGAAGCCTCGGAATATAACGTCGCTGTCCACCATGTCGCTAGTGCGAGCCGACGCGAACTTTCCTTTGCAAGCGCTCGCGTCGGACGCCACCACCGCAGACGCAACGTCGAGCCCCTTCAGTCCTGCCCCCGTGACGATCTTTACCGAGCCCAGCGCCTGACTCGCTCGCCAATCTGCGCCGAACGACGCGTAGGCGACGGGCGTCGCGCTCTTGCTGACCACCTTCGGGTCATCCAGCTTGGCTCCCAACAAAAAGTTCGTCGCCAGCTCGACAGCCTCTTCGTGAAGGTCGGCTGCGGGCTCTGGCGCTGCTGTCGGTCCTGGCGGCGGGGAGCTGCTTGCAGGCGGAACGTTCGTGACGGCTTGGACGGGAGGCGCGCCGACGTAATGCCGCACGCAGTCGACCAGGGCCGGCAAGGCAACAGAGGTGTCGGTCAAATTCAGCGGATAGACCTGCCCAATCGCGAAGGCCGTCATCTGGTAGGCACCGCGGAACCGCTTTACGACTTCCGAGGTCGTCGGCATTTCAATGACAACAAAGTTCGGTGCCTGCGCGCGCGCGTATAAATGATATGGCCCCTTTCCATCGAACGTTAAGTCAACTGGAATGTTGCTTCCGATATTCAGATTCCAAGTAGGGTGACTGAAACCGAGCCGCCAGGTATAGTCATTGCTGACAGCTACAAAGAAAATGATACCGGATGTATACGAAGCGCTAATAGCACAATGACTGAACTGTCCTGTTGCGTCGAACGTATAGCTTCCTCCGTGCCAATTGCCGACATCTACACGGATCAGGGGCCCGGCTCCCAAGGCCGGCGCATTGCAAAGCGGGAGGGAGCCAAAGAGCGCGAGGGCGAACAGGAACTTGCGCATAGCCGAGCCCCCATCACTCGATTGTCGGCCCGTTGTTCGGAGGATCGACCCCTGAACAGAGCCGCAAGCTGACACACTAGCACTCGGCATCGCCAAGTCAATTACGCCGCTCGCGTCGAATGCGTCACAAAATCGAAGGACGCCCGCGGATTCGAGGACATGGCGGAAGTCGAGCGTCGGCGGCAAGGCCGCAACCCAATCATTGCGCCGCGCGACAGCCCCCGCAAGCGCGAACTCAGCGCATTCGTTCTTGTCCTGTTCCCGCCGCCGCGCTACGATTGCGCGCATGACCGACGCGCCCGATCGCCTCAGGCCCGCCGCGCCCGATGACCTCGCCGACGCCCTCGCGTTCGCGTTGCGCTTCGACGGCCGAAGGCGAAAGCATGACGCGGCCGAGATCATGGCGCGGATCGTCGCCAAGCGCCTCGTGGAGCACCTAGAGCGATCGGGCTTTGTCGTCATGAAGAAACCGCCGATCGACGGCTCCGCGCCGCCGTATCGGGCCTAGATGGTGCTCAATCCTATCGAACTACCAAGAGTTTTCATTGATTAGGGACCGCCAAATGCTGTGAGTCGAAACAACACAATCCACAACGTCGAATAACCCTTGATCAATGTCAACTGCCATCCATTGTTCCGTCATGACGTCGCCGACTTGGTTAAATCGGCCGGTATTCAATAATTGAGAGCCAAGCTGACCTGTATTCGATATTACATTTGTGGTAATAATTGCAACATTAGCGTTGCCGCGCAGCTTCGTCCATCCCTTTGTTAGCTTCAGGTGCTTCGCTGCATTGGCTAGATCGGAGATAATGTCAAATCGACTATCTATTTCGGACAGCGCCCGTTGAAGATCAGTGTTTGAATTGAACACTGGTTTAGATTTACCATTGTTTGACCAATGCTGGCCTTTATGCGTCCCGACAACCCATTCTCTTAGGCTCCAGAGCGATATAGACGCGTGATACCCAAGTCTAAGATCAGTCTGCGCTGCCAAGAAATCTGACACGTCCGGATCAACGACGTGGTCAAAGAATTGCCTCGGAGTCTCTATTTTCGTGACCTTCATTTCGCCTCCCCCAGCCTCACGCCTACGACCGTCGGTTCAATCAGGGTGCCGTGAGCTCGGCCGCGATCTCGACGACACATGGCGGCCCGAGCGGGGTGCCGACGGTAGCGGGGGCCGCGGGCGTCCAAATAGCTCTGCGAGCAACGCCCGTAAAGCTAAGCGTGCGCCGACGTCGGCCGCTTCCGGACATGCCGGACCTTCGCGTGGCCGAGGCCGCGATCTGGCGCGCCACGCGGCTTGCGGGCGCAGGGGCGGCCCGCCGCGGCCGGTGAGGCCGAGGCAAGGCAGGTGCTGTTATAGCAGCACCTGCCATCGCCGCCTCGCGACTCCGCGATTCGATTGACTGTCGCCGAAGAAAGAGTGAAGTGGCCCCCGCAACTCCGGCTAAGGATTGCGGCGGGGGGGTTCTATGCCGACTTCCAGGTCATCTCGCGGCTTTGTCGCAGCGGCGATGCTCGGCTTGGCCGGCTGCGCCGTCGAACGCGAAGCGCATCTCTATCCGATCAACGAAGCCGCCAACGCTACCGGGCTGATTGAAGGGAAAACGATCGGCCATGGTCAGGGGCACGGTACAATTGAAGGTACTATGCCCGACGGTGAGCACCTACAGGGCGAATTTTCGATTGTTTTCGGTGGTTCAGTCGGTTTCGGGAACATTCTGGCTACCGCGAACAGCGCCGCCGGTTCGGTCACGGCGAGCGGCTTTTCAACTAGCGTCGCAATTTCGGGCAGCGGCCAAGGGTCCGCCGTTCTGTCCGGAGATCGGGGGACATCGATCGAATGCAAGTTTCTAAACAATAACCTGACCGGCCACGGCTACGGCGCTTGCAAGTCTTCGAAGGGCGGACTCTATCGAATGGTGTATTAGGCACGCATGCCGGCTCGCCCGAATGCTCGGGATTGAAGCGCGACGCCGCACTGCCGGGCTGTCGTGAACCGAACCCGCAAGCGGTTTCGGCCATCCGGCTTCCATCCCTAACGCGCCCTGCGGCAAGCGGCAAGGAAGCCATACGGCCGCCGGCAAAATCTCGACAGGCAATCACTTATCCGACCTCGCACGCAACGCTCGGAATTACGGGAATTACGGTGACACTTGCATAAATCCCCAATTCGAAGTCTCGTCGGCCACTCCTCCCTGCCGATTGAGGCCGCGATTGCGAGCGGTGGGGGCACGGCCAAGGCTCGCCTGAATAAGGGAATTACGCAAGCGTCAGCGTAATCCCCGATGCGAGAGAAGGGGTGCGCGAAATGGACGATCTCGACGCGATCGTTTTGTCGCACGCGCGCAGGGAGTGGCGAAAGGTCGCCATGATTGCCGCGCGGACGATGGAAGAATGTGGCGTCGCGCCGACCGACGACCATCTAGAAGTCGTCGTCGCGCGCGTTCGCGATCTGGTCGCTCACGGACGCCTCGAGGCGAAGGGGGATTTGACCCGTCCCCGATTCAGCGAGGCGCGATTGCCCGCGGGCGACGGCCGCTGAGCGGGGGCGCGGCCGGCGCCGTCCTTGACTCTGCCCCGGGTTCGGGCATCACGGGCGCGGCCCTCGTTTGACGCCAAGGCCTCGCCCATGCCCGCCCGCCCCGGCGAAGACGAACTCATCGCGCGCTATTTCGCGCCGCTCGCCGGCCCGGCCGGGCTCGGCCTCGCCGACGACGCCGCGCTCGTCGCGCCGCCCGCGGGCTGGGAGCTCGTCCTCACCACCGACGCGCTGGTCGCGGGCGTGCACTTCTTCGCCGACGATCCGGCGGGCGCGATCGCGCGCAAGGCGTTGCGGGTCAATCTCTCCGATCTCGCCGCCAAGGGCGCCGAGCCGATCGGCTTTCTCATCGCTCTCGCGCTGCCCGGCGACTGGACGGCGTCCTGGCTCGAAGCGTTCGCCGCCGGGCTCGGCGAGGACGCGGCGCTCTATCGCTGTCCGCTGATCGGCGGCGACACGGTCAAGACGCCGGGACCGCTGACGATCGCGATCACCGCCCTCGGCGCGGTCGAGACCGGGCGCATGGCGAAGCGCTCCGGCGTCAGGCCGGGCGATCGGCTCTATGTCACGGGAACGATCGGCGACGCCGCGCTGGGCTTAAGGCTGCGGCTGGGGCAGGGGCCCGAGCTCGCCGAAGCGCATCGGCGCCATCTCCTCGATCGCTACCTTCAGCCTGAGCCGCGTCTCGCGGTGGCGCCGGCGATGGCGCGGTTCGCCAACGCCGGCATGGACGTTTCCGACGGTTTCGTCGGCGATCTCACCAAGATGCTGCGCGTCAGCGGCGTCTCCGCGCGCGTCGAGCTGCAGCGCCTGCCGCTTTCGCCCGCCGCGCGGGCGGCGATCGTGGCCGACCCCGCGCTCTTCGACGTTGCCGCCACCGGCGGCGACGATTATGAACTCCTGGCGGCCGTCGCGCCGGAGACGTGCGCGGCGTTCGAAGCGGCGGGGGCGGCGGCCGGCGTCGCCGTCACGCTCGTCGGCGAGGCGTTCGCCGGCGCGGGGCCGCCTCGATTCATCGGCCGCGACGGCGGCGAGGCGACGTTCCCACGCGGCGCCTTCAGCCATTTCTCGAGCCTGGGCCTTAACAAGGAATTCAACAGTGACTGTCGATTCGCGCGCCCTCGCCACCCGCTTTCTCGTCGCTTGCGCGCTCGCGCGCACGGCCGGCGAAATCGCCAAGCGACGCTTTAGCCATCGCGATTCCTTCACGATCGGCTTCAAGGGCCCGCAAGACTACGTCACCGAGGTCGACGGCGAGGTCGAGCGCATGATCGCGACGCGCCTGCACGAGGCGTTCCCCGGCGACGGCTTCATCGGCGAAGAGGGCGAGGGCCGCGTCGGCCAACTCGGCCAGCCGATCTGGGTGGTCGATCCGATCGATGGCACCGCGAATTTCGCCCGCGGCGCGCCGCATTTCTGCGTCTCGATCGCGGCCGTCCTCGACCGCGAGATCGAAATCGGCGTCATCTACGATCCGATGGCCGACGAATTGTTCGCTTGTCAGCGCGGCGCCGGCGCGACGCTCAACGGCGAGCCGATGCGCGTCTCTTCGACGGTCGATCTCAGAGCCGCTTCGATCGAGGTCGGCCGGAACATGCGCTCCGGCGCCGAGGCTTTTCTCGCCCTGTTCGGCCGCGTCGTCAGGGCGGGGTCGGCGGCGACGCGTTCGGGCTCGGGGGCGCTCGGCCTCGCCTATGTCGCCGCCGGGCGGCGCGACGGCTATGTCGAGAACCACATGAACGCCTGGGACTGTCTCGCGGGCATCGCCCTCGTCAGGGAAGCGGGCGGCTATGTCAGCGACTTCCTCGCCGGCGAGGGCCTGCGCGAGGGCAATGGGATCGTCGCCTGCGCGCCCGGCGTGAAGGATGCGCTCATCAAGACCGCGGCGATCGAGGGGCTCGTTCCCTGACCACGAGCGCGATCGCGCCGGCGAGCGGGGGCGCGGGCGCGATGCGGCGCGTATCGTTTCATCGACGCTCGAGGACGCGGCCAGCCCCGTTGCAGACCGGCGCCGCCCCGCCGCCCCGCCGAGGAGCCTGAGCATGACCGCATCGTCCGCCGCCTTCGTCCTCAATGGAAAAGCCCTATCCGAGGAGATCGTCGCGCGCGTCGCCGCCGGGGCGCGCGCGCTCGCGGCGCGCGGCGTCAAGCCGGGGCTGGCGGTGGTTCTGGTCGGCGAGGACCCGGCGAGCCAGGCTTATGTCGCCAGCAAGGGCAAGGCGGCTCTGGCCTGCGGCTTCCACTCGGTCCAACATACCTTGCCCGCCGAGACGAACGAGGACGCGCTGCTCGGTCTGATCGAACGGCTGAACGCCGATCCGGCGATCCACGGCGTGCTCGTGCAATTGCCCCTGCCCAAAGCGATCTCCGCGACGCGCGCAGTGGAGAAAATCGACCCGCGCAAGGACGTCGACGGTCTTCATCCCGTCAACGCCGGCCTCGTCGCGACGGGCGAATTGGGTCGCGCGCTCATTCCCTGCACGCCGGCGGGCGCGATGGCGTTGATCGACCGGGCCTGCGCGGCGCTGGGCGTTGCGCTCGAGGGCGAGGAGGCCGTCGTCATCGGCCGCTCCAACCTGGTGGGCAAACCGATGGCGCAATTGCTGCTCCAGCGCAACTGCACGGTGACGATCGCGCATTCGCGCACCCGCGAGCTGCCGGAAGTCGCGCGTCGCGCCGACGTGCTCGTCGCCGCCGTGGGAAGACCGGAGATGGTGCGCGGCGATTGGGTGAAGCCCGGCGCGATCGTCATCGACGTCGGCGTCAACCGCGTGCCGGGGCAGGGGCTCGACGCCAAGGGCAGGCCGAAGACGCGCCTGATCGGCGACGTCGCCTACGCGGAAGCCGCCGCCCGCGCCGGCGCGATCACGCCGGTCCCCGGCGGCGTCGGCAAGATGACCGTCGCGATGCTGATGGCCAACACGCTGATCGCGGCGTGCCGCGCGGCGGGCGTCGAGGCGTCGCGGTTCTAGCGCCGGGCTGTCCTCGCCGAGAGAGAGCGCTTGCCTCCGCCCGGCGATCGCCGGGGGAATTCATGGCGTCGATCGTTTAGCGCAGTGACGCTGTAACCCGGTTGCTAACGCCAGCGCCGGCGTCCGCCCCACCGGCCGCCGCCGCGGACCAGTCGAAGAACGAATAGAAACACCAGGGCGCCGATCGTTGCGTCGACGATCGCGGCGACGAGGCCCTCTCCGAGGTGGATTCCGAGCCGAGGCAGCAGCCAATCGCCGACAAATGATCCGATGACGCCGACGACGATATCGCCCACGAGTCCATAGCCGGAGCCCCGCATAATCTGGCCCGCCAGCCATCCCGCCACCAGGCCGACCACGACAATGACCAAAAGGCTTTCATTCGACATGGCGTCCCTCGCAATTTCCCGCGCAGCGAACTGAAGCAAAGCCCACGCCGCCAGGGTGACTTAATCTTATCTCCTCCGGCCGCCTCGAGATAACCATGGAATCGGCGCGCTTATCAAGCCTCGACTTCTCCCCGCCGCGCATCGCGCGCAACGTGGCGCCGCACGCCGCGCGTCATATCAAACAGGGCGGCTGCGGCCGTGAGCGGGCGTTCGTCGAGACGGAGGAATTCGTCGGCGCGGACGAGCATCTGTGTTGGAAGTCAAGCATGGATTGGCCGCCAGGGGCGATCCTCTTTGATGAGGACGTTGGCGAGGACGACGAGCTTCCGCATGATCGCGGCAATGGCGACTTTGGCTTTTTTGC
>JBEKAL010000187.1:0-8053 GCA_050015935.1 Roseiarcus sp.
CTGTTGAAACTCAGGGAGCGATCGGGGCAAAGCCAGATCGTCGCGCTGGTGGATGTCCATAGCCGCCATAACGGGCAGATGCTAGCCCTGGTGGGTGTCTGCGTCAACCGGATAGGCAGGGTGCGAGACTACCTATAACAATAGCGGGGAGAAACATCTTCTCGACCGATATGATATGGGGAGGTCTCAATTGCGCACCAACAGCTTATAAGGAAGCACGGAGATCGGTCCTACTAACCGACCTGCCGGAGATGTCCGGCGGCTGAGGCTCAGTCTGCGACGTTTGGGCGGGCGTCGCGATCTCTGAATTACGAATTACGGTGATACGAATTGCATTATTGGACTGCACCCCTGGACTGCGCCCCTCGTGTGAGACACGCTAATTCGGTGACAAGGCGGTTAGGGGTTGACGGTTCGGGTCGGCAGTCTTTCTGAGCGCGGCCTCGAAGGCAATGGGGGATTGGCAGCCGAGCGCGGAATAGGCCGGCGCCGTTCAAAACTTCGGTCGCAATTCCGTCTTCGCGCAGGTCGCGCTTTCCGGGACGCCGCCGCCGAAGGTCGTCAATTTGCCGGTGAAGCGGTTGATCGAGCCCCCGCCATAAGACGTGTAGTACGCCCCCGGCGGGCATCGAAAGGCGTCGATGATCACGGCGCTGGTGACTTGCACGACTTGCACGCAGCCTATGCCGCGCGGATCCGGATCGCCGTTTCTGACGACGCTCGCTGTCTGAGCGCCATCAGGGGCGATTACAATCGACGATATCGTCAATCCGACGGGATCGACCACCATGTCGGCCACATTGCCGTTATCCCACCGGCACCGCAGCGCGATGGATTGCGCCAGGGCCGTCGCCGTTCCAAAGCCGAGGATGGCGACGAACACCAGGACGCCCTTGCCGACGCGCATTTTCGTGGTTCCTTCCATGCTCCGATCGCCCATTATATCAGCATTCGGCGAGCGCGGTTTCGGCAACGGGGACAGGATACGAATGGCACCATTTGGTTGGCCAGCCGGAAATTTCCGCCGGCGGCCCAGCCACGAACTCTTGCGATAGGTCGATGTTGGAACGATCGCGATCCCGCCGACCCACCGCGCCGTCTTTCCTCATGGAGGCCAAGAATTCCGAAGCCAGAAGGCCGTCAAGGGGCGAAGCCCGCCCGCGGCGGCGCGCATTCGCGCGCCTTGCCTACCGCGCGCGCGCCCAGCGCCAGAGCGCCCATTGCCGCCGCCAGGGCGACGGCGCGGCGAAAGGTTGGAATGGCGAGCCGCGCGCGCGTCGCAGGCGCGTCAGGTCGAGCCGCACGGCGCCCAGCGGAACGAAGGCGGGAATGACGATTCCGGGCAGATCGGCGACACGCGTCTCCGCTTCCTCCAGGCGCCGCCGCGCCTGAGCGGCGAGTTCGCTCAAGGCGGCGCGTAAGCCCGCCCCGTCGCGCCCAGCGCGCACGTCCTCGAGCGAGGTGCCGTGACGCTCCAGCATTTCGCGCGGCACGTCAGTTTGGCCGCGGGCGCTGGCGTCGGCAAACGTCCGCAGCGCCTCGGTCAGGCCGAAGGCGAGCCCGGCGGCGCCGCTCGCCTCGGCCGCGCCGAGGTCGCCGCCCTCGCCGAGGATCAGCGCCGCCAGATGAAACAGCGCCGACGAGGTTTTGCGGCAATAGGCTTCGAGTTCGCCGAGCGTCGCCATCGGGTCGTCGTAAAGATCGAAAGTCCGAGCCTGCAACAATTCTTCAAACGCCGGCGCGGGCAGCGCGAACTTGGCCTTGGCGTCGATCAGCGCGGCGGCGACCGGATGGCTCAAAGCCTCCGAGTCCCTCGCGCCGGCGAGCGCCTCGCGCCACCAGGCCAGGCGCATCTCGCCGGCCAGGGGTTCACGCGCGGCGGCGCGAACGCGCGCGATTTCGTGATTGAAGGCGGCGAGCGCGTGAAGATGCGGCCGCGCGGCCTCGGGCGCGAACAGGGCGGCGAGCCAGCGGTCGCGCTCGCGCTCGCGCGCGAGGGCCTCGCAATGGCCGTAAGCCTGCCGCAGCGCTTCGGCGCTCATGGCGCGGCGACGAGCAGGGCCGCGACGCGGCGGTTCTCTTCGATCATGACGTTGTAGACCCGCGCGGCGGGGCCGGTCGCCATCGCCTCGAAGCGCAGCCCCGCCGCGCGCAGATGCTCTTCGAGCGCCGGCGCCAGGGGCGCCCTCCGCGCTCCGGCGCCGATCACCAGGAACTCGATCGAGCCCGGTTCGGCCGCGAGTTCGGCGAACAGCGGCGCCAGCGCGTCGGCGTCGAGGTCCGCGAGCGTCGTGATCGCGACGGCGCCGACGCCCTTCGGGGTCGCGAGGATCGAGCCGACATGCGACATGCCGGCGAAACGAAAGCCGCCGGCCCCATAGGCCTCGATCGCGTGCCGGCCGGGGACGTAGGCGCGCGGCGGACGCGGCGCGCTCACGCCCTCGCCTTGGCGGGCGCGGCCGCGGCCGCCTCGGACTCGCTCGCCCTGTCGAACACGTCGGCGCGCACGCCGAGATAGATCAACATCGGCGAGCAGATGAAGATCGAGGAATAGGTGGCGACGCCGACGCCCCAGAGCATCGCCGCGGAGAACGAGCGAATCACGTGGCCGCCGAGGAAGAACAGCGCCAGCAGGGCGAGGATCACCGTGGTCGCGGTCATGATGGTGCGCGGCAGCACCGCATTGACCGACATGTCGATGATCTCGGCGGTCGACAGCTTCTTGTACTTGCGCATCACCTCGCGGATGCGGTCGAGCACGATCACCGTCTCGTTGAGCGAATAGCCGACGACGGTCAAGATCGCCGCGATCGAGGTCTGGTTGAACTCCAGTTGCGTGACGCAGAAAAAGCCGACCGTGAGCAGGAGATCGTGCATCGTGCCGATGATGGCGCCGACCGCGAACTGCCATTCGAAGCGAAACCAGAGATAGGCGAGCACCGCCAGAATCGCGACGACGACGCCGAGCGTGCCGCTCTGCACGAGTTCGCCGGAAACGCGCGGGCCGACGGTCTCGACGCTGCGGAATTCGTAGGTGTCGGCGAACGTTTGGCGCAGTTTGGAGATCGCCGTCTGCTGGCCGGTTTCGCCGCCGGGCTGCACGTTGAGGCGCAGGGTGACGTCCGTTTCGGCGCCCGAGCGCTGCGCTTCGACCGGGCCGAGGCCGAGCCCCTCGGCCTCGCCGCGCAAAGCGGCGAGATCCGCCGGGCCGCTCTTGGCGCGCAGCTCGACCTGAGTGCCGCCGGCGAAGTCGATGCCGAAATTCATGCCGACGCTGAAGAACATCACCACCGCGACGATCGAAAGAAACGCCGACAGCGGATAGCTCACGCGGCGAAGCCGCATGAAGCCGAACTTGGTGTTTTCGGGCGCCAGGCGCAGCAGTTTCATCGACAAGTTCCTTCGTGCGCGGTCAGATCGGCAATGTTTTCGCGCGGCTGCGGCGGTACCACAACGCGATCATCATGCGCGTCATCGTCACCGCCGTGATCACCGAGGTGAGAATGCCGAGGCCGAGCGAAATCGCGAATCCGCGCACCGCGCCCGCGCCGAAGAGATAGAGGATCACCGCCGCGACGAACATCGTCACGTTCGAGTCGATGATGGTGGCGAAGGCGCGCTTGAACCCGGCGTCGAGCGCGGAAACCACCGAGCGGCCGAGATGCGCCTCCTCGCGAATGCGTTCGTAGATCAGCACGTTCGAATCGACCGCCATGCCGATGGTGAAGACGATGCCGGCAATGCCGGGCAAGGTCAGCGTCGCCCCTAACAGCGCCATCGAGGCGAAGATGAAGAGGATATGCACTCCGAGCGCGAGATCGGCGAAAATTCCGAAGACGCCGTAAGTCGTGAGCATGTAGACGACGACCAGCGCGCCGCCGACCAGCGCCGCGCGCTTGCCGGCGTCGATCGAATCCTGGCCGAGACCGGGGCCGACGGTGCGCTCTTCGACCACCGTGAGCTTGGCCGGAAGCGCGCCGGCGCGCAGCAGCACCGCCAGTTTGTCGGCGTCTTCGACGGTGAAATTGCCGGTGATCTGGCCGGAGCCGCCGGTGATCGGCCCGAGAATGCGCGGCGCCGAAATCACCTTGCCGTCGAGCACGATCGCGAACAGACGCCCGACGTTCTCCGAGGTGACCTGGCCGAAGCGCTGACCGCCTCTCAGATTGAAGCGGAAACTGACGTCGGGCTCGCCGGTGCGCGAATCGAAGCTCGGCTGCGCGTCGACCAGATCCTCGCCCGCCACCATCACGCGCTTCTGCACCGGCAGCGTGCCGCCCTGCTGCTGGGGAAGAACTTCGAATTCGCTCGGTGGATCGCCGGGATCGGCGACCAAGCGGAACTCCAACTTGGCGGTCGCGCCCAGGAGATCCTTCACCTTCGTGGTGTCCTGAAGGCCCGGCACTTCGATGAGGACGCGGTCGACGCCTTGCTGCTGGACGTTGGTTTCCTTCGTGCCGGTGCCGTTGAGGCGGCGGTTCAGCACTTCGATCGACTGGGTGACGGCGTGGCGGATTTTTTCGGTGGTCGCGGCTTCCGTCAGCAGCAGTTGCACCGCGCCGTCGCCGGTGTCGGAAATATCGAGCGAATGTCCGGTCGCGCCGGCGAGCGCGCCGCCGACGCGCTGATCGAGCGGCCGCAACAGGTCCAGCGCGCGCGCGCGCTCGGCCGGGTCGGCGATGCGCACGACGACGCCGCGCGCCTGCGTCGCGATGCCGCCGCTGATCGAAATCTTGCCTTCGCGCATCTTGGCGCGCACGTCGTCGCGCAACGCTTCGACCTGCCCCTTGATCACCGAGGCGCTGTCGACCTCCATGAGGATATGCGCGCCGCCCTGCAGATCGAGGCCGAGCACGATCGCGCGGAACGGCACGAAGGAAGGAAGGCGGCTCTCCACCGCCGCCACGATTCCCGGCGGGAGAAAGCTCGGCACGATCGCCAGCGCCGCGAACAAGACCAGCGCCAGTATGGAGGCGACCTTCCAGGGTGCGAGACGAAACATCGGGACTGAAAATCTCCCGCGCGGGCGACGCGCGTTCGACGCGCCAGCGGCGCATCAGGGGTTGGCGGCGTCTTTCTTGGCCGGCTGCGTCTTGGCGCCGGAGGCGTCCTTCACCGGCTCGCCCTTCGAACGCACGTCGGCGATGCCGGAGCGCGCCAAGCGAACCCTGACGTTCGGCGCGATTTCGAGTTCGACTTCCGTGTCGTCGATCGACTTGGTGACCTTGCCGATCAATCCGCCGTTGGTGACCACGATGTCGCCGCGCCGCGCGCTCTGCACCATGGCGCGTTGGTCCTTGGCGCGCTTTTGCTGCGGGCGCAGGATGAGAAAATACATGATCGCGAAAATGGCGATGAAGGGGGCGAATTGAATCAGCATGTCGGTCGACCCCGTCGGGGCCGCGCCGTTGGCTTGGGCGAAGGCTGAGGCGATGAACAAGGGCGAGAGCTCCGGCGGCGCGCCGGCAAGGGCGCGGATCGAGGGCGTGGTCAAAGGCGAGGCATATATAACCGGCGCCGCCGCGAAAGCAACGGCGCAGGCGAATCGGCAGGGCGTGGCGGCCAATCGCGCCGCCCAGCGCCTCTTGCCTTGCGCGGCGCGGCGCGGCAAAAGCGCCGCATGTTGCATATCAACGATCTCACTTATCGCCTCGGCGAACGCCTGCTGATCGATAAGGCGAGCGCGGCGCTGCCGACCGGCGCGCGCGTCGGTCTCGTCGGGCGCAACGGCGCCGGCAAGACCACGCTGTTTCGCCTGATCTCAGGCGAAATCGCCGGGGAGGGCGGCTCGATCTCGCTTCCCCGTCAGACCCGCATCGGCCGAGTCGAGCAGGAAGCGCCCGGCGGCGAGCAGACGATGATCGAGTTCGTGCTCGACGCCGATCGGGAGCGCTCCCTCCTGCTCCGCGAGGCCGAGGAGGCGCTCGATCCCCTGCGCATCGCGGAAATTCAGACCCGCCTCGTCGATATCGACGCCCACGCCGCGCCGGCGCGCGCCGCGCGCATCCTCAGCGGCCTCGGCTTCGACGAGCCGGCGCAGAACCGCGCCCTAAAGGAATTTTCCGGCGGCTGGCGCGTGCGCGTCGCCCTGGCGGCGGCGCTGTTCTCGACGCCCGATCTGCTGCTGCTCGACGAGCCCACCAACTATCTCGATCTCGAAGGCGCGCTGTGGCTGGTCGATTATCTCAAGACCTATCCGGCGACGGTCGTCGTCATCAGCCACGACCGCGATCTGCTCGACGAAGTCGTCGACCACATCCTGCATCTCGAGCGCGCCAAGCTCACGCTGTGGAGCGGCGGCTACACCAGCTTCGAGCGGCAGCGGCGCGAGAGCCGAGCGCTGCAGGGCAAGGCGTTGAAGAAGCAGGAGGAACGGCGCAGGCGCCTGCAGGCGTTCGTCGACCGCTTCCGCGCCAGCGCGACCAAGGCGGCGCAGGCCCAATCGCGCCTGAAGATGTTGGCCAAGATGGAGCCGATCTCGGCGGTCGTCGACGAAACGGCGGCGCCGTTCAAATGGCCGCCGATCGCCCGGCGCCTCAGCCCGCCGATCGTCGCGATGGAGAAGGTGAGCGTCGGCTACGGCGATCGGGTCGTCCTTTCCAGGCTCGATCTCACGCTCGCCAACGACGATCGCATCGGCCTGCTCGGCGCCAACGGCAACGGCAAGTCGACTTTCGCCAAACTGGTCGGCGGACGCCTCGAGCCGATGAGCGGCAGGATGGCGCGCGCCAACAAGCTCGAAGTCGGCTTCTTCGCCCAGCATCAGATCGACGAACTCGATTCGGCGGGCACGCCCTACAGCCATGTCGCGATGCGCATGCGCGGCGCGCCCGAGGCCAGGATTCGCGCCCGCGCCGCGCTGATCGGCTTTTCCGGCGCGAGAGCCGACACCACGATCGCGGCGCTGTCGGGCGGCGAAAAGACGCGCCTGCTGATGGGGCTGGCGACCTTCGCGGGGCCGCAACTGCTGATCCTCGACGAGCCGACGAACCATCTCGACATCGACAGCCGCGCCGAACTGATCGAGGCGATCAACGAATACGAAGGCGCCTGCATCATCGTCTCGCACGACCGGCGCCTGCTCGAGGCCTGCATCGACCGGCTGTGGCTGGTCGCGGGCGGCACGGTCCGCGTGTTCGAGGGCGACCTCGCCGACTACGGCCGCTTCGTGCTCGCCCAGAACGCGCCTCGGGAAAGCGCCAAGAAGGAGAGCGCGCCCCCTCGGCCCGCGTCGACGCCGCAGCGGCGCGAGGCCGCCAAGCCGCGCCGCGACTTCGCGCCGCTGCGCAAGGAAATCGTCGCGGTCGAGCAGAAAATGCAGCGCTTCCAGGATCTGTTGCGCCGCATCGACGACGCCCTGGCGCAAGCCGGCGAAACCCCGGAAAATTCCGCCAAGGTCATCGATCTCGCCAGCAAGCGCGCCGAGCTGGAGCGCGCTTTGAGCGCGGCCGAGGAAGCCTGGCTCGAATTGTCGGCGCAAGCCGAGGCGACGGCGTGAGGCGAAGCGGGCGCCGCGTCAGCGCTCGCGCGCCGTACGACGCTCGTAGTCGGTCATCCATTCCGACAAATCCTGCGGCGGGGGCGGCGGCGGATCGGGGGGCGTCGAGGCGTTGAGGCGCCGGGTCTCGGCCGCCAGACGCTCGCGCCAGCGTTGCGCGGCTTCAGGATCGGTCACGAGATTGCAGAGATAGTCAAAGGTGCGCACGGTGTGCATGCGCACAACGGACCAGTTCCAAGGCCAGGTCTCCGCCCCCTGCATCTGCGCGAGCAAATCCTCGAGCCGGTTGGTGACATGGATTTGCTTGGGAACATAGACTTCCGGCTTCTTGTGCGCCTCGCCGAACAAGTCGGGCTGCTGCGCCGGGCCGCAGAGGTTCGGCTCGGCGGAGAAGGAGGATTTGCGACGTGATTCGCTGCGAGACATGGCCGGCAAGCTAGAGCGTATCCCTTTTAGCTGGAACCGTATCCGGCGTTTTTGAAGTAGTTGGAGCATTCGGTTGGCGGGAAATCGTCGATGGCGATGCCGATCGCGTCCCATAGGGCGTCGACGGTT
>JBEKAL010000188.1:0-8014 GCA_050015935.1 Roseiarcus sp.
TCAGATGGTCGACGACCCGAGCCATGTCCGCCTCCCGCGAATCATGGCTCTTCCATCTATCATCCTGATCCCCCCTCCGGAATCCCCCCTCGTCGAGTCAATCGCCCGGAAACCGTATGACTGCCGATCGCAGCGGGCGCCGACTGTCAGATTCGAAGCGCTAGCTCACTGCCCCCAGCGCGCCAAGGTCGCGTCGATCCAGGCGCGCTGCGGCGCGACGAGCGGCCCCTGGGTCAAGTCGCCGCAATGACTCCCGTCGGGGCCGGAGGTCCAGGCGACGATCGCCAGCACAGTCTCGCTGTCGGCGGAAAACAGCGGCGCGCCGGAATCGCCCACGCAGGCACCTAAGCCGGTCCGGCCGCCGTCCTCCGCCCACAGCAAGATCTTCGACAGCGGCGCGCGCACCCTGAGCCGAGCGCTGCGCAACGTCCCGCCGGTCTTGGGCTCGCCTTCGCGGGCGATCCCGTAGCCGGCGAGGATCGTCGTCTCGCCGACCGCCGGCCCGTCGCCTTCGGCGAGACGCGCCGCGGCGAAGCGCCCGTCGAGTGGCGTCCGGGTTTCGACCAGCGCGAGGTCGATCGAAACGACGCGTCGCGCGATCGCATCGGCGCGATAAATCGGATGGGCTGCGGCCGCCTCGACCGCCACGACCACCGGCCTTCCCTCTTCGTCGCGATAATGCACGAGCATGTCGGCGACGGGACGCAGGCAATGCGCGGCGGTCAGCACGACGCGGGGCCCGAGAACCACGCCGGAGCAGAAGCCCGCCTTGTCGGCGCCGCGCGTCAACACCATGACGACGCGATTGGCGAAGCGGGCGTCTTCGTCGGCCGCCCCGACCACGGCCGCCGCGGGAGCGACCCGGCCAAGGCTCGCCGCCGCCAGCCACGCCAGCGCGCCGGCAATCGAGAAAACGCGTCGTGTTCGCAGGGCCATGCCCCTGGCTAGCCCGTTCCGACCCCCGCGAGCAAGCCCACCTCATCTCGGGGAAACGTCGTCTCCCGGGATGGCCTTGGAGGAGAGGGTCCGCTATATTCATTTTTCATTCAGGCGTGCGAGGAAAGACTGCGGCATGGCTTGTAGGTCGACGATTTCCCTCGCCTTGGCCTTTTGCGCGATCGGCTTTGGCGCGCCGCTCGCGTCGCGGGCGAGCGAAACCGAGGCGCATAGCGCGGTCAAGCCGGTGTGCCTGCCGCAGAGCGAAACCCGCGAGGAAGTCAAGGCGCGCCGTCTTCTGGAGCCCTTCTCCGTCCTCAAATCCGCTGCGGCGCAATTCAAGGCGGAGGCGCTTTCGGCCAAGCTTTGCCGTCTCGGCGACGAATTCGTCTATGAAATCGCGCTGCTGCATCGCGACGGCCGGCTCGTTCACGTCGTCATGAACGCGGCGACCGGCAAGCTTATCGGCGCGCGCAATGCGCGCGAGCCGATGCCGAAGATTTGATCTGAAGGGGAGCCGTAAGAATCATGCGCCTGCTCGTTGTCGAAGACGATCGCGATCTCAACCGGCAGGTCGTGGCGGCGCTGGAGGGGGCAGGCTACGCGGTCGACCGCGCTTTTGACGGCGAGGAAGGCTGGTTTCTCGGCGACACCGAGCCCTATGACGCGGTCGTGCTCGACATCGGCCTGCCCAAGCGCGACGGCGTTTCCGTCCTCGAGGCCTGGCGCAAGGACGGCCGCGCGATGCCGGTGCTCATTTTGACGGCGCGCGATCGCTGGAGCGACAAAGTGCAGGGATTCGACGCCGGCGCCGACGATTACGTCGCCAAACCCTTCCATATGGAGGAAGTGCTGGCGCGCCTGCGCGCGCTGCTGCGCCGCGCCGCGGGCCATGCGTCGAGCGAACTCGTCGCGGGGCCCGTGCGCCTCGACGCGCGCGCCGGCCGCGTCAGCGTCGACGGCGCCGCCATCAAGCTCACCAGCCACGAATATCGGCTGTTGTCCTATCTCATGCACCATTCGGGGCGCATCGTCTCGCGCAGCGAGATCGTCGATCATCTCTACGAACAGGACTTCGATCGCGATTCGAACACGATCGAGGTTTTCGTCGGCCGCCTGCGCAAGAAACTCGGCGTTGACGTCATCCAGACCGCGCGCGGCCTCGGCTACATCGTCGAGACCGACGCCGAATCAGGCGCGGCGACTCCCAAGCGCGGGAGCGTCCGCTGATCGCCGCCCCCGCGCGGCCCGGCCGATCCGGATCGCGACCATGCTCAAAGCGCTGAACGCGCAATCGATCGCCTCGCGTCTGTTCATTTCGGCCGCGTTCTGGAGTTCGACGATTCTGATCGTCGCCGGGCTCGGCCTGTCCGCCCTCAACGCACGCTCGACCGAGGCGAATTTCGACGAGCAGCTCGGGGTCTATCTCAAGGCTCTGGTGGCCAATGTCGCCGTCGCCGGCGACGAGACGAAGGCCGGCGCCTCCCCGGTGATCGATCCCCAGTTCGAACTGGCCTTTTCCGGCTGGTATTGGCAGATCACTCGCCTCGACCTGGATCGCCCGGAAATTCGCACTTCGCGCTCCCTGTTCGCGACCCAATTGCCGCGCCTGGGCGAGACCGACGCGAAGGACGAGAGCGGCGGCGTGCGCCGCGGCTATGTCGATGGACCCGGCGGCCGCCCCTTGCGCATGATCGAGCGCGAGATCGACGCGGGCGAGGAGGGTCGCTACCTGATTCAGGTCGCCGCCAACGCCGACGTGATTGAGACAGAGATCGAGCGTTTCGAATATGCGCTGGCCGCCACGTTTCTCGTGCTGGCGATCGCGCTTCTCGGCTCGACGGCGCTCGCGGTCCGCTTCGGCCTTCGCCCGCTCCGGGTCTTGCAGGAAGGGCTCGCCGCGATCCGGCGCGGCGAGGCCGAGCGGATCAGCGGCCAATTTCCGCAGGATGTCGCGCCGCTCGCCGCCGAGGTCAATCTTCTGCTCGACGCCAATCGCGGCGTGGTCGAGCGCGCGCGCACCCAGGTCGGCAATCTCGCCCACGCGCTGAAGACCCCCCTCAGCGTCATCGTCAACGAAGCCGATTCCAACAGCGCGAAACTGGCCGACAAGGTGCGGGAGCAGGCCGGCGTGATGCGCCGGCAGGTGAGCTTCTATCTCGACCGCGCGCGCGCGGCGGCGCGCGCCAGGACGGTTGGCGCGGCGACCGAGGTTCGGCCGGTGATCGAAGGGCTCGTGCGCACCTTCGAAAAGGTCCACCGCGATCGTGCGCTCTCCTTCTCCATCGAGACGCAGGACGGCCTGCGCTTTCGCGGCGAATCGCAGGATCTGACCGACCTTATCGGCAATCTGCTCGACAACGCCGGCAAATGGGCGCGCGAGCGCGTCGTCATCCACGCCGAGCGCGATCCCAACCCCGACGCGGCCGGCCGCCTCTTTTTCTTCGCCCAGATCGACGACGACGGACCGGGTCTCGATCCGCAGGCGCGAGCCGCGGCGCTGGTGCGCGGGCAAAGGCTCGACGAATCGCGGCCCGGCTCCGGCCTCGGGCTTTCCATCGTCGTCGACCTCGCGTCGATTTACGGGGGCTCGCTGCGCCTCGAAGAGAGCCCGCTCGGCGGTTTGCGCGCGAGCCTGCGACTGCCGAGACTTTGACCACCGCGCCGAAGACGCCGCCGCCGGACGCCGCGCAGGCGACCAGGGAGGCGCGGCCAGCCGGAGACGACTCGGCGAACGGCGAGCGGAAAATCCGCCGCGAACCGGGAGCGGCGCCGCGCGACGAGCCCCAGGAGAATTTGCCCATTTCCTGGAATCGAAAACATGCTTTAAGAACCGCCGCGCGCGACGCCCGGCGAAACGCCGGGGCCGCTCGAAGCCAAGCGTCCCGCCGCGGTCCTGGCGGCGCGCCTTGTTTTCTTTTCGCGCCGCGCCGCTGAAGAGGCCGCATCGATGCTGTGGTTCGTCTTTGCCGGAATGACAGGCCTCGCCGTCTTGTGCGCGCTGTGGCCGCTCGCGTTTCGACGCGAGGGCGGCCCCGACGCGGCGAGCGAAGTCGCCTTCTACAAGGCCCAGCTCGGCGAGATCGAGCGCGACGTCGAGCGCGGGCAGTTGCCGGCCGAGGAGGCCGCCGGGGCGCGCGCCGAGGCTGCGCGACGCCTGATCGCGGCGAGCGCGGCGGCGCCCGGCGAGAGCGGCGCGGGCGAAACCCCGACGCTGCGGCGGATCGCCACCGCGCTCATTGTGATCGTCGTTCCGCTCGTCGCGCTCGCCCTTTACGCCGATCTGGGTCGGCCGGACGCGCCCGACGCCCCGCTCGCCAGCCGCACGGCGGACTTCAAGACCGCCGAAGGCCTGGAGGCGGCGCTGGCGCGCCTGGAGGCGCATTTGACCGCCTCGCCCGACGACGCCAAGGGCTGGGCGGTGATCGCGCCGGTCTACATGCGCCTGGGACGCTTCGACGACGCGGCCGCCGCCTTTGGCGAGATCCTGCGGCTGGACGGCGAAAGCGCGAGCCAACGCGCCGCTTACGGCGAAGCGCTGGTCGGGGCGGCGGGCGGAATCGTCACCGCGCAGGCGCGCGCCGCCTTCGACAGGGCGCTCGCCGCTGAGCCGGGCCTGCCCGCGGCGCGCTTCTATCTCGGCCTCGCCGCCGAGCAGGACGGCGACAAGCCGAAAGCGATCGCGATTTACCAGGGGTTGTTGAGCGAGACGCCCGCCGGCGCGCCTTGGGCCGGCGCGCTCGAGGCGCGGCTGGCGGCCCTTAAGGGCGACAACGCCCCGACCGCGCCCTCGACCGCCCCGCAGGCGAGCGAGGCGCCCGCCTTGTCGAACGACGCCGAGCGGGCGATGATCCGCGGCATGGTCGAGCGGCTGGCGACGCGCCTCGCGCAAAGCGGCGGCGACGCGAGCGAATGGCGGCGCCTTATTCGCGCCTATTCCGTGCTGCACGAACCCGACAAGGCAAGGGAGGCGCTCGCCGCGGCGCGCAAGGCGCTGGCCGCCGACGCTGGCGCGGGACGCGACCTCGACGCGCTCGCGCAGGAACTGGGAATCGGAGGCTGATCGGTGACGCGCAAAGGCCGAAGGCTCGTGCTCATCGCTGCCGCGCTCGGCGTCGTCGCCGGCGCCGTCGGCTTGGCGCTTTATGCGCTGAACGACAGCATCGTGTTCTTCTACAGCCCCAGCGAGATTCTGCAGAAGAACGTGCAAAGCGGCGCGCGGCTGCGCGTCGGCGGCCTCGTCCAGCCCGGTTCGGTCGCCAAGTCGGGGGGCGACAAGCTGGATTTTTCCATCACCGACGGCGCCCACCAAATCAGGGTCTCCTATGAAGGGCTGCCGCCCGACCTCTTTCGCGAGGGCCAGGGCGTCGTCGCCGAGGGCGTGCTGGAGGCGCCGGGCCAGTTGCGCGCCGAAACGATCCTCGCCAAGCACGACGAACGCTATATGCCGCGCGAAGTCGTGGAGGCGCTGAAGAAACAGGGCCGCTGGCAAGAGGGGAGCGCCAAGCCGTGATCGTCGAAATCGGGCATTTCGCGCTGATCCTCGCGTTCGCCTTGGCGCTGGTCCAGGCGATTGCGCCGTTCGTTGGCGCCTGGCGCTCCGATCGCGCGCTGATGGGCGTGGCCTCGAGCACGGCGATCGGGCAATTCGCGCTCATCGTCGTCTCGTTCGGCGCGCTGGCGTGGGCGCACCTGACGTCCGATTTTTCGGTGCTCAACGTCGCCGAGAATTCGCACAGCGCCGTGCCGGCGATCTACAAGTTTTCCGGCGTCTGGGGCAACCACGAAGGCTCGATGCTGCTGTGGGTTCTCATCCTGGCGGCCTTCGGCGCGCTGGTGGCGGCGTTCGGCCGCGCGCTGCCGGCGAGGCTGCGCGCCGACGCGCTCGCCGTCCAAGGCCTGATCGGCGCGGCTTTTCTCGCCTTCATCCTCCTGACGTCGAATCCGTTCGAGCGCCTGTCGCCGGCGCCGTTCGAGGGGCGCGATCTCAATCCGATCCTGCAGGATCCCGGTCTCGCCATCCATCCGCCGCTGCTCTATCTCGGCTATGTCGGCTTCTCCATCGTCTTTTCCTTCGCCGCCGCGGCTTTGATCGAGGGCCGCATCGACGCCGCCTGGGCGCGCTTCGTGCGCCCCTTCGCCCTCGTCGCCTGGAGCTTCCTGACGCTCGGCATCGCGATGGGATCGTATTGGGCCTATTACACGCTCGGTTGGGGCGGCTTTTGGTTCTGGGACCCCGTCGAGAACGCTTCGCTCATGCCCTGGCTCGCGGGGACCGCGTTCGTCCATTCGGCGGCGGTGATGGAAAAGCGCGACGCCCTGAAGGTGTGGACGATCTTTCTCGCCATCCTGGCGTTTTCGTTTTCGCTGCTCGGCACCTTTCTGGTGCGCTCGGGCGTGCTGACCTCGGTGCACGCCTTCGCCAGCGATCCCACGCGCGGCGTGTTCATCCTCGCCATTCTCGCCTTCTTCATCGCGGGGTCGCTGAGCCTGTTCGCCTGGCGCGCGCCGCTGCTCAAGCAGGGCGGCCTGTTCGCGCCGATTTCGCGCGAGGGCGCGCTGGTTCTCAACAATCTGCTGCTGACGACCGCCTGCGCGACCGTCGTGTTCGGCACGCTCTATCCGCTGGCGCTGGAGGAGATCACCGGCGACAAGATCACCGTCGGCGCGCCGTTCTTCAACATGACCGCCGGCTTGCTGCTGCTCGCGCTGTGCTTCGTTGCGCCGTTCGGCTTCTCGCTCGCCTGGAAGCGCGGCGATTTGCTCGGCGTCGCCCAGCGCCTGAGCGTCGCTTTCGCCGGCGGCTTCGTCGCCTTCGTCGCACTGATCGCTTATCTGCGCGGCGGGCCCGCGCTGGCGCCGATCGCGGCGGGGCTGGCGATCTTCGTCGTCCTGGGGTCGCTCAGCGAAATCGCGGCGCGCGTCTGGCGACGGGGGCTTTCGCTCTCGATGGCCTTCGCCCGCGCGCGCGGCCTGCCGCTGTCGTTCTGGGGCGGCGCGCTCGCGCATATCGGCGCCGGATTGGCCCTGCTCGGCCTCGCCGCGACGGGCTTCGGCGCCGAGGCCGTCGCTTCGATGCGCGTCGGCGTCCCTGAGACGGTCGGCCGTTACGAGATCGTCATCAATACGGTCGGCGAGCGCACCGGCGCCAATTACCGCGAAACCGTCGCGGCGATGACGATCCGCTCGGGCGGCGCCTTCGTCGCGGCGATCGAGCCGGCGCGTCGGCAATTCGCGACGCGCCAGATGGCGACGACGCAGGCGGGCATCGCCACGATCGATTTCGGCCAGATTTACGTCTCGATCGGCGACCCGAGCGCCGACGGAACGGTGCCGGCGCGCCTCTATTGGAAGCCGCTGGTGACGCTGATCTGGCTCGGCGCCTGCGTGATGGCGCTCGGCGGCGCGTTGTCGCTCGCCGACCGGCGTCTGCGTTTCGGCGCGCCGGCGCGGGCCAAATCGAACGCCGCCGCGGCGGCGTTGGCGGCGCGCTGACGATGAAAGCCCTACGCGCCGCCCTCGTCCTCGCGCTCATTCTCGCCGCCGGCGCCGCGCGCGCGGTGCGCCCCGACGAAGTGCTGAAGGACCCCGCCCTCGAAGCGCGCGCCCGCGCGCTGTCGTCCGAGTTGCGCTGCATGGTGTGCCAGAACGAGTCGATCGACGACTCCGACGCGCCGCTGGCGCACGATATCCGGATTTTGATCCGCGAGCGCATCGCCAAGGGCGAAGGCAACGATTCGGTGCGCGCGTTCCTCGTCTCGCGATACGGCGACTTCATCCTGCTCGAGCCGCCGTTCGAGACGGAGACGCTGCTGCTGTGGCTGAGCGCGCCGCTGACGCTGACGCTCGGCGCGCTGGGAATTTGGGCCGCGATGCGCCGCGCGCGCGAGCCGACGCCCGCGCTGAGCGCGGCCGAAGAAGAACGCCTCGCCGCGCTGTCGCGCGACGGCGAGGGGACTTAGCCGGCATTATGCAGCGCTTTGACACTCGCTCGGCGCAAGGTGCGGATTTCGCGTGATCGTTTCGGCTTTCTCCCGATCGTGGACGCGCCCCGTCGCCGCCGGCGATGCGCCAGCGT
>JBEKAL010000189.1:0-8003 GCA_050015935.1 Roseiarcus sp.
ATATGGCGCCTCACGAATCGACGCCACGCAAGGAATCACAAAAGAGTCGGGCTCTTCAAGCGATTTTCTCCACCGCCGACAACCGACTCAAATGACTCGAAAAGTCTCTGGACGGACACTCAAGACCTGGCCATTCCTTTGCGTCGGCCTCGCGGCGGCGATTGCGCTCACGCTGGGGCCGGCCCTCGCGCAGGATGCGAACGCGCCGCGTCCGACGCGGATTTGGGGCGGCCATCGCGTCAACCCGATCCTCTCTATCTTGCCGATCCTCGGCGGCGCCGTGCTCGCCGCCCCGTCGGCGAACGCGCCGCCGCCCCAGAGCGGCGGCGGCCTCGCGCCTTCGTCGGGCGCCCGCGTCTATCGCGCTTCGCCGGCAAAAACGGTTCCGCCGGCGCCGAAATTCGTCGCCCGCGCGTTTCCGCCCCCGCCCGGAGAGACGCGGTTCCGCCGCGGCGAGATCCTGGTCGAGGTTTCGCCCGCGACGCCGCCGGCTTTCGTCGCGCAGATCGTGCGGCGCCATCGCCTTGTCGAACAGGCAGTGGTCTCGATCGCGCTGCTCGGCGCCTCGGTGCGTTTGTGGCGCATTCCCGACGCGCGCGAAGTCGCGAGCGTCGCGCGCGAACTCGCCTTCGAGCCCTCGCTCGCCAGCATTCAACCCAATTATCTCTATGTGGCGCAACAAGATGCGCCCGCCGCCTCGACCGGCGCCGCAACGGCGCCCTCGCCGCCGCAATATTCGCTCGCCAAGCTGCACGTCGACGCCGTTGCAGCCCCGGCGCCGGCGGAGCCCGTTCGGGTCGCCGTGATCGACACCGCCATCGACGACAGCCATCCCGATCTCCAGGGCGCGATCGAGGCGCGGTTCGACGCGATCGGCGGCGCGGCGCCCCCGCGCACGTTGGAGCACGGCACTTCGATCGCCGGCGCGATCGCCGCGCGCGGACGCCTGAAGGGCGTCGACCCGAACGTGCGCATTCTCTCCGCGCGGGCCTTCGACAGCGAGGGCGCGGGGCCCGTGGGCGAGACCCTTTGGCTGCTCGAGGCGATCGACTGGGCGGCGCGCGAGCGCGCGAGCGTCGTCAACATGAGTTTCGCCGGCCCGCCGGACCCGGCGTTGCACGCCATTCTCGCCGCCGCGTTCGCCAAGGGCGTGACGCTGGTGGCGGCGGCGGGCAACGCGGGGCCGAAATCGCCGCCGCTCTACCCCGCCGCCGACGAGAGGGCGCTCGCGGTCACCGCGACGGACGCCGACGACAAGCTCTACCCAAAGGCCAATGTCGGCGGCTATATCGCGGTCGCGGCGCCGGGCGTCGACGTGCTGCTTCCCGCGCCGCAGGCGAGTTACGCGCTCGAGACGGGGACGTCGGTTTCCGCCGCGCTGGTCTCGGGCGTCGCCGCGTTGCTCATCGAGCGCCGCCCGGCGGCGACGCCGACCGAGATCAGAGCATGGCTCACCTCGACGGCCGAGCCGCTCGGCGGAGGCGGTCGGAGCGACGAATTCGGCGCCGGGCTGGTCGACGCGCGGCGCGCCGTCAATGCGGCGGACGCCGCGAAGCCGACGAAATAGGGCGTCGTCGCGCGCCCGGCGGAGGTCTGGTTCAATCCAGAAACAGCGCGTTCCAGTGACGATAATCCGACGCTTCGTTCCCGGCTCGGCTCGACGGCTGTGGGTGGAAAGCGGGCGTTTGACCGACGAACCGACAAAGGCTTCGTTGCGCCGAGAAGAGATATTCCGCAGCACTTGTGCAGTCATCTGGAATGAGTCCAACGATTTCTGCTGGTTGCGCCCGCTCGTCAGGACGTGCGCTCCGAAGAGGACGACTTGGGCAAGGGAATGGTCCTGCTGGCTCTTTTAGCGGTTCACGCGACAAAATGACCGGCCATGATCGTTGATGGAATCACGCTGGCTCTGCTGGGTCTCGTTGCGATATCGCCTTCAACGGCGTGGACGCGGGAAGAGACGGGGCGTCCCGATCAAAAGGACGATCGTAATCCAAGGCCGACGCCGTCGCCTTATCGGCTACGCCCACCCTCCGGTCCGAACAGGATGCAGCTCAGAGTCAGGGCCGCGTCGCAAGCGCTTGGGGTTCTCCGCGCCGACTTGATGCACATCAAACTTCGCCGGTGAAAGAGCCGTAGACCTTTTGGCGTCTAAGAACGTCGCTCAGAAAGGCAGGTTGCTATGTCGCAAGAAAACGTCAGAGCATTCTTTGCAAATGTCGAAGTCGACAAGTCGTTGCAGGACCGCATCTGGGCCCTGCACGACAAAGCACAGGACAACCTGGCTGGTGCTGTCGAAGATCTCGTCGAGATTGCCTCCGGCGCCGGACATGAATTCACGCCTGACGATTACGCCGTGGTCAGGGCGGCGCACGTGCCCGTCGATCCGCCGATCTCTCCCGAAGATCATGGGCGGAGCCTGGAATGCTGCAATTCAGGCTGGAGCTGCTGCAACACCAAGTCGATATGAGCGGTGATCTTGTGGCGTCATTCCTGAAAAGGCGAGTTGGGGCATCATGCTGTCATTCGCCAAATTGGAGAAGGATTGGATGCTCCGTGGATGGAGCGATATGCCCACGGTCGCCGTCAATTGGACGACAGGCGAGCAGCGTAAACTAAACGGTACGGCTTTTTACGTAGCCGAACACTGCAACGGCGAAACAAATTTCGGTTCGCTGGCCTTTTTGCCGGAGCACCAAGGCGTGCTTCAAAAGCTCATCGACGAGGGTATCGCCGAGGAATGCCGGCAGGGCGACTCCATCGAGGGTTGGCAGCGGTATCGAAAGGCTGCCAACCCGCGCTTCAGCGGGATCCATTGGTGCATAACCGGACATTGCAATCTGAACTGCCGCCACTGTTACATGGAAGCGCCAGAGGCGCGGTATGGACAGCTGCGCTTCGAGGATATGGCGCGCCTCATTGACCAGTTCGAACAGGCGAATGTGCTTGAAGTGGTCATCTCAGGCGGCGAGCCTTTCGTAAGAAAGGATCTTCTGGACATTTTTCAATTGCTGGCTCGGAAGAAGATCCGGGTGAGCGAGATTTATTCGAACGGCCTGCCCATTAGCGATGCTCATCTGGCTCGCATCAAGGAGATGGGATTTTCGCCAATGTTCCAAATCAGTTTTGACGGCGTTGGCTGCCATGATCAAATGCGAGGCAAGGCGGGAATCGAGCAGGGGGTCATCGATGCGATCGGCAGGCTGCGCCGCGCCGGCTTTTCAGTCGCGGTCGCCACTTCGGTCGACGAAGTGAACATTGCCCGGCTGCCAGATACCTATGAACTCCTGAAGCGCTTGGACATCCAAGCCTGGATCGTTTCGGCCCCCGTCGAGTCGGGCGACTGGAAGGGGACCAAGACTGCGGTGTCCCTTGACGCGTTGGCGGCCGCCTATGAGCCCTTGCTCATCCGTTGGATCGAGGACAATCGACCGTTCGCGATTTTTCTCGGACCCATCTTCCGCGGCCGCCAAGGCGGATCTGAGTCAGGTGCGGTTGAGGCGGACCCCGCGCTTGGAGTGGAGATACAGACCCATTCGAAATTTACCGCGGATAGCTACGATTGCGGCGCTTGTCGCGAGCAGCCCAATCTTCTCCCCGATGGGAGGCTTTTCCCGTGCCCGGGATATGTCGACAGCCTCTTGCAAGACCAGATGCCCAACCTGTTCCAGCACGAGCTATCGTCGCTGTGGAGGCAGTCTTTGGTGCGCCAACTCGCGGACATGAAGAAAAGAGATCTCCTCGCCGCAAATCCGGGATGCGCCGTCTGCGACAATTTTGAAGAATGCGGCATGGGGTGCAGGGCTGTGGCGCTGAGGTTGACCGGCCAGCTGATGGCGAGGGATCCTGCTCACTGTGAACTGTGGCGGAAGGGCTACAAAAGGCGATTTCGAGAATTAGCCGATCGCGCGGCCGCGAGACATCGGGAGGCGCTCGCTCAGCCAGTGTCCGCCTAGATCGCAACAATGACGGCAATCCGCTTATCTGCGCAAATTCGACTTCATAGGCATGCGCGAGGCAAATGTCTGAGCGTATGCGGGCAGAACCAAGCGATCAGGCTAAATCTCCGCGAGGCCGCGAGAGGAGAATCGCTTGGAGGCAAAGTCAGCTCCATCGGGCCAAAACAACGACCTTTTAGCCGTATTGCGACGGGCTCTTCGCATGGTGTGGCAGGCGAGCCCAAGGCTGGCGTTGGCCCAACTTGTGATGATCGCGGCGCAAGCGACACTGCCGCTGCTGCTCCTGTATCTGTTGAAACTCATTGTCGATGCGATTACGGCGACGATCGGCAGTCCGACGCCGGATCTGGCGCGCCATCTTCTCTGGCTTGTTTGCGGGGCTGGCGCCGCCGCGCTCGCCTACGCGGTGATTTCCGAGCTCGCTCTATTGATCGGCGACACCCAGAAATGGGTGGTCTCAGACAATGTGAACCAGCTTTTGCACGAAAAGTCGATCACCGTCGACGTGGACTTCTACGAGGACCCGCAACATCAAAATACTTTTCACCGGGCGCAGGCGGAAGCCGCACAGCGGCCCACCCAGGTTCTGCTCGACCTGCTGCGGACCGTCCGCGGGGTGATGTCCTTCGTGGGCGTCATGGGACTCCTGTGGGCGTTTCATTGGGTGTTTCTGGCGCTGCTTATGCTTGCCGCCCTTCCCGCCATCTTTGTTCGCCTAAAGTACGACCGCATTCGTTATCGCCGCGGGTTTTATTGGACCCCGATTGAACGCAAGGCATGGTACGTCCAACGTGTTCTGGTCGATAAACTCTTTGCAAAGGAAGTCCGTCTTCTACACCTCGGCCCGCATTTTCTCAAGCGCTATCGCGAGCTGCGCGACCAGCTTCGCAAGGAACAATGGTCGATAGCGACGAGGCGCAGTGCGAGCATGATTGTTGCCGAGCTGATCGGCGTCGTCGCCAGCTATGGGTCATTCGCATTCGTGGCCTATTGGGCCCTCTACCGGCAAGTGACGATTGGCGACTTCGTCTTGTTCTACCAGGCATTCCAACGCGGACGCGATTGTCTTCATGATCTGCTCGATGCGGCCGGCAACTTGCATGAGCACGGGCTGTTCCTGTCCAGTTTCTATACTTTCCTCGACATACCGCAGCGAGTCGCCGAGCCGCCCCGCCCGCAAGCCGTGGCGCAACCGATGAGGCGCGGCATCACCTTCGATCATGTCAGTTTTAGATATCCATCTCGCGAGCATGATGTTCTGAACGACCTCAGCCTGACCATTCCTGCGGGCAAGATCGTTGCTTTGGTCGGGAAAAATGGCGCGGGCAAAACAACGCTGGTGAAATTACTGTGCAGGCTCTATGACCCGACCAGCGGCGCGATTTGCATCGATGGCGTGGACCTTCGCCAATTAGCCACGCGCTCGCTGCAGAACATGATCGCCGTCGTCCCCCAGGATTACGTCCCCTATTGCGCAACGGTCCGTGAGAACATCTGGTTTGGCAACGTCGATTTGCGGCCAGAGGACAAGCGGATCGGCGAGGCCGCCCGCTTGGCCGGGGCTGAACAGTTTATTCAAAAGCTCGACCGCAGTTACGAAACGAGTCTCGGCACTGCCTTCGACAATGGCGTGGATCTGAGCATCGGCGAATGGCAGAAGATGGCGATCGCACGGGCATTCTTCCGTGATGCGCCGATCCTCATCCTCGACGAGCCGACGAGCAATTTGGACGCACACGCCGAGCACGACGTTTTCCAACACTTTCGCAAAGTGGCCCGCGGCCGCACCACCATCGTGATCAGCCACCGGCTTTCGATCGTGAGAGATGCGGACCAAATTTGCGTGCTGGAAAATGGCGGAATTGCCGAACAAGGGTCGCATGAGGAGCTGACGCTATTGGGCGGCTCTTATGCGCGTATGTTCGAGGTGCAAGCGAATTACTATCGCTGATGCGCCGGCACAGCGCCCGTGCGCGTCGGTGGCTTCGAGGTCCGAAGTTGATTTGCTCGTTTCCTTTTGGCTTGCGCATGGATCGCGACTCTATGCGACCGCTTTCCATCCACTTGCAAAATTTAAGCGGGCTACCTCCGCTGACCGCTTGGGGTCATACCGAGCCGGTCGGCGCCGAACCGCGGAAGGTCGCCTTCGGATCGAACCCAGTCGCCTACTCGCCCGTCGCGGGAAGAACCATGCGCACCAGCGGCGAGGCGGCGAGTTCGGCGACGAGCGCCGACGTCTGATCTTTCGTCAGGCTCTTGTCGCCGACGCGCACGCGGTAGAGGCCGCTGCGCGGGCCTTCGACGATCGACGCGTGATGATCCTGCAGCCAGGCGCCGACCTGATCGAGGCGCGCGTCCGACGCGAAGGCGACGAGCACGTTCGCGCCGCCGGCCGTCACGGGTGCTTCGGAAGCAGTCCGATAGCCCGGCCCCTTGGCGGCGGGCAGCAGAGACACGATCGTCGCGGCCTCCAGGACGATCACGATCGCGGCCGCCGCGCCCGCCCAGGCCAAACGCGTCGGCTTGGGTTCGGCCCCGAGGCCTACGAGCCCGGCGAGCGACATCAGCCGCGCCTTCAGGCTGGGCTTTCGCGGCGCCGCCTCGACCGCCGCGAGCACCCGCGTCCAGGCCGCGGGACTCGGCGCGCCCAGACTTTCGTTGAGCGCGATCGTCTCGTCGCGATCCTCTCTGACGAGGTCGAGGCTCGCGCGCAAGTCCGAGCGACGCGCCAGCGCCTCCTCCACACGTTTGGCGTTCTTGGGATCCAGCGTTCCCGCCGCGTACCAGGGCAGCAACGCCTCGATCGCGTCGTTTTCCTCTCGTCTGTTTGTCGTCATGGCCATCCCCTGTCGACGCCGGCGGCCTTCGCCAGCTCCGCAAGCCGCTTTCGCGCATGGAACATTCGCGTCTTCACCGTGCCCTCGGGAGCGCCGACCATCAGCGCGACCTCTTCGATCGACTTGTCGTGGTAATAGACGAGATCGATGACCTCGCGGTGCTGCGCGCTCAGCCGCGAAAGGCAGGCGCGCAGCAGATCGCCCTTGGACTTTTTCTGCAGCGCGACCTCGGGATCGTCGGAAGAGTCCTCGATCGCCGCCGCCGATTCCTCGTCGAGTTCGTCCTCTGTCCTACGGCGCAGGATCGAGAGCGCCTTGTTGCGCGCGATCGCCAGCAGCCAGGTCGAGGCCTCCGATCGCCCCTCGAAATTGGCGGGGTTGCGCCACACGTCGATGAAAACCTCGCTCACGACATCCTCCGCCGACGGTTCGTTGCGCAGCAGGCGCAGCGCGAACCGGAACACTTTCACATGGTGGCGGCCGTAGAGCGTTTGCAACGCGAGTCGCTCGCCCGCGCGGATGCGCGCGATGAGATCGTTGTCCGACTCCGCCGCCATGGGAGATCTCGAACCTCGCCCGTTAGTCGCGCCGGCAACCTGAAAGGTTCAAAGCCCGCGCGCAAGCCCCTTCTCGACGCCTGCCGAGGCGGCAGCGGCGCGGCGAAATCGGACGCGCGAAAATAGTTTCCCCTTTTTTGAACCGCCCGTCCCCTCGGCGCGACCAACGGATGTGAGGTTGGCGCAACCCCCGAGCCAACCGAGCGAAGCGACGAGCCATTCCGGCCCGCCGACAACCCTAAGGAGAATTCCCGTGCGTGCATCCCTCAAGAAGTCGATCGCCCTTTCTCTGGCCGCGCTGATGCTGGGCGCCAGCCTCGCCGCCTCGGCGACCCCGGCCTCCGCCAAGATGTTCTGGCCGCATCCTTTCCATCATCACGGCTTTGGTCCGGGGTTCGGCCTCGGGATCGGCCTGGGCGTGCTGGGCGCGGTCGCCGCCTCGCAATACGATCCCGACCCCTGCGTTCAGTATCGTCCGATCTACGACCGCTGGGGCAATTACCTCGGTCGGCAAGCGATCAACGTCTGCTAGAGCGTATCCCTTTTAGCTGGAACCGTATCCGGCGTTTTTGAAGTAGTTGGAGCATTCGGTTGGCGGGAAATCGTCGATGGGGATGCCGATCGCGTCCCATAGGGCGTCGACGGTTCGG
>JBEKAL010000190.1:0-8307 GCA_050015935.1 Roseiarcus sp.
CCCAGACCCGACGGGTCACCGGCTTCAGGCCGATTCGATGCTCGTCGGTCGCGAAGGCCTCGATCGGCGCGTCGGGATGGCGCGCCGCTTCCTCGGCGACGACTTCGGCGAGTTTTTTTTAAAGGCTTCTTGCTCCGCGGCCGTCGCCGCCTTCGGGTTGCGCGGCCGCGGCTTCTGGATCGACCAGCCGATCGCCCGCAGCGCCTCCCAGCCGCGCTGCGGCGCGAGCGAGGCCAGTCCCAGTTCGCCCGCCATCCAGCGCGCGACCTTGCCGCTCGTCCAGACCCCGCCGTCCGGCGGCGGATCGGCCATACGTACGCGCAGACGCACCAACAGTTCCGGCTTCAGAACCTTCGCCGACGCGCCGTTGCCCCGACGCAGATCGCCCAACGCCGAAGGCCCGAGCGCGTTGTAACGCTCCAGAAGCTGTTCGATCCAACGCTGGCCAAACGAGGTCATCGCCGCTCCTCGCACGCCTCGCGCCGCTCCTCCAACGCCGCAACGCTCAGATGACCGGCAACGTGAGCCATGCCCGCCTCCCGCGATTCATGGCCGTCCCATCTACCAGCGAAAAACTCCGATGGGAATCCAACCCCCGTCGAGTCAATCAGCCGGAAACCGTATCACTCGATTTTGCCGATGGATCGCGAGCCGCGTCCGCTCATCCCAACGCCGGGCCATGCCAATCCAGCGACAGCGCGGGGTGAAAATATGGGTCGGCGCGGAGACGGCGACGCCAGCGGGATTTGAAATAGGCGACCTCGGCGGCGTAGCGCCGCTCTTGCGCGAGGCTCGCCTTACGCGTCGCCGACTCGTGATGGATGAGGACGGCGGCGGGCTCCAGAAGCGCGCCCCAGCCCCGCTCGGCGAGGCGTAGACAAAGGTCGATATCGCAGAATTCGACAGGCAGGTTCGCCTCGTCAAATCCGCCGACCGCGTCGAACTTCGCGCGCGCGACGGCCAGGCACGCCCCCGTGACGGCCGACAATTCATGAGGAACGTCGAACCGCCCGAAATAGCCGAGCGCGTCCGGCGCGGCGTTGTACTCGAAATGACAGGCGTGGCCGTCGATGCCGACGATTACCCCCGCATGTTGGAGGCGCTTGTTGGGAAACAGCAATTTGGCGCCCACTGCGCCGATCGCCGGAACCGAGGTCCACGCGATGAGGCGCGCGAGCCAGTGATTTGACACCGCCTCGGTGTCGTTGTTGAGAAAGACCAGCGTTTGCGTGCGCGCCTCGGCCGCCGCCGCGTTGCAAAGCGCCGAAAAGTTGAACGGCCCAGGCCGGGCTAGGAGGCGAAATCGCGGATCGCGCAGGAGTTCGGCGAAGTAAGCGCGCGTGCCGGCCTCGCGGCTGTCGTTATCCAAGATGACGACTTCAAAGTCCGCGCCCGCCGGGACGCGCGTGAGGCTTGCGCAACATTTCCGCAGCAGGGCGACGCGATCGCGGGTCGGTATGATGATCGTTGCGCCCGGAGGCGCGGTCGACGCGGGCGGTCGAAAGGCGGCGGCGCGCGAGGCGCGCTCGCGCGCCGGCCCGGTAAACAGAACGCGGCGGATATGGGTCGCCACGAAGTCGGGGCAGACGCGGATCGGCAGATCAAATAAATCGGCAGGCGCGCGCTCGCCGAGGGCGTCGCGCGCCCAGCGGACGCGCGCGAACCACGCGCGGCCGATGAGATCGACGCTCTGCGCGAGCAGCGGGCTCCAATCCGGCTTGAGCCTGGGCGGCGAGTCCGCGCCGTCTTCATCCGCATAGTAGAGATCGGCGTCGTCGCGCAACGCCGCGGCGCCGACGATCGCAAACGCCTCGTCGGCCCAGGACTCGCAAGGCCGCGCCAGGACGACAAGGTCGCGCGCGCCGAGGTCGCAGAGCGCCGCGCGCAATGGAGCGCCCTCCGTCAGCGCGAAGACCTGGTCCGGCGCAGGCTCGCGCTCGTAAGGCGCCGCGAGCGACCAGCGGGGCCAGGGTTGCGCACGCAAGCGAGCGAGCCAACGCGCGATCGCCGTCTGGTCGGCGTGAGGCAGAACGACGCGGATATGCGGGCCTCGCGCCGCCTCGGAAGGAACGGCGTCCAGGCCGTCCCACGCGGGGGCTCTACGACGCGTCTCCCGCCAGCGCGGGTAGTCTTTCAGCGGCGTCGACATGAGCGCGCGCCGAAAATGGCGCTCCGCGAGAAACGCTTGACCGGCGAGGCCGAAGCCCAGACCGAGCAGCGTGTGGCGGGGACGCTGGCGCAATCCGCGCTTCACGCATTCGGCGAGCGTAACCCCGCGCAGCCCGACGACATGGAAACGGAACGGTCCGGGTTGATCTGTCGGCGAAATCCAAATCGCGCTCGTTCGGGCGGGAATCTTGCCGAGCCAGATCGCTCGTCCGAACATCGGGCCCGGCAGGATCTCGTCCTTGTCGCCGTGCGGCGTTATGCAACGCAGGAGCGGGCGGGCGAGGGGGGCGATTATGCTCGCGTCGTAGATCAGTTCGACCCAGCGATTGACGGGCGCGCCGCCGCCGAGGACGAGGCGCAGCCAAGGCTCGCGCGACGTCGCGACCAACGCTCCGTCGTCGCCTATGACGACGTCGCGCTCGGGAACGAGCGGTATTTCGTCGGCGAGGGACGCCTCGAGCGAAAATCGAGAAGGAAGGGCCATTCTTGTGTTCGGGCTCGTCATGCGCGGCGCCAATTTCGTCGAACCCCAGCGCGCGCAGCAGGCTCAGCATGTCGTCGCGGTCGATCCAGCGATGCAAGTCGTTCGGACCGCCGCGAAACGACCTGCTCTTCCACGCGCCCCAGCAGCTCCGCCGGCAATGCCTGACGGACACGCCGCGCGACATTCGATCGCCTCGACCTCGCCCACGAACGCCGACAGCGAACGTCGCTGGGGGGCGTCGCCGCGCCGCCGGCGTAACGAGGTCCAGAGGTAAAGCGAATCGGCGCGCGCGCCGAGCCGCTCCAACGACGGCGCCGGATCGGCGACAGAGTCGTCCATTGTCGAATCCGGCGCTTGATCGCGCGCGCTTTTCGTCGCGATCTTCTCCAACGAGTCCGACGCGCGCCGCGGCGAACGGGAAAGAAAAAGCGCAAGGGAAATGACCGGCTCCCGCAATTTCATCTCGCCTCCCGGCAGGCCAGCCAGGCAAGTCCAGACGGGCCGCGAGCGGTCTTTGCAATATCAGGGGCTGACAGCGAAGTCATCACGCGATCCCATGGCGGGTCGCCTGCGCCGGTTTTCCTCGGCGCGGGACGAAGGCGATCCGCGGCTGGCGGAACGGTGACTTCTTCGCGCAAAAACCGTCCGCCCGGTCAGGACGGCCAATACCGCATCTCGACGAACGTCGCTGTTGTGGAGCGCCATTGCGAGGGCCCGAGCGCGCGAGGGGGACGAAGCCATCGTTGCGGCGGCCGGGCCGGCGCCGCCATCGGCTCGTCGCGCCGCCTTCCTTTGATCGAAGCCGATCGAGGGAAACGGGGGACTGCGACTTGGGCTCCGAACGGCGAACCGGCCGCCCCGGGGAGGGGTCCAATTCGCTCGGATCACTCTTACGTCTTTCCGGTTGGCGATATCGGCGCTTTTGACGTAATATGTGCGCCGTTTCTGGTCGCCCATCGGGTCGTTTTCGTGCTGTCGGCGGCCGTCGCCATCGACCGAATTGGCGGCCAAGAGCATTCGGCCGTTTCGCTTCGTCACGCCAAGCAAGGCGGCGGCGACTTTTCCTTTACCCCGCGAGGGGGATAAGATGAACTCTCTGTCAAGGAATGACGGCGCGTTGGAGAGCGCTTAGGGTCGGTCGGGAATCAATCGCCTGCGAATGTCGTAGAAACGACAGAACATACAAGGCGTTAAACGGCGCCGCCGAATCGGTTGTTTCCTTACTGGCCCTTAGCGATATGCGAGAGACCGCTACTCGGTTTGTATGGTAGGCCCGCAAATTGACTCGGCTAAGCAAGAAGGAAGGTCGTGAAGTTTCTTGTCACAGGCGGGGCGGGTTTCATCGGGTCGGCGGTGGTTCGCAAGATCATTACGCAGACCGAGCATTCCGTTTGCGTTCTCGACAAGCTCACTTATGCGGGAAACCTCGCCTCCCTCGCGCCGGTTTGCGAGAATTCACGCTTTGCGTTTGCGAAGGTCGACATCGTCGACTCGGCCTCCGTTCGCGCGGTTCTCGACCGATTCCGTCCCGATGTTGTGATGCATCTCGCCGCCGAGAGCCATGTGGACCGCTCGATCGATGGGCCGGGGGCGTTCATCGAAACGAACATTGTCGGCACGTTCCACCTTCTTCAGGAGACGCTGCGCTTCTTCCGCGGGCTTTCTGAGGCCCGCAAGGGCGCCTTCCGCTTCCATCATGTCTCGACCGACGAAGTCTACGGATCGCTCGGCGGCGACGGCTATTTCCGCGAACACACGCCTTACGCGCCGAACTCGCCCTATTCCGCGTCGAAGGCCAGTTCGGACCATCTCGTGCGCGCCTGGGGCCACACCTACGGATTGCCGGTCGTCGTCACCAACTGCTCGAACAACTACGGACCTTATCACTTTCCTGAAAAGCTCATTCCGCTGATGATTCTCAATGCGCTGGAAGGCAAGCCGCTGCCGATCTACGGCGACGGCATGAATGTGCGCGATTGGCTTTACGTCGACGATCACGCCGACGCCCTGCTGACCGTCGCCAGTCGCGGGACTGTCGGAGAAACATACAATATCGGCGGACACAACGAATGGCCGAACGTGAAAGTGGTGCGGCGAATTTGCGCGATTCTCGATGAATTGCGGCCGAACCCCACGGGGCCGCACGAGCGCCTGATCACATTCGTCGCCGATCGCCCCGGCCATGACGCGCGCTACGCCATCGACGCCACAAAAATTAGGGACGAACTGGGCTGGGCGCCGAAGGAAACCTTTGACACCGGATTGCGGCGCACGGTCGAATGGTATCTCGCCAATCCGACGTGGTGGCGCGACATCCGCTCCGGCGTCTATCGCGGCCAGAGGCTCGGCGTCGGAGCGGAGGCGACGGCGTGAGCGGCAATTTCGCGATTACGGATACAGCCATCCCGGCGGTGAAATTGATCGAGCCGAAGCGCTTCGGCGATCGTCGCGGCTTTTTCTCGGAGACGTACAGCCGCGCCGCCTTTATTGGCGCGGGGATCGATTTGGATTTCGTGCAGGACAACCATTCGCTGTCCGAACTGGTCGGCACGCTGAGGGGGCTGCATTTCCAGATCCGCCCGTTCGCCCAGGACAAGCTGATCCGCTGCGCGCGCGGACGGATCCTCGATGTCGCCGTCGACATTCGTCGGGGATCGCCGAGCTTTGGCGCCCATGTCGCGGTCGAACTGTCGCGCAATAACTGGCGCCAACTGCTCGTGCCTAGGGGCTTCGCGCACGGCTTTATAACCCTCGAACCGTCGAGCGAGGTTCTTTACAAAGTCACGGCCCCCTATTCGGCGGCGCATGACTTCGGCCTCGCGTTTAACGATCCCGCGCTGGGGATCGTTTGGCCGGCTCCCGCCGGTGGACCCGTGCTGTCGGAGAAAGATCGCGGCCACCCTGTGCTGGGCGAGCTTCCCGCCTATTTCGACTACGCGGAATCGCGATGAGGGTCGTCGTCACAGGCTCGAGCGGGCAGGTGGCTTTATCGCTGCGCGAACGCGCCGCGGCGCATGGAATCGACGTGGCCCTTCTTGGTCGCCCGGCGCTCGATTTCGAGAATCTGGAGACCATCGGCCCCGCGCTGAGAGCCGCGCGGCCGGACCTCGTCGTCAACGCCGCCGCGTTCACCGCCGTCGATCTCGCGGAGAACGATGAAGCGACGGCGACCCGAATCAACGGCGACGCGGCGGGAGAGGTCGCGGCGGAAGCCGCGCGGCTCGGCGCGCCTATCATCCATCTTTCGACGGACTATGTGTTCGATGGGCTGCTCGATCGCCCTTATCGCGAGACGGACCCGGTTGCGCCGACGGGCGCCTACGGCCGCAGCAAGCTTGCCGGCGAAATCGCCGTGGCGGCCGCGACGGACGATCATGTGATCCTTCGCACCGCCTGGGTCTATAGCCCATTCGGCAAGAATTTCGTTCGCACGATGCTCGCGCTCGGCCTCAAGCGTCAGGCGGTGAGCGTCGTCGCGGACCAGATCGGAAATCCGAGCTATGCGCCGGATATCGGCGATGGAATTCTTGCGGTGGCGAGCGCGCTGGCCAAGGCGCCGCGAGACGCCGAACTGCGCGGCGTATTTCATATGGCGGGTCAGGGGTCCGCGCTCTGGGCCGATTTGGCCGAGGCGACGTTTCAAGCGGCCGCGGCGCAGGGGCGCGCCCCCGTGCGGGTCGACCGCATCACGAGCGCGGACTACCCCACGCCGGCGCGCCGCCCGGCCAATTCACGACTCGACTGCGGCAAGCTGCATCAGCGCTACGGCGTCGCGCTTCCCAATTGGCGCAAGTCGGTGAAGCTGTGCGTGGCTCGACTGCTGCAGGCCGAGGCGAAAGGATGAAACGATGAGAGGCATAATCCTCGCGGGGGGATCCGGCACGCGTCTGCATCCCGTCACGCTCGCGATGTCCAAGCAGATGTTGCCGATCTATGACAAGCCGATGATCTATTATCCCCTCAGCACGCTGATGCTGGCGGGGATAAGGGACATCCTGGTGATCTCGACGCCGATGGATGTGCCCCATTTCCGCAAGCTCCTCGGCGACGGCGCCGAGTGGGGACTGCGCCTGTCCTATGCGGAACAGCCGCATCCCGGCGGGCTCGCGCAGGCCTACCTGATCGGCGCGGATTTCGTCGCCGGCGACAATTCGGCGCTGATCCTCGGCGACAACCTCTTCTACGGCCATAATTTGCCGCAGATGATGGCCGCGGCCGCGGCTCGCAAGGATGGAGCGAGCGTATTCGCCTATCGCGTCAGCGACCCCGAGCGATATGGCGTCGTCGCATTCGACGCCGACGGCAAAGCCGTCTCGATCGAGGAGAAGCCGCAGACGCCGAAATCGAGTTGGGCCGTCACCGGCCTGTATTTCTACGACAAGACGGTCGTCGAAATCGCCGCTAACCTCGAGCCTTCCGCGCGAGGCGAACTCGAGATCACCGATCTCAACAGGGTCTATCTCGAACGCGGCGCCCTCTCGGTCGAGAGAATGGGGCGCGGATTCGCCTGGCTCGACACCGGCACCCCGGAAAGCCTGCTCGAAGCCGCCGAATTCGTGCGCACGCTGGAATCGCGTCAGGGCGTGCGGATCGCCTGCCCCGAGGAAATCGCCTTTCTCAATGGTTGGATTTCGGCGTCGCAGCTCGAGACGCTCGGGGCCAAATTGGAGAAGGGCGGCTACGGCCGCTATCTCGTGTCCATCGCGCGGCAGGCCGGCGGGCGCTGAGCCGCCGGAGCGTCGCCGAGCCCGTGAAAGTTCTGACGCATGGCGGCCGGACGCGCGAAAAACTGCTCGAGATGGCGCGGTTCGTGTGGGCCTCGCGAAAGTGGCGGCCTTTCACGCCCTCGCGGATCAGATCATCGCGCCCTATCGGAACGCCACCGGCATGCAGGTCGCTTCGGCCGTGCTCGCCGGCATGGTCTGGGCGCTGGAAAACCCGAACGCCGGCATCGTCGAGGCGGACGAGATGGACTTGCGCCGCTGCCTCGAAGCGCAGACGCCCTATCTCGGGCCGATGATCGGCGCCTACACCGACTGGACGCCGCCGACCGGCCGGCCGGGCCTCTTCCCCGAGGAAATCGACGAAAGCGATCCGTGGCAATTCAGGAACATGCTGGCGAGGTGAGCGGCGCGGGCGCCGTTTTCGGACGCGATCGAGCGATATCAAGATTTTGCGTGCACATTTTCCGCCGCGCTGCACGCGCGCGCCTCAATTCGCCCGGCGGCTCCTCGCTGTGGCGCTCGAATCGATAGCGCACATCGAGGCAGGGCATTCATTCATAATCACTTTGTAAACTTGTCTATATCTACATCATGCATTGTGTAAGTGTTTATTGCTTGTGACAATACCACTCGCACCGCTCAATACTGTCCTTCAAGCGACTCTTCCAACAGCGCGACTTCCTCGGCGGTCAAGTCGAACAGTCCATAGACGACCGCGTCGATCTCGCGCTCGGCGGTGAAAATTTCGTCCGACAGCCCGCGCACGCGCGCGGCGTTCTCGCGCAAAAAGGCACACGGGGACAGCTTACTAACCGGCATTATGCAGCGCTTTGACACTCGCTCGGCGCAAGGTGCGGATTTCGCGTGATCGTTTCGGCTTTCTCCCGATCGTGGACGCGCCCCGTCGCCGCCGGCGATGCGCCAGCGTTC
>JBEKAL010000191.1:0-7924 GCA_050015935.1 Roseiarcus sp.
CCTGCACCACGTCGAGGTGGCCGTTGTTGGACGCCATAATCAGCGCGGTCAGGCCATCGCGCATCTTGCCATTGACCTCGGCTCCCTTGGCGAGCAGCGCCTGGACAGCATCGAGGTGGCCGTTCTGGGAGGCCATGATCAGCGCGGTCGCGCCATTGCTCGCCTTGGCGTTGACCTCGGCCCCCTTGGCGAGCAGCGCCTGGACAGCATCGCGGCTGCCTTCCAGGGAGGCCATCATCAGCGCGGTTTGGCCGTTGATATTCTTGGCGTTGACCTCGGCCCCCTTGGCGAGCAGCGCCTGCACCACATCGAGGTGGCCGCTTGCGGAGGCCGCCATCAGCGCGGTCGCGCCGTTGCTCGCCTTGGCGTTGATTGCAGCCCCCTTGCCCAGAAGCGCTTGCACTGCGGCCGCATCCCCACGAGCCGCCGCACCAATCAAGTCCTCCGCAGGCCCAGCCACGGCCGCCGCCGCCCAACCGACCGCCAGTGCTATCAACCACGCCGATAACACGCGGCAAATGCGAACCATCGAACTCCCGATAGCGGCCTTGGCTGACATCGCGAGCCCCCTCTTTCAAAAGAATAGTGTAGTCGGATGGACGGGTTGCGTGAAGCAGGTCTGTTTGGCCTTCAGGACGCCCGCCACGCGCTCAGCGGCTGATCTCGTAGCCCCTCGCATGTCACAGTCTTGCGCAATCAGCCGCTTTCGACAAGTGCGCGGCCTTCACGGCGAGGCCGGGGCGGCGCTCGACGCGGAACGCAAGGCGCCGTGCGCGAAGTGAAGCGCCTTTCGCGCTAGCCCATCATCCGGCCCTTCGGGCCGCCTTCTCCCGCAAGCGGGAGAAGGGTTGGGGCGAGGGCGGCTCCGTTGCCGTCATTGCGAGCGAAGCGAAGCAATCCAGCGATCGTGACGCTTGCCCATTAATGGCGCGCCAGTCGCCGCATGGCGTAGCTCCGATACGGTCGGATCGCGTGGACGAACATCGCGCAACTCGGCTGCCGCCTCGATCTCTGGATTGCTTCGCTTCGCTCGCAATGACGGCTGAGGGCTCGATGAGCTGTCGTCCGCTCACTCCCGCGCGCGCTTCTGGTAATCCTTCACGTCGGCGAACGTAATCTTCGGCCAGCGCTCCTGCTCGTAGCGCAGGTTGAACGCGCTCGAGGCCATGAACACCGGCGCGTCGTCGAGATCGGCGGCCATCGAGGAGGGGTAGGCGGAAACGAACTTGTCGAGCTCGGCGCGATCCTCAGAGCTCACCCAACGACAGACTTCGAAGCGGCTCGGCTCCAAGGAAACGGCGAGGCCGTATTCGGCCTCGAGGCGTTCGCTCAGCACGTCGAGCTGAAGCGCGCCGACGACGCCGACGACGGCGCCGGCGCCGTCGCGGGGCAGGAACACCTGCACGACGCCCTCTTCGGCCATCTGCCGCAGCGCCTCGCGCAGCTTCTTGGCCTTCATCGCGTCGGCGAGTTTGACGCGCCGCAGGATTTCCGGCGCGAAGCTCGGCACGCCGCGGAACGCGATGTCCTCGCCTTCGGTCAGCGTGTCGCCGATGCGAAGCAAGCCGTGGTTGGGAATGCCGACGACGTCGCCGGCGAAAGCCTCTTCGGCGAGCGAGCGGTTTTGGGCGAAGAAGAACTGCGGCGCCGACAGCGTGATCGATTTGCCCGTGCGCGCGAGCTTGGCGCGCATGCCGCGCGCGAGCCTGCCCGAACAGATGCGCGTGAAGGCGATGCGGTCGCGATGGTTGGGGTCCATGTTGGCCTGGATCTTGAAGACGAAGCCGGTCATCTTCGCTTCGTCCGCCTTCACCGTCCGGGTCGAAGCTTCCTGCGCGCGCGGCGGCGGCGCGAATTCGGCCATCGCGTCGATGAGGTCGCGCACCCCGAATTCCTTCAGCGCGCTGCCGAACAGCACCGGCGTCAGATGCCCTTCGAGAAAGGATTGCTTGTCGAAGGCGCGGCAGCCCTCGACCGCGAGCGTCATTTCCTCGATCGCGGTCGCGCGCTCGTGCTCGGGCAGCAAGGCCGCGACCGCCGGATCGTCCGGGCCCGAGACGGGGATCACCGGCGCGTCCTTGCCGAGCGCGCGAACGCATCTGCGGCGGATGTCGTAGGCGCCGGCGAGCGCGCGCGCGCGCCCGACCGTCCAGATGAGCGGCGCGGCGTCGAGCGCCAGCGTCTTCTCGATCTCGTCGAGAAGATCGAACGGATCGCGCGTCTCGCGGTCCATCTTGTTGATGAAGGTGACGATGGGAATGTCGCGCAGGCGGCAGACTTCGAACAATTTGCGCGTGCGGGCCTCGATGCCCTTGGCCGCGTCGATCACCATCACCGCCGAGTCGACCGCCGTCAGGGTGCGGTAGGTGTCCTCGGAGAAGTCCTCGTGGCCGGGCGTGTCCAGGAGGTTGAAGACGCAGCCGCCGTATTCGAAGGTCATCACCGAGGTGACGACGGAAATGCCGCGCTCGCGCTCGATGCCCATCCAGTCCGAGCGCGTCTGGCGTCGGTTGGCCTTGGCGCGCACTTCGCCGGCGAGCTGGATGGCGCCGCCGAAGAGGAGGATTTTCTCGGTGAGCGTCGTCTTGCCGGCGTCGGGATGCGAGATGATCGCGAAGGTGCGCCGACGCGCGACGGGGTTTTGTTCGGTCATGGTTCCGGAGAGTTGGGGAAGACGCGGCCTCCCTTAACGCGCGGCGGCGCTAAGGGGAAGGGCGAGCCGTTCCGCCGCTTTTCTCGCGATCCGCCGGAATAGCGCAATAGGATGTGGACCGTCGCGACGGCGCGATGGCCGAGCCCTTGCGGGCGAACGAGTCGGGTCATATCGTGTTGTCCGACAAACCCGGCATGGGCTGCGAGTGGGCGATCGACTTCATCGCGAGAACGCGAACGGGTCGAAGGCTCGCGCATCGTCCGGGGGGAGGGACGATGGATCGCAAATGGTTGCCGCTCAACGCGCTGCGCGCGTTCGAGGCGGCCGGACAGCATCTGAGTTTCACCGCCGCCGCCAACAGCCTGACCGTCGCGCAGAGCGCGGTGAGCCGTCATGTCATCGTGCTGGAGAATTTTCTCGGCGTCGCGTTGTTCGAGCGTCGGCCGCAACAATTGGCGTTGACCGAGGCGGGGCGGCATATTCTGCCGGTCGTCTCGAAGTCTTTCGACCGCATCGATCAGGCGCTCGGGGAAGTCATCAAGGAAAAGGGCCGGCCCAAACGCGTGCTGAAGGTCGCGCTGCCGACATCTTTCGCGCATCGCCTGGCGATTCCGATCCTTCGTGATTTTCGCGAGGAGAATCCGGGCATCAGCCTCGAAATCGTCTCCAAGCCGACGACCGGCGCGGATGTCGACGGCGATATCGACATCGCCATCGTTTATTCCGAGCCGCGCGTCACCGACGCGATCCATGACCTGTTGTGGATGGTGCGCGCGACGATCCTGTGCAGCCCGAAGCTGTTGGAGACGATCGACCGTTCCGACCCGGCCAAGCTCATCGCCGCGAGCGATCTCCTCCATTTCAAGATCGACGGTCGTCCCCGCCACTTGTTCTGGGAGATGTTGGCGCGCTCGATCGGCCGCCCCGACCTCGCCGTCGATCGCGGCCTGGTGTTCGACACCCAACAATTGGCGGTCCAATACGCGATGCTCGGCGATGGCTTGGCCCTCGCCGATCCCCTTCTGTTCAACGAGGAAATCAAGGCCGGACGGCTGGTGCGGCCGTTCGACCTGTGGCTCGACGAAGGTTACGGCTATTATCTGACCACGCAGCCGGAAGACCTCAGCAACGAAGCGGTGGCGCTGTTCCGCTCGTGGCTGATCGCGCGCTTCAGCGCGGCTTCGGCGGGCAAGCCGCCGGAGCCGGAAAACGGCGGCGCGGAAGGGGCGAAGATGCGCGCGGCCAAGTGAGGGCGGACGCGCGCGCCGACGGCCCAGCGAGGGGGCTGGGCCGCTTCGGGCGGCTATGCCATCGCGTCGGCCGAGCGGATAGGCGGATCGGTGGGAGAGCCGTTCTTTTTCGATTTGACAGAGCGGAGATTGGAGCCTACGGGAGCGGCGACAGGCGCGCCCTCATCCAAGGGGGCGCGTTCGTCGTTTGACGCACCCGTGGCCAAGCCTAGCTCGGCGAAAGCCTGTCGGCGCGGAGTTTTTCTCGTTTTCGGGAAGGCTCGGCGCAGAGGAGGGCGCGTTCCCTGATCGTTCGACCGTTCGTATCTCAGAGGAACCGCGATGACGAAGCGCGCAGAAGCCAAATACAAGATCGATCGCCGCATCGGCGAGAATATCTGGGGCCGTCCCAAGAGCCCGTTCAACAAGCGCGAATATGGCCCCGGCCAACACGGCCAGCGCCGCAAGGGCAAGGCCACCGATTTCGGCACGCAGCTCAAGGCCAAGCAGAAGGTCAAGGGCTATTACGGCAACATCTCGGAGCGCCAGTTCCACAAATATTATGTCGAAGCGCTGCGCATGAAGGGCGATTCGAGCGCCAACCTGATCGGCCTGCTCGAGCGCCGGCTCGATGCGCTGATCTACCGCGCCAAGTTCGTGCCGACGGTGTTCGCCGCGCGCCAGTTCGTCAACCACGGCCATCTCACCGTCAACGGCCGGCGCGTCAACATTGCTTCCTATCAAGTCAAGGTCGGCGACGTCGTCGAGATCAAGGAATCCTCGCGCCAGTTGGCGATGGTCCTTGAGGCCGCGGCCCTCGCCGAGCGCGACGTTCCCGACTACATCGAGGTCGATCACGCCAAGGGCACCGCCAAGATGACGCGCATTCCCGGCCTGACGGAAGTGCCCTACCCCACCCACATGGAGCCGAGCCTGGTGATCGAATTCTATTCGCGCTGAGCGAAGTTCGAACGGGTTTGGGAAATTGCAGGAGCCGCCTCGTCGAGGCGGCTCTTGGCCGAAAGGGGAAGGACAGCTTTCGGAGGAGCGAGGGGCCGAAACGGACACTTGCCGTCGATAGGCGCTGGGCTGCCGTCAATACAAATTGGCGGCTCACTTCAAACAACGTGAGCTCCGCCTCTCCGTCCGAGGCGGGAGCCATGCCCAGCCCGGAGCTGCTGGAAGCTGGCGGCGTGGCAAACCCGGCGGGTGAACCGAGCAGCGATGCTCGCGGCTCCATTTCGACCGCCGGCTGACGTTGCAGTTTCGCAGTAAGGTCGCACGTCGGACGCGGGGCTTCTTGTGCTCATTCGGAACTCTGCTAAGTTTTTCTGATAAGAACGATCGATGCAAGCACGCATACGTAGCGTTGTCTCCAGGGCTGGGGTTAGCCAGGGAGGTTAAAATGGGACGCAGATTTATCGATTGTCGTGAAATGCCGAGTGACATGAACTGCTCGGTCGCAATCAGCGCCGACACAGACGCTGAACTCTTGGAAGCCGCGGTCCAGCACGCGGTGAAGTTCCACGGCCACAAGGACACTGCCGATCTGCGGAAACAAATCATGGGCGCGTTTAAGGACGGGACGCCTCCGATCCAGGCACGGCGACACTCAGCTTGAACAAGCCGTTTGGACAGTATTCAGGGCGACCTACGCGCCGCCCTGTCTTATAAGGAGTTGCAGGCCCGCTCACGATGGACTTGACCGCAGCACCTTTTGCTATTTGAGTTCCAACACGACCCGACCTGAAACTGGGTCGGTGACGCCCAGCCCGCCGCCCAAGTCTTCGAGCGTATCCCGGAATGAGTCGAGCGTGGCGATCATGTTCGGGCGCGCCTTGGCCAACGAGTTCATGTCGTTCCATTCAGCGATGATACAGTAGCTGTGTTCGGCGGTCTTGATTATGTTGACATGCCTGAGGCCGAGCCAGTCGGCCCCCATTTTCTTGTGGGCGTCGAGAAATTCCTGATCACGCCCTGCCTTTACTCGGAATCGCACGGCATTGAACGCTGTCATAATATTCCCTCCCCAATTTTTTCGGCGTGAACGAATTTAGCAAATTAAAAAGATGAACGCAACGGAGCGGGCGGCGGACGGGCTGTTTTCCGCCCATTGCAGCCATTCAAACGAACCCACTCCCCGGCGGTCAGTCCTGTTGCGCGGCGAGCGCGGCGATGCGTTGGCGCGCCGCTTCGACGCCGGCCGCGAGGGCGCGCGCGTAATATTCGCGCGCTCGGGCGGCGTCGCCCTTGAGCCCCAGCGCGCCCATCGGCGCCAGCGTCCGCTTCAGAGGCGCAGCGAGCATCGGCTGAACGGCAAGTTTGGGCGCGAAGCGGCCGACGGTGAATGCTAATTCGCGGCCGATTGCAACGCTCGTCGCGCCCATGCGCTCGCCCGAATCCGGCCCAGAACGAGCTATTGTCTTTGACGACGGTCAGGGATCGCCCGATGCGATGGCTCGGCTCTGGCGAGCTGACCAAAGCGCTTTCGCGTAGGCCAAATTCAAGGGCAGCGTCCACCAGAGGCCGACGGGGGAACGCGCAAGCCGCCGACAGATGCTTGAAGCGGAATAGAAGCGTCGAGTCGCGTAGTGGAAGCCTTCAAGCAATCTCTCGGGGCTCATGAGGCGCGGCTGAAACACCACGTCTTCGCGCCCGTTGTACTTGCTCCAGTCATGGGTCAAGATCCGCCCCTCCGCCTCTAGACGCCGATGCAACGGTGTTCCTGGATACGGGGCGAGGATGTTGAAGGTGGCGTTTTGCACGCCAGACGTTTCGAGAAAGTCGACAGTTTCACGGAAGATCGACTCGCCGTCGTGGTCGAACCCGAACACAATCCCCGCCTGAACGGCAATGCCGTGCCCGTGAATGCGGTCGATCAGCCGGCTGTACTCCTCGACGCGATTGAATCCCTTGTGGGCCCCGTCCATGCTTCGCTGGGAGATCGACTCCAGCCCGATGAACAATTGCTTGCATCCGCTCTCGGCGGCGCGTTGCAGGAACTCCAAATCCTGACCCGCGTGAATGCTGACCTGACTGGCCCACCACTTTCGATAGGGCGCAATCGATCGGAAGAGCTCCTTGGCGTATTTGCGATCGGCTGCGAGATTGTCATCCCAGAAGATGATCGTCCTGCCGGGAAACGAGGCGAATTCCGCGGCCACCGACACAACCGGCCGCTTGCGAACCTTGCGCTGATACATGAGCGCCACCGCGCAGAAGTCACAATCGTGCGGGCAGCCTCGCGTCGCGAAGAGCCTTCCCCCGGTTAAGTCGCGCCGGTGGTACAGGTCTTTGCGCGCCATCGGCGCTGCGTCCAGCGTCGGCGGCGCGTTCGCGCAATAGCGTCGCGAGTAGCTTCCGGTCACGAAGTCCTTCAGGAACTGCGGCCAATTCAATTCTGCTTCTCCGACGAAGATCACGTCGGCATGGTCCTGAGCTTCATCCGGCATGAGAGTGACATGCGGCCCTCCCAACGCGACGCAAACGCCTCGCTTGCGAAATTGCGCGGCGAGATCGTAGGCGTGGAGCGCGCTCGGCGTGTGGAAGGTGATGCCGACGAGATCCGCGTTGCTCGTCACGTCGACCGGCGACACCTCTTCGTCGATGTGCCGCACGGTCCACTCAGGCGGCGCGAGCGCGGCCAGATACGGCATGGTGATCTGCTGGAAATTCAGCACGCGCGACCGGCGCACTCTCTTGATGGCCGGCGACGAGGCGGTGACGAGCAGCAGCGTTCGCCCAGGGGACATGACCGCAAACCATATCCATCTGGACTGTGCTGGTCACGCTCCGGCGTCCAGTCCTCTCCGCCCAGGCCGGCGGGTCAAGTTCGAAGGTGGCCAACTGTCGAGAGGTCATCGTCGCCGATGTCCAAAAGGACTGCAATCCTCCCGCGGCAGCCGAGCGGGGCCGTCGCCTCAACGTCCGCTTCAGAGGCGGAGCGATCATCGGCTGAACGGCTAAGTTGGTGAAGGTTTTCGGATGCCGGCCAGCGGCGATCGATCGTCTGGGTGTGGGCCGGCGTACGGAAACCGCCCAT
>JBEKAL010000192.1:0-7878 GCA_050015935.1 Roseiarcus sp.
TTCCAGGCCGCACGTGCACGCGCCCGCGGCTATCGCAACACCACCACCTTCGTCACCATCATCTACCTGCTCGCCGCCCCGCTCCCAGACATCCTCAATTCCACTTGAAACGTCGAAGAGCCTGATTTTTGTCCGCGCGAACGACCGCTCACCCCCGGATGCGAACGGCCGGAGCCGCGCGCCGTCGATCAAATTTTCACCCCCAGCAGCTCGTTGAGGAGCGCGCCGGCGTCGCCCGGCGTCTCGCCGCTCGCGGCGAAGAGCAGCCAGCCCGCGAGCAATGCGCCGGCGATCGGGGCGATGACGCTCGTTCCGCCCGCCCGCGCGACGCGGATGCGGGCGTCGCCCGCCGCGCGGCGTTCGCCTCGCACCCTCGCGATCGCGGCAAGGCCCTCGCGCACCACCATCGCTTTGCCGTAACGGCCGAAAATCAGCGCGATGGCGAGATCGATCAGCGCGCCGAAATCCGGCGCGGCGTAGGCGCCGCCGAATTGCAGCGCCATGACCATGAGCGCCAGCGCATAACGCTTGCGATAGAGCAGCCAAAAGCTGGTCAATGCGCCCGCGGCGTAGCAACGGCTCGGCGCGAGGGCTGCCGTGTCCTTCATCGCCAGCCAAAGATCGCGATATCCGGGCCAGTTCGCGCCGATATAGCGCCTCATGTCGGCTTCCTCGTCGAGCGCGGCCGAAGAACGCGCCGGCGCCGGCTCGGCGTCCGATTCCTGATCGAAGTCGCCGCGAAGAAAAGCGGCCCGCGCGGCCTCGCTCGCCGCGAGGAATGCTTCCGAGGGGCCTTCGCGCCTGGGCGGCGGCGCTTTCGCCGACGCGCCGCGCTTGCCGAACACAACTTCTCGCCCTGACATCGCGACGCCTCGTTCGCGCATTTCTTTCCTGCGACGATCATGCCCCGGCCGCCTTAAACTTCCCCTTTCAAGAAGCGTCAACAATTCCGCGCCGCAACCGAAGCGTTCGGTTTTCCCCGTAAAGCCGTCTTGGCGCCCTCGACCCCGCGGCGCCGAGCGGGCACAATGGCGGCGGAGCCCGCCATGGATTCGTCGATTCTCAAAGCCGTCGGTTTTGTGCATCTGCACGTGCACAGCGCCTTTTCGCTGCGCGAGGGCGCGCTGTCGATCGAGGCGCTGGCCAAGCTCGCCAAGGCCGATTCGATGCCCGCCCTGGCGATCACCGATTCCAACAATCTGTTCGGCGCGCTGGAGTTTTCCGACAAGCTCGCCAAATCCGGCGTGCAGCCGATCATCGGCGCGCAGCTCACCGTCGATTTTTCCGACGCGCCGGCCGCCGCTTCGCGCCTCAACGAGACGAGGGCCGCGCGCGCGCCGCTGGTGTTCATCGCGCAGGACGAAGCGGGCTATCGCGCGCTGATGCGGCTCGCCTCGCGCGTCTGGCTCGAACCCAAGGACGGCGACGAGCCGCATATCGGTTTTCCCGCGCTCGAAGACGTCAGCGGCCTCATCGCGCTGACCGGCGGGCCGGCCGGGCCGATCGACCGCGCTCTGGCGCTCGGCTCTAGCGACCTCGCCGCGGCGCGCCTGAAGCGCCTCGCCCATCGTTTCGACGGACGACTCTACGTCGAAATCCAGCGCCACGGCCTGGAGGCCGAGCGCGCGAACGAGCCGGCGCTGATCGATCTCGCCTACGCTGAAGGGCTGCCGCTGGTCGCCGCCAACGAGCCCTATTTCGCCGCCGCGGCCGATTACGAGGCCCAGGACGCGTTGCTGTGCGTCGCCGAGGGCGCGCTGGTCTCCGACCCCGAGCGGCGCCGCCTTTCGCCGGAGCATCGCTTCAAGACCCGCGCCGAAATGCTGGCGCTGTTCGCCGACTTGAAGGAGGCGTGCGAGAACAGCGTCGAGATCGCGATGCGCTGCGCCTATCGTCCGCTGACGCGCAAGCCCATTTTGCCGCATTTTTCCGCTTCCGGCGGCGCGCCGGTCGACGAGGAGCAGGAACTGCGCCGTCAGGCGAGCGAAGGCCTGGAGCGGCTGATGGCGCTCTACGGCTGCGCGCCGGGCCACACGATCGAGGACTACCGCCGGCGGCTCGAATTCGAGCTCGGCGTCATCGTGCGGATGAAATTTCCCGGCTATTTCCTCATCGTCGCGGATTTCATCCAATGGGCCAAGGCGCAGGGGATTCCCGTCGGGCCGGGGCGCGGCTCGGGCGCGGGCTCGCTCACCGCCTACGCGCTGACCATCACCGATCTCGATCCCATCCGCTTCGGCCTGCTGTTCGAGCGCTTTCTCAACCCCGAGCGCGTGTCGATGCCGGACTTCGACATCGACTTCTGCCAGGACCGGCGCGACGAGGTGATCGCCTACGTGCGCCGCCGCTACGGCGAGGATCGCGTCGCCCAGATCATCACCTTCGGCTCGTTTCTGGCGCGCGGAGTGATGCGCAACGTCGCTCGGGTGCTGGAAATGCCGCTCGGCCAGGTCGACAAGCTCGCCAAACTCGTGCCGCAGAACCCGGCCAAGCCGGTGACGCTCAAACAGGCCGTCGCCGACGAGCCGCGCCTGCGCGAGGCGGCGAGCGCCGATCCTAGCGTGGCCAAGATGCTGGCGATCGCCGAGCGGCTGGAGGGGCTCTATTCCAACGCCTCGACCCACGCCGCCGGCGTCGTCATCGCCGACCGGCCGCTGGTCGAACTGGCGCCGCTCTATCGCGATCCCAAGTCGGAGATGCCGGCGACGCAGTTCAACATGAAATGGGCCGAGGCGGCGGGGCTGGTCAAATTCGACTTTCTCGGCCTGAAGACGCTGACGACGATCGCCAAGGCGGCGGCGCTGCTCAAACGCCGCGGCGTCGTCGTCGATCCTTCCGCCATACCGCTCGACGACAAGAAGACCTTCGAAATGCTCGGCCGCGGCGAGACGATCGGCGTGTTCCAATTGGAAAGCGGCGGCATGAAGAAGGCGCTGGTGGATATGCGGGCGGACTGTTTCGAGGATTTGATCGCGCTGGTCGCGCTTTATCGCCCCGGACCGATGGCCAATATCCCCGCCTACTGCGCGCGCAAGCTTGGCGAAGAAAGAATCGAATACGCCCATCCCCTGCTGGAGCCGATCCTCAAGGAGACGTTCGGCGTCATCACCTATCAGGAACAGGTCCAGCAGATCGCCAAGGACCTGGCCGGCTATTCCCTGGGACAAGCCGACATCTTGCGTCGCGCGATGGGCAAGAAGATCAAGGCCGAAATGAACGCCCAACGCGAGCGCTTCGTCGCGGGCGCCGTCGAGCGCGGCATCGCCAGGGCGACCGCCGATGCGATCTTCGACGCTTGCGCGAAGTTCGCCGAATACGGCTTCAACAAGTCGCATTCCGCGCCTTACGCCTTCATCGCCTATCAAACCGCCTGGTTCAAGGCCCATCACCCCGCCGAATTCCTCGCCGCGTCGATGACGCTGGATAAATCCAACACCGAAAAACTCGCCGAATTCCGCGCCGAGGCGCTTAGGCTCGGCCTCAAGGCGGCGCCGCCGTCGATCAACGGCTCCGGCGTCGATTTCGACGTGCGGCTCGACGACGCGGGGGCGGCTTCGATCGCCTACGCCCTCAGCGCGGTCAAGGGCGTCGGCGAGGCGCAAGCGGCGGCGATCGTCGAGGCGCGCGGCGAGCGGCCCTTTGCCTCGCTGAGCGACTTCGCGCGCCGCGTCGAAGCGCGCGGCATGAACAAGAAGGCGCTGGAGAGTCTGGCGGCCGCCGGCGCCTTCGACGAATTGGAGCCGAACCGCGCGCTCGCCTTCGCCTCGATCGAGCCGATGCTGGCCCTCGCCCATCGCCGCGCCGAGGAGCAAGCGTCCGGGCAGAACGCGCTGCTGTTCGGCGAGACGGAAGCCGCGCCGCTCAAGGTTCGCGCCGATCCCTGGCCGGCGGCCGACCGCTTAAGGCGCGAATTCGAGGCGGTCGGCTTCTTCCTCTCCGGCCATCCGCTGGAAGCCTACGAGCCCGCGTTGAAGCGGCTGCGCGCGACGCGCTGGGCGGAGTTCGCCCGCGCCGTGCGCTCCGGCGCTTCGACCGCGCGGCTCGCGGCGAGCGTCATCGACCGCTACGAGCGGCGCGCCAAGAGCGGCGCGAAGCTCGGCGTCGTCCAGCTTTCCGACCCCTCGGGCCAATACGAGGCGATCCTGTTCCAGGAGGGCCTGGCGCAGTACCGCGACCTGTTGGAGAAAGGCGCCGACGTTCTCGTGACCTTGCAGGCGAGCGCCGAAGGCGAGGACGTGCGCGCGCGCATCGTGCAGGTGGAGTCGCTGAACGAAGCCGCCGCCAAGGCGCAGACGGGCCTGCGCGTGTTCGTGCGCGACGAAGCCCCGCTCGCCTCGATCGCGGAGCGCCTGCGCGTCAAGGGCGAAGGCGAAGTCTCGCTGGTGGTGATGCTGGGGCCCCACGAGGGCGAAGTCGAAGTGAGGCTCCCCGGCCGCTACGCCGTCACCGGGGCGCTGGCCGGCGCGCTGAAGGCGGTGGCCGGCGTGGTCGCGGTGGAGCGCGTGTAGGGGCGGCGGCGGCGCGAGCGCGGTGGAGCGCGTGTAGGGGCGGCGGCGGCGCGAGCGCGGAGCGCGCGTTCACCCTCGCGAGGCTTCGAGCGCGGCGAGATTCGCGCGCGTCGTCGCCGTGTGCGGATGATCCGGCCCGAAGCTCGCTTCGAGAATGGCCAGCGCGCGGCGACAAAGCGGCTCGGACTCGCCGAGGCGGTTCGTAGCGTAAAGCAAGCCCGCGAGATTGTTGAGGCCGGTCGCCACGCTCGGATGATCCGGCCCGTAGCTCGCCTCGTCGATCGCCAGCGCCCGGCGATAAAGCGGCTCGGCCTCGCCGAGCCGCTTCGTGGCCTGGAGCAAGCTCGCGAGATTGTTGAGACGGATCGCCACCTTCGGGTGATCCGGCCCATAGCTCGCCTCGTCGATCGCCAGCGCGCGGCGATAAAGAGGCTCGGCCTCGCCGAGGCGGTTCGTATCCTTAAGCAACAATGCGAGATTGTTGAGGCCTGTCGCCACATCGGGATAATCCGACCCGTAGCTCGCCTCGAAAATCGCCAGCGCCCGGCGATAAAGCGGCTCGGCCTCGCTAAGGCGATTGGTGGCGCGGAGCACTTCCGCGAGATTGTTGAGGTCTCTTGCCACATCGGGATGATCCGGTCCTTTGCTCGCCTGGTCGATCGCCAACGCGCGTCGAAAAAGCGGCTCAGCCTCGCTGACGCGGTTCGTGTCGCGGAGCAAGCCCGCGAGATTGTTGAGGCTCGTCGCCACGTTCGGGTGATCCGGCCCAGTGCTCGCCTCGTCGACCGACAGCGCGCGCCGAAAAAGCGGTTCGGCTTCGGCGTGGCGCGCCTTCTCGTTGAGCAGTACGGCTAGCTGATTGAAAAGCCAGGCCGTGGGCTCGGCGATCGCGGCCTCGTCCGAGCGCTTCGCGACCGCGAGCGCATGCGGCGCGAGCGGGTCGAGGACCGGCCAGCTTCGGACGTCTTGCGGATCGCCGGCAAACGCCCGGTTCACCCACCCCAGCGCCTGCCGCAACGCGCCTTCCCGCCGCGCTTCGCTCATCGCGCGCCGCGTGAAATCCTGCACCAGCCGATGCACGGCAAAACCGTCCTGCGCCGCCTTGCCCGCCTCTGCCGCCGCGCGCGAGACAAGCGAATAGGCGAAGAGATTCGCGCGCGCGGCGCCGGCGTTGAATTCCTCGGGATCGCCGGGCGCGGCGACGTCGAGCAGCGAGTCGGGGACCGGCTCCGGCGCGAGGAAGGCGAGGCGTTCGATGAGGCGGCGGCCGTCCGGCGTCAGGCGGTCGACCGAGGTCGTCCAGGTCGCGGCGAGCCCCGTGTCGTGGTCGTAGCTCATCAGCGTCTTGTCGAACCAGGTGAGCACGGTCGCGCGCTTCTCGCGCCACAGTTTGAGATAGCGGGCGAACCCGATGCGCTCGGCGGCGATATAAGCCCCCGCCTGCTCAAGTCCGAGCGCTAGGCGGCCGAGTTCGCACCCGAGTTCCAAAGCGCGCGCCGCATCGTCGGGGGCCTTGATGCGCGCGCCGTCGGTGCGCGCAAGCAGGAAGTGCGCGGCGTCGGCCTCGTCGAGCACGTCGAGCGGCAGCGCCGGAAGTTCGGCGGGAAAGTCGGCGAAGCGACCGGCGACGAGCGCCGCCCCGCCTTTCAACTTGGCGACCAACGCCGTCGCCGCGTCGCGCGCGCCGGCGTAGTCGATATTGTCGAGGATCAACAGCCAGCCCGGATGATCGTCCAGCCATTTCAGCACGGCGGCGACTTTCTTCTCGTCCTCGCGCTGCTCCTTTTCCTTGAGGTCGAGAACGTCGCCGCCCGCCAGCGCGGCGAGCCCCGACTGCAGTTTTTGCGGCGTATCGGCGGAAACGAACATCAGCGCGCGATAATCATCCGCATGGCGATGAGCGTATTCGACCGCGAGCCGCGTCTTGCCGACGCCGCCGAGCCCGTGAAGCGCCCGCCCCGTCACCGCCGCCTTGCCCGCGTGGTTCAGGGCGCCGTGGAGCTTTGCGAGGAACGCGTCGCGACCGACGAACAATTCGCCGAGCGAAGCATACGGGAGATTGCGGGGCTGGCGCGGCCGAGCTTCGGCGGACGCGGCAACGAGAATGTCGAGGACGATAGTCACCGCGACATGCGAGCAAAGGTCGTTTTGGTCCGCGAATTCGAAGCCGCAATGGCGTCCGGCCGCCTCGAGCCGCTGCAAGTGGCTTACCTGCGCCGCGATCATCGCGTCGTTGTGCGTGTATTCCGGACCGCGCGGCGCTACGGGCTTCGGCGCGACGATCAGCAGATCGACGCCATGGGCGAGCGCGAGCCACGCCTCCCACTGCGTGTAGCTGATCGCTTCGCAGGCTCGTAAAGCCGCGCCGAGAGGGGCGAACCGATCCGGCAAGTCGGGGTGGTGCGCGAGCAACGCCCTGACCTCGACGTCCGGCGGCGCGGCGCCGGTCATGTCGCCGACGATATGGACGACGGCCGAGCAGCCGCCGATATAGCGATCGAGCTTGGCGAGCATAACCCCGCCGAAGTCCTTGAAATCCTCCTGCACTTTCACTTCGACGTTGTCGCGCGTCAGCAGCCGGCGCAGAGGCTCGCGATAGTCGCCGAATTCCTTGGAGACGCAGGAAATAAACAGTTGGACCGACATGCGCCGCTCGCAAATGCTCGTCGATCAAGAATTACATTCCGCAGCGGGTTTGGCGAGGGGGAAAGTTGGGCGTGCGTTATTATGAAGCGCCGATTGTCGTCGAGGGACTCGGGACGACTTTTCCGCCGGCGCCGTCAATGAAAATTTCTTCCCGCCGGCAGCGCGCGCTCGAGTTCTCGGCTCTCGGCCGGCGGCGGGGCGAGGCGCGGATCGGCGAACAGTTGAACTTGCGCGAAGCGGTCGCCTTGGCGCTTTTGCGCCGTGGTCGATGGCGGGCGGCGCGCCTCGTCGGCGGGCGCGAAGCGATCGGCGCCGCGGCCTTCTTCCGACAGCAGCCCGAGCATCGGCGTCAGATCCTCCATGCGCTCGACGACGAGGTGGACGACGCCGGATTCGTTCTGCAGTTTGCCGGTCGCGGCGACGAAGCGCGCGCCGATGACGATCGCGCGCAGGCGCTCGAACGCCTTCGGCCAGACGATGAGGTTGGCGACGCCGGCCTCGTCCTCCAGCGTCATGAAGATCACCCCCTTGGCCGTGCCGGGGCGCTGGCGCACCAGGACCAGGCCGGCGACCGTGACGCGCTCGCCGCTCTTCAGCGAAGCGAGCGCGTCGGAGCGCTTCACGCCGCGCGCGTCGAGGCGCGCGCGCATGAACGCCACCGGATGGGCCTTCAGCGACAGCGACAAACGGCGGTAATCCTCGACGACATGCGCGCCGAGCGGCA
>JBEKAL010000193.1:0-7817 GCA_050015935.1 Roseiarcus sp.
GTCAACGCCGGACGAGTCAAGATCAAGGCGTTCGTGCTGGTCGGGGTCACCGCGGTGTTCTGCGGCATGTTGAGCTCGATCTACGGCTATTACTTCTGGCCGAGCACCGGCGACGGCTCGCTCCTGAACACCATCGCCTCGGTGTTCCTCGGCGGCACGTCGGTTTTCGGCGGCACCGGCTCGGTGGTCGGCACTTTCGTCGCGTCGTTCATCATCGGCGCGATCAACGCCGGCATCGTCTCGGCGGGCGTCAACGCGTTCTATACGCAACTCGCCTTCGGTCTGGTCATCGTCGTCTCGGTCGTCCTGCAAACCATCATCGACCGCCGTATCCGCCGCCAGTCCGTCACCGGACAGTGAAGCCTGCCGCGGCTGGGTCGGGTTCGCAACGCTCCGCCTGTCGAAGCCGATCGGCGCCGCGCCCGCGCGCCCGCCGGCTACGATAGAATCGTTTCGATTTCGGCCAAATCGCCGGGCGACAACGACGGCCCGGCGAGGGAATCGAGAGAATCGTCCAATTGCCGCGCCGTTCGCGCGCCGATCAACGCCGACGTGACGCGCCCGTCGCGCAGGACCCATTTCAGCGCGAGATGGGCGAGCGGAATGCGCAGCCGCCCGGCGACCGGCTCCAGCAGACGGACCCTCTTCATGGCGGAATCGGACACGCCTTCGCGCCCCATGGAGCCGCCGCGGCTGCCTCGCCGCGCGCGCGACCCTTCGGGGATCCCATTCAGGTATTTGTCGGTGAGCACGCCTTGATGGAGCGGCGAGTAGGCGATGCAGCCGACGCCGGCCTCGCCGAGCAGATCGAGCAGCTTGTCCTGCTCGACGCCTCGGTCGAGCATCGAATATTTCGACTGTTGGATCAGGCACGGCGTTCCCAGGGACCGAAGCGCCGCGATCGCCTTGCCGGCGTCTTGGGCGCGATAGTTGGAAAGGCCGACATAGAGCGCCTTGCCCTGTCGCACCGCATCGGCGAGCGCCGTCATGGACTCTTCCAGGGGCGTGTCCGGATCGGGCCGGTGGTGATAAAAGATATCGACATAGTCGACCCCGAGACGCTTCAGACTGGCCTCGAGGCTTGCGAGCAGGCTCTTGCGCGATCCCCATTCTCCGTAAGGGCCGGGCCAAATTCGGTATCCGGCCTTGGTCGAAACCATGATCTCGTCCCGATAGCTTCGCAGATCGGCGGCCAGAACGCGGCCGAAATTCTCCTCCGCGGCGCCGGGCGGCGGACCGTAGTTGTCGGCGAGATCGAAATGCGTGACCCCACGGTCGAAGGCGCGGCGCAATATCGCGCGTCCGGTCTCGAAAGCGTCCAGACCGCCGAAATTCTGCCACAGCCCCAGGGAAATCGCCGGAAGCATGACGCCGCTGCTCCCGCATCGGCGATAGGGAGCGTTGTCGTAACGGTCTCGAGCCGCGAGGTAGTTTGGATCGGACATTCGCACGCCTTCGGTTGCCCGGCGCATCGCCGGATCGCCCGCTCGGGCGGCTCAGCTCGTCCGCGCCAAAATCGGGTTGGAACTCGCGTCGAACCCCGCGTCATTGCGCGCCGCCACCCTTATCGCGTGTACGCCGGAGGCGAAAGCGCGGCCGTGGGGCGCGGCGGGCGGCGCGTCTCGCCGGTTTCGAGCTGTTCCTCCGGCTCTCGGCCAGGGTCGGCGCCCTCCGGGTCCGAGACGCCGCGTCAGCGCCGGGCTTCGGCCGGATCCTCGGACCGATCCAGGTAGTGCGCCGCCGGAGTCTCGCGCAGCCGCTCAGCCGCGCTCTCCGGCGTGATGTCGCGCTGCGGCGTCGCCAGCATCTCGAAGCCGACCATGAACTTGCGCACCGTCGCCGAGCGCAGCAGGGGCGGATAGAAATGCGCGTGGAAATGCCATTCCGGGTGCGCCGCGCCGTCGGTCGGCGACTGGTGAAAGCCCATCGAGTAGGGAAACGCGATCTCGAACAGATTGTCGTAGCGGATCGTCAGAGCGCGCAGGATATCGGCCAGACCCCTCGCCTCCGCCTCGCTCAGTTCGTCCATCGCCCCGAAATGCCGACGCGGCAGCAGCAGCGTCTCGAAAGGCCATACCGCCCAGAACGGCACGAGCGCGACGAAATGCTCGTTCTGCTCCACCACACGCTCGCTGGACGCGAGTTCGAGCGCGAGGTAGTCGCACAACAGGCAGCCCCGGCGCTCGGCGCGGTGACTGGTCTGCGAAGCGAGTTCCTTGGCGGCCTCGTTCGGCAGGCTTTGGGTGGCCCAAATCTGGCAATGCGGGTGCGGGTTGCTGGCGCCCATCATGGCGCCGCGGTTCTCGAAAATCTGCACCCAGCCGATCGTCTCGACGCCGCCGAGCTCGCGGGTCTGCTCGATCCAAACCCGCACCACCCGCTCGATCTCTTCCACCGTCATGCGGGCGAGCGTCAGATCGTGGCGCGGCGAAAAGCAGATCACCCGGCAGAGGCCGCTCTCGGCCTCAGCCACGATCAGTCCGCCTCGATCGACGGCGCCCGCGCCGGCGTCCGCTCGCAGCGCCGCGAAGTCGTTGGCGAAGACGAATGTGTGGGGGTAGTCGGGGTTGACGTCGCCGTGCGCGCGCCGTGCGCCGGGGCAGAGATAGCAGTCGGGGTCGTAGCGAAGAGCGGCGGGGCGCGCCGGCCGCTCGGTCTGCCCCCGCCAAGGGCGCTGCGTGCGATGCGGCGACACCAGCACCCATTCGCGCGTGAGCGGATTGAGGCGGCGGTGCGAGGCGTCCTCGAGCAGCGTCATTGGCGTCCCTTGAGCTTGGGCGACTGTCCAGATGGCGGCGGCGCTCGTCGCCGGGACATGCATCGCGCCGCCATCTCGCTAATCCGTGACCGCGCTGACGCCGTCGCCCGGCGAGCAGACCAGGATCTGCGGCGTGATCCCGGTCGCCGCGGCGTAGCCCGCGGCGACGCTTGCGCGGAACCGGTCGACCGCGTCGGCGCGCACCATGCTCACCGTGCAGCCGCCGAAGCCGCCGCCGGTCATGCGCGAGCCGAGCACGCCTTCGATGCGCCAGGCAAGCTCCACCAGAATGTCGAGCTCGCGGCAGCTGATCTCGTAGTCGTCGCGCATGCTGCGGTGCGACTCGTTCATCAAGCGCCCGAATTCCTCGACCTGCCCGGCCTCCAGCGCGGCGCCGGCGCGCAGCACGCGGTCGTTCTCGGCGACGACGTGGCGGCAGCGGCGGAAGGTCAGCTCGGGCAGCGCCGTCGCGTGCGCCGCGAGCTCGGCCATGCTGACGTCGCGCAGCGCGCGGACGCCGGGCAGCGCGGGCGCGAGCAGCGCCACGCCCCGTTCGCACTCCGCCCGGCGCAGATTGTATTCGCCGGCCGCCAATTCGTGACGCACCATCGAATTGCAGATTACCAGCCGAACCGAAGGCTCGATCGGCGCCAGCCGGAACGTCAAGCTGCGACAATCCAGCAGCAACGCATGCCCCGCGGCGCCGTGGCAGGAGACGAACTGGTCCATGACGCCGCAACGCATGCCGACGATTTCGTTCTCGGCGCGCTGGCAGCACAGCGCAAGCTGGGTGCGGTCCACCGCGAGGCCGGCGAGATCGAGCAGGGCGTAGCCGGTCGAGACTTCCAGCGCCGCCGAGGAGCTGAGGCCGGCGCCGATCGGCACGTCGCCGTCGATCAGCAGGTCCGCCCCGACCAGCCGATGGCCCGCTTGCCGCAGCATGAGCGCGACCCCGCGGACATAATCGCTCCAGTCGCGCCGCGGCGCGGGGGCGGGATCGTCCAGTTCGAACTCGATCGCCCCGCCGATGCGCAGCGAACGAACGCGCAGCCGCCGGTCGGACCGCGCCGCCGCCGCCGCCCAAGTGGACAGCTCGAGCGCCGCCGGCAGCACGAAGCCGTCATTGTAATCCGTATGCTCCCCGATCAGGTTGACTCGCCCCGGGGCGCGATAGAGGCGCGGCTCGCCGGCGAATTCGCGTCGGAATCTGTCCCTCAGCTCCGCTCGGCCGACCATCGCTCGCTTCTCCGATTCCCGGCCGACCGCCAGCAAGGACCGGCCCCCACTGACCGATCGAATCGCCATGCTAAGGCACGGCCGGCTTCGGCGCCAGCGCGGGCGAAGGCGGAGGGCGCGGCCGGCATGACCTGACGAAAAAGCGCCGGCGGTTTCCCGCCGGCGAGATCGTTAACGAGGCAAGCCGCGCTTAGCGAATGCCGTCGTCGATCAGCTTGACCAGATCGCCGATCGTCTTCGGGGTGACGACCCCTGCGCCGGTGTTGAGGAACAATCCCGGCATCTTGTATTTCGCGCTCATCACGCATTGCACGACCGGCATGAAGCCCTGCATATAGAGGAGCTGGTCGAGCGTCGCGCTGATGTAACCCGACTTCAGGCCGTCGATCGTCGCGGGGGCGAGGTCGATGCCGCCGAGGATGATATCGCCGGGCTTCTTGCCCGCCTTCTGAAGCGCCTGAGGCATGACGCCCGTCACGCTGCCGTGCTGCAGGCCGATGGCCTTCAGGTCCGGATGCGCCTGAATATAGGCGGCGAAGATCGGGATGCCGAGCGAGGCGTCGCTGTTGACGTCTTGCGGGATGTCGATCCGGTCGACCTTGAGGCCGGCCTTCTCCAGCGTGTCGGCGAGGCACTTTTCCGAAACGCCGCGCTCGGCCTGGCTGAAGATGCCCCAGACCGCCGCTTGCTCGCCCGCCTTCAGGCCTTGCGCGATCATGGCGTTGGCGGTCAGCGTGCCGCCGACGCAGAGATCGACGCCGGCATAACCGAAGCCCTTGGGCCCGAACTCGTTCATCAAGGGCGTCAGGGGGGCGTTGCCGCTGGTGACGACGATGCCCTGGTCGATGGCCTGCTTGACGAGATCGTGGAACGCGACCGCGCCAGGATGGCCCATGATCTCGATGCAGTCCGGCTTGGCGGCCATCGCCTCCTTGAACTGGGCGATCATCGTCTCGGGCGCCCACTTGGAGAATTGCGCCTTGAGCGTGACGCCCAGCGCGGCGGCGGCCTCAGTCGCGCCGGTCTGGCGCGCAAGGGTGGTGCCGTCGCCGGCGTTGCCGCCCATCTGCATGTACATCGTCAGGCCCTTGCCGATCGGATCGGCGGCGAACGCCGCTCCGAAACTGCAGAGCAGCGCCGCCATCGCGACGCCCGCCATTAGGATACTGAAACGTTTCATCTTGCTCTCCCATTCACCCGCCGTCCTTGCGCCGTATGGCGAAGCCGGCGGCGTTCATTCGGCCGATCTCACGCGGCCGAAACTCTGCAAGCGCCCGAAGCGCGCGAAAAAGGCGAGACGGCGCTGCGGTTCGTTGGCGTATAGGTAAAAGATGATGGCGGCGAGAAAGATCAGCCCCTGGGCCGTGCGCACCCAGAAGTCGGGCACCCCAGCCGCGACGAGCCCGGCTTCGACCATGCCGATGATGAAGCAGCCGAACACGGTGCCGATGACCGTCGCCTGGCCGCCAAAGATCGAGGTGCCGCCGATCAGCACTGACGCGATCGCGGTCAGGAGATAGCCCTGCCCCTGGTTGCCGAAGAAGTTCTTGTTCTCCAGCGTCAGCATGATCGCCGCGCAGGCCGCCAACGCCCCCATCAGCGTGAAGATCTTGATCTTCTCGCGGTCGACGTCGATGCCGACCACGCGCGAGACGTCGTTCGAATCGCCGATGAACAGCGTGTGCTCGCCGAAGCGGTGGCGGGTGAGGACGAGCCAGAGAAAGCCGACGATCAGCGCCGTCCACAACGCCTGAATCGAGAACTCCTGGAGCCACTCGACGCTCGTCGTCGTCGCGAAGGGACGCCCGACGATCCATTGCCACACCGAGGTCTCTTCGGCGCCGCGCAAGGCGTAGGACTTGCCGCCGGAGAGCACCGACGCCATGCCGCCCCAGAAGAACTGCGTGCCCAGAGTCGCCATGAACGAGGGAATGCCGACCTTGGCGATGATCCAGCCGTTGACGAAGCCGACGAGAACGCCGGAGGCGACGCCGGCGACGACCGCGATCCAGCCGAGGTCGTACTCCTTGAACAACACCGCGAACACGAAGCCGGAGAAGGCGATGATGGACGGGAAGCACAGATCGATCTCGCCTGCCCCGATCACGAAGGTGAGGCCGAGCGCGAGCAAGATCAGAGGCGGCCACGACGAAAGGAAGATCATGTAGATGTAGGGCCTGACGAACACCTCCGGCGCCAGATACATGAACAGCGCCAACAGCAGCGCGAAGACGACGATGATCGGCAGCGCCTCGAAGCGCCGAAAGAGCCATGCGCCGGACCGCTGCGCCATTGCTTGCCGCTCCCCCTTAACCTTTGTGCTGAAGCGCGATGAGATATTCGGTCAGCTCGGAGACCGACATGTCCTTCGGGCTGGTTTCGGAAACGATCCGCCCGCGGTCGAGCACGACCAAGCGGTCCGCCACCTCGTGCACATGCGCCAGATTGTGTTCGATATAGATGCAGGCGCGGCCCGACTGTTTGATCTTGCGCACAAAGTCGATCACTTTGCGCACCTCCGCTACGCCGAGCGCCGCGGTCGGTTCGTCGAGCACGATGAGGTCGGCGTTGTAGTGCATCGCCCGGCCGATCGCGATGCCCTGCCGCTCGCCGCCCGAGAGGTTGCCCACCGTTGAATCGACCGTGATGCCGACGCCGCGGAAGCCGATGACGTCGATCAGGATATCGTTGGCGACCTCTTTCTCGCGTTTGATGTCGATGAAGCCGAAGCGGTTGGCGATCTGCCGGCCGACGAAGAAATTGCGCCACAGCGGCTGCTTTTCGGCTAGCGACTTGTCTTGGTAGACCGTCTCGATCGAGAAATTGTGCGCCATGCGCACCGAGTAGTCAGAGAGGTCGACCGGCTGGTCGCGCACGAAGATGCGGCCGGCGGTCGGCTGGATGACGCCGGTCATCACCTTGATCAACGTCGACTTGCCGGCGCCGTTGTCGCCGATCAGGCCGACGATCTCGTTGACGCCGATGCTCAGGTTGATGTCGCGGAGCGCCTGAACGGCGCCGAAATACTTCTGCACCCCTTCCAGCCGGATGATCGACTGGAACGTCGGGGTTTCCGCGGCGATCGCTACAGCGTTCATTTCGCCGCCTCCATTGGCTTTGCCGACTCGACCAGCCTATATCGGCGACAGCGCCGTGCAGACGCTCGCGGTCGTCATCCGACGCCGATCCTCAAAATCCGCCGACGCTCGATCGGCCAAAATGTCATACGAATGCACTCCATTGTCAATCGCCGATCGCCTGTCTCGCCGGGGAATCGCCTACGCGCTTGCGGCGACGGGCGTTACGGCGTTGCGCGTTATGGCGACGATGCGCTGATCTTCGATTGCGGCGCCGGCGCGCTTGTCTCGCCTCTGCTCGGCGACCGCCATGGAGGGCTCGGCGGGTCGATGCTCAAGGGCGTCGTCGCCGGAACCGGAAGCGACGGTTCGATCCCCCTCCATTCGTAGTCGGCGAGGTCGCTCAAATCGAGAACTTGTGATGATTGGATTCATGCCTTTACGGAAAATTCGGAGTATAAGTTAGTTAAGGCGAGGCTCCAAAATAACTGAATCGGAGCCGGTGGCTTATTCGAACAACGAGAGGCGTTCTAAACAACGACCGGAGCCGTTATTTTGACGCGTCGCCTGACGGGCCTCTTGGGCGGTCCCCGGGCGCGCGGGATGGCGCCCGCCCCGAGGGTATAATACGGTTTCCGGGCGATCAGCTCGCATTGGCGATGGGCGGCCACCAGTGGAAGCCGGCTCTGCCCTTTAGGGTTTGTCGGTCGTTGGCGAGATGAGCGCAGCGCTCGGAAATGATGGCC
>JBEKAL010000194.1:0-7805 GCA_050015935.1 Roseiarcus sp.
CGCGCGCTTCCATGCTCGAAAGCACGTCGTAAGGCGGCGCAAGAACGTCCGCCGCGCGTCCCGGCGCCGGCCTCAACGCGCGAAAGGGCTTTATCAGGGTCAATGGGGCTCTCTTTCGTGAGCATTTAACCGACATTCGCCGGATTGGCGTCGGCGTGACCGAACATCTGACCCCGGTTTTGACATCTTGACAAGCCAGAGACGCAGCTGCGGCTTTGCCGAGTGGGTCGTGGCTGGCCGAGCGGCCATCGAGGATCGGATATCGCCGAATTTTCCGTCGTCGAAACACACTTCTTCTGTCAGTCTGGCCCGAAGGCGCGATCCAGGACGCTTCACGCTGGCGATGGATCGGGTTTTGCACGCAACTCAGCTATCATGTGCAGAATGTTGGTGAACAAGTTCCGTGGGATCGCGGCCTCGGCCATCTGAGGCGGGGCTCTGGGTCGCGTTCCGCGCCAAGCCGATGGTCGCCGCCAAGGCTCACGCCCGCGTCGATCACGCCGACCTCAACGCGCTGCTCTATGCCCAAGGAATCCCGGGTGCGGAGTTCGTCAGGGACTGAGGCCTGCGAAGGCGCTCCCCGTCTCCCGCAAGGAAGGAAGGCGCGTCCTATGGCGACGAACCTAGCAGTTCCGCGAAATCCACCGCGGCGCGCGGTTCGGGCGCGGTCTTGAAGGCGTCGTAGATCAGCTCGCCGTAGGGGTTGGCCGGCTTGCTCTGAGAATCGCTCGCCGACAACATGGCCAGCGTGCGCGTCGTAGGAGCGGCGGGCGGGTTGGCGGTCGCGGTCATCTTGGCCGGAGCCGTCGAAGTCTCGCTCGGCTGAGCGGGCGAACCCTCGGTCGGCGCGGGCGCCCGCGTCGGCGGGATCGGAGGAAGCGGCGCCGCGAGCGCAGCGGCGCGAGCGAGCATCGCCGGCCGATCCGGCGGTTCCGGCGCCGGCGTCGTCTCCGCGAGCGCCAGAACGTCCGACGGAACGCCTCCGACGCCGCGCGTGATCACGCCCGGCAGTCCGCCCCGTTGGAGAAGCGCCGCGATCAGGTCTCGGTCGGCGGCGCCCTCCTCGCCCGTCGCTTTGGCCGGGGAAGGCGCGAACGCGAATTCGGCGGGGCGCTGCGGCGGCGTCGGCGCAATCGTCTCGGCGAGTTGCGCCGCGGCGAGATCGGCGGGCTTGCGCGGCGGCAAGGGGGCGATGATTTGCGCCGCGATCGGGCCATGCGGGCTGATCGGGTTCGCGTCGCCCTGCGTGTTCGAATCAAGCGAAGCGACGACTTGCGGCGCCTGCGGCGGGGACTCGGCCGGTTGAATGGAGTTCGCGCCGCGCGGCGAATCGCCCTTGGCCGCGGCCAACGGGTCCGCGACCGCGCTCGCGACCCGGGCGGCCGCGCCGCTCGCCCTGCCGCCGCCTCTGCCCGACGCGACGACTTCGTTTCCGCCGTTCTCCTCCGCGTCGTCGGCGCCGCCGCCGCGGGCCCCGAAGAGCCATGACAGCAAGCCGAAATTCGAGCCGGTCGCGCTGGCGGTCAGCACGTCGCCGCCGCGCGCTTCGATCTCGGCGCGCGCCTGCTCGTAACCCGGCATCGGCTGGCCGTCGGCGGGAATGAACACGGTCTTGCCGTCCGGAAACAGCCGCGTCAGAGCGACGCGGCTCATCCGCGGCCAGTAGCGGACCGAGCCGCTGTCGATATGCACCCACGGCGTCATGCCCGAGGGATAGAATCCGACCCCGCCCGCCTGCATGCGCATGGCGACGTCGCGGATCGTCGAGACGCTGACATCGATGAAATGCGCGTCGATCGCCTTGCCTTCCATATGCTGGGAATATCGGGCGACCTGACGCGAACGTCGGCGCAGGATCGCGTTGGTGCGCGGCGAACGATAGCCGGAAAGCACGTCGATCGGCTGGCTCGACCCGGATTCGCGGTAGACCTCCCAGACGATGTCGAACAGTTTGGGGTCCATCTTGGTCGGTTCGTCGAGCCGCCAATCCCGCAAGAACCAGTTCAGCTTGTCCAGCGCCGCCGAATCGTAGACTCCATCGACCATATAGGTGAACGAGCCGGATTCGTCGGTATGGGAATTGGAAAGGGTGATCGTGCGCGTGTCGCCGTTGGCGACCGAGGACTCGGTCGAACTGGGAGCAAAGCCGAGGCTCAGCAGCACGGGGAGGGCGAGCAGACGCGCCGACGCCCTCTTGCGCCGAACCGTGGCGTCGATGGCAAAATCCAACGCCAAACGAATTGTCCCTTTCCGATCCCCTACGCGCCCACCGCTAAGGACGCGCCCCCGCGGCGCTACGGCTTGTCACGCCGTACGCGCCCTGACCTCGTCCATGTGTCACGAAAAGCACAGAACGCGAAAAAGAGCAACGCGGGTTCTATAATCTCTTAAGGTTGATGTTTCAATCTTGACTTGTGCGCGCGAATGCGCCTGCGACCCGCCGCGCGATTCCGTAGATGTCCTCGCGATCCTGCAAGGCGCCGGACGCGTCGACGAATTCGGTGAAATATTCCAGGTGAATCGGGATCGTGCGGGGCAAGAAGACCGTCCGCTCGCTGGCACCCAACAGCGATTGCAGGCGCCCGCTCGTCCAGCCCGCGCTCGCGCCGCCCATGACCAGTTCGGCCAGACGCATCGGCTGCTCGACGCGCACGCAGCCATGGCTGAAGGCCCGCCGAGACGCCGCGAACAACCCGCGCGCGGGCGTATCGTGAAGATAGACATCGTGTTGGTTGGGGAACATGAAGGCGATGCGTCCGAGCGCGTTGGCCTCGCCGGGCGGTTGACGGACGACGAGCCGGTTGCCGATCCAGCTCACCTCGTAACCGCGCCGGGTGAGATACGTCGGGTCTTGCGCCAGCCCGGGCGCCATTTCCTTCTTGATGATCGAGTCGGGAACGCGCCAGATCGGATTGACCAGCAGGTAGCGGATTTCGGTGGAAAAAATTGGCGTCGGCGAATCGGGTCTGCCAACGATCACCCGCGCCTGGTGGACGAGGTCCTCGCCGTTCATCACCTTGAGCGAATAGTCGGGGATGTTGATCTCGACGCGCTCCTCGCCCATGGCGCGCGGCTCCCAGCGCCACATTTCCATATTGGCGAGGATCATCGCCTCCCGAGGCGCGAGCGGGCTGCTCGACAGGGCCTCGGCCGTGGCCGGCGTCAGGGCGCCGTTCGCCGCCAGGCCGTTCGCGCGCTGGAACGCCGCCACCGCCGAGGCGAGGCGCGCGTCATAAACGAGCGGGTTCTTCGCATTCTTGTCCGCGTCGAGGCCCAAGCGCGCGCGCACGAGCGCGACGCGCGGATCGGCCATGCCGATCCCCAAACTCGGCCCGGTCGGAATTTGCGGCGCCGCGACCGGCGCGCCGGCGCGCAGCCGCGTCAATTGGTCACGCAGATCCGCATAGCCCTTTTGCTTCGGGTTGAAATCCTCCAGCGCGGCGTCGGGATCGACGGCGGCGGCGACCGCGGCCAACGCCCGGCCCGGATCGGCCACGCTCGGCCGCGCGGCGACCACAGGCGAAATCCGCGTCGGGACGAGGCGAGCGCCGCTCGCCTGCATCGCATAAGCGACGACCGCCGCCGAAATGACGGCCTCCGCCTCGGCGAGGCGCTCCGGCGAGGCGTCCGGGAAGGGGCCCTTGGGCAGCGCGAAGGCGGAAAGGTCGAGGCCGTCCGCGTCCGCCTGGGCGAGGCGGGCGAGCGCCGAATTCGCGGCGGGCGTCAGGTCTTGCTCGGCGACCCAGACCGGAGCGAAATCGCGCGCCGCGTAAAACGCTCTGATCGCTTCCCGCGCCGCGCGCCAATCGCCGGCGCCGATCGGGCTCGTCTTGACGTCCTCGGCGACGAGAGCCGCGAGCGCGGCCTCGACGGCCGCCGGCAGTTTGGACGCCATCACGACCGGCGGCGCGTCGCGATCGTCCGGCGGCAGCGGAGGGGAGATCTCCGGTTCCGGGCTCTGCGGCGCGGCGCTTGGCGCGTCGGCGACGGCGCTCGCCCGAGCGTTCGCCGCGCCGCCGTCGATCGGGCTGGCCGCGCCAGAGGGCGAAGCGGGGGCGTCAAACGGCGAAGCTGCGGATTTGGCGGCGCTCGTAGGCTCCACGAGGCCCGCGGGCTCGGCCAACGCGGCGGGTCCCAAGGCGGAGATCGCCGCGGCCAGAGCGACCGAGCAAGACCGAAGCGAGTTGAAGAACGCGCTCATGGAGAAGCCTCTGCGCCGCGCGCCGAACATCGGACGCCGATAGGATAGATAACGGTCCGCCCTTCCGCTGGAACGAGCCATCCTAGACGAGTTTTCATCAAATGTGAGGGCGCTGCGCCGTTCCGGCGCGACTCAAGCCGCCGCCTCGTCGAGAGTTTCGGGGTCGATGTTTATTTCCTTCATCTTTCTGTATAAGGTCGAACGGCCGATGCCGAGCTTGCGCGCCATCTGCGACATTTGACCGCGATAATGGGCGAACGCGAAGCGAATCGCCTCGGCCTCGATGTCCTCGATTCTGCGCACGTCGCCGCTTTCGTCGATCAGGCGCATGAAATGGGGATCGCGCGGTTCGAAATGAGGGCCTTCCGCGCCGCTCGAGGCGGGCGCCGGCGTCTCGGCGACGAGCGGCGGGGCGGCGGGGATGCGCACGTCGAAGCCTTCGACCTGCGCAGCGATCTGCGGAAATTCAGCGACCGTCAATTCGTCGCCGTCCGCCAGGACCACCGCGCGAAACATCGCGTTTTCGAGTTGCCGCACGTTGCCAGGCCAATCGTAGGCGCAAAGAAGCGCGAAAGCGTCGTTGGCGATGCCGCGGATGCGCTTGCCTTCTTCGGCGCAAAAGCGCGCGAGGAACCGCCGCGCCAAATCCGGCACGTCCATCGCGCGGGCGCGAAGCGGCGGGATCGCGATCGGGAAGACGTTCAGGCGATAAAAGAGATCCTCGCGAAAGCGGCCGCGCTTGACGAGTTCGATGAGGTTTTGGTTGGTCGCGGACACCAGACGGAAATCGACCTTGACCGGCCGGCGCGCGCCGACGGGGTCGATTTCGCCGTCCTGCAGCGCGCGCAGCAATTTGACCTGGGCCTCCGGCGGCAGTTCGCCGATCTCGTCGAGAAAAAGCGTGCCGCCGTGCGCCTCGGCGAATTTTCCCGCGTGCTTTTCCGTGGCGCCGGTGAAAGCGCCCTTTTCATGCCCGAACAAGATCGACTCGACGAGGTTTTCCGGCAGCGCTCCGCAGTTGACGGTGACGAACGGCTTGCCGCGCCGCTCCGAGCCGCCTTGAATCGCGCGGGCCATCAATTCCTTGCCGACGCCGGATTCGCCTTCGATCAGCACGGGGATATTCGATTTGGCGGCGCGCTCGGCCAAGCGAATCGTTCGCGCCATGCTCTCGACTTTGGTGACGATGTCGCGAAAACTCAGTTCGCCCGTGCGGCGGCGGGTGGCGCGCCGCAATTCGTCTTCCAGCGCGTCGACGCGCAAGGCGTTCTTGATCGACACTTGCAGACGCTCGGCGCCGACCGGCTTGACCACGAAGTCGTGCGCGCCGGCGCGCATCGCCGAGATCACCGCCTCGATCGAGCCGTGCGCCGTCTGGACGATCGCGGGAATGGCGATGGCGCGCTGGCGCATGCGCGTAAGCACGCCCATCCCGTCCAGATCGGGCATGACGAGGTCGAGAACGAGGAGATCGACCGGCGGCCGGTCGGAGGCCTCCATTCGCGCCAAGCCCGTCTCCCCCGAATCGGCGGTCTCGACCTCATAGCCGAATCGGCGCGTCATCGCCTCGAGAAGTCGGCGTTGAACGGGATCGTCGTCGACGACGAGAATGAGGGCGGCCATGAAAGTCCTGTCGTGAGCGGCCCGCGTCGACCGCTCGGCTCCGACAGTCGGATATCACGGTAAACGTCATGTTAATGGCGGCCCGATTTGGCGCGGCGATCAACGATATGCGCATTGAAGGCGCGCCGACATTGGGCGATATAGGGCCCTCTTTGTCGCAAGGGCCGATCGCATGACTGACCGCGGGCGCGTTTTTGAAGCGGGCGTTTTCCAGACCGCGGCGGGCGGCGGGCGGGACTCGAACGAGCCGGACCTGGGCGTTCTGCCGCAATGGCGGCTCGACGACCTCTATGAAGGCATGGACTCGCCGCGCTTCGCCGCCGATCTCGAGCGCGCCGGCGCCGACGCCAGGAATTTTGCCGCGACCTATCAGGGCAAGCTCGCCGAACTCGCCAAGGGGGCGGACGCGGGCGAGCGTCTGTGCGCGGCGGTCAGCGCCTATGAAGCGTTGCAGGATTTGACGGGTCGAATCATGTCCTACGCGTCGCTGCTCTACGCCGGCGACGCCAGCGACGTCGCGCGGGCGAAATTCTATGGCGACGCACAGGAAAAGGTCACCGAGCTGGCCGGAGAATTGTTGTTCTTCGAACTCGAACTCAATCGCCTGGACGACGCGGCTCTCGACGCGGCGATGCGCGGCTCGGCGCTCGCCCACTATCGACCGTGGCTGGAGGACATCCGCAAGGAGCGCCCGCACCAGCTCTCCGACGATATCGAGCAATTGTTCCTGGAGAAGTCGGTCTCGGGCGTCGCCGCCTGGAACCGGTTGTTCGACGACACGCTCGCCTCGCTGCGCTTCGCGTTCGCAGGCGAAGAGCTGACGCTCGACCCGTTGCTCGCCAAAATGCAGGATCCCGACGAGACGAAGCGCGAAGCCGCCGCCCATTCGCTCGCCGCGACGCTCGGCGCCAATCTGCGCGTGTTCACGCTGATCATGAACACGCTCGCCAAGGACAAGGAAATCTCCGATCGATGGCGCAAATTCGACGATATCGCCGATTCGCGTCATTTAGCCAATCGCGTCGAGCGCGAGGTCGTCGAGGCGTTGGTCGGCGCGGTCACCGACTCCTATCCCCGCCTGTCGCATCGCTATTACGCGCTCAAGGCGCGCTGGTTCGGCAAGACCCAGCTCGATTATTGGGATCGCAACGCGCCGCTGCCGGACGCGCCGGCGCGCACGTTCGCCTGGAACGAGGCGCGCGACACGGTGCTCGACGCCTATCGCGGCTTTTCGCCGGAGATGGCCGACATCGCGCGCCGGTTCTTCGACCGAGGCTGGATCGACGCGTCGGTGCGGCCGGGCAAGACGCCCGGCGCCTTCGCTCATCCGACGACTCCGTCGGCGCACCCTTACGTGCTCGTCAACTATCTCGGCAAGCCGCACGACGTCATGACGCTCGCGCACGAACTGGGGCACGGCGTGCACCAAGTGCTCGCCGCGCCCAATGGCGCGCTGATGGCGCCGACGCCGTTGACGCTCGCCGAGACGGCTTCGGTGTTTGGCGAGATGCTGACGTTTCGCGCGCTGCTCGCCTCGACAAGCGATCCGGCGACGCGCAAGTCCATGCTCGCGGCCAAAGTCGAGGACATGCTCAACACCGTCGTGCGGCAGATCGCGTTCTATAAGTTCGAACGCAAAGTGCACAGCGAGCGCAAGAACGGCGAACTGACCGCCGAGACGATCGGCGGGTTGTGGATGAGCGTGCAGGCGGAGAGCCTGGGGCCGGCGATCGAGCTCGGGCCCGGCTACGAGACCTATTGGAGCTATATCGGCCATTTCATTCATTCGCCGTTTTATGTCTACGCTTACGCGTTCGGCGATTGCCTGGTGAATTCCCTCTACGGCGTCTATGAACGCTCGCACGAGGGCTTCGCCGAGCGCTATCTCGCGATGCTCGCGGCCGGCGGCACGAAGCATCATTCCGAGCTGCTCGCGCCCTTCGGCCTCGACGCCCGCGATCCGGCGTTCTGGGGGATCGGG
>JBEKAL010000195.1:0-7760 GCA_050015935.1 Roseiarcus sp.
AGCGTCGTCTCCTGCACGGGGAAGCGCCGCCACGCGCGGATGAGGCCGACCGCAACGTCATGCGCGAGCGCGTCGGCGCGCGCAGCGCGCGTCGCCTGGACGTAGAACTCCTGCAACACCTGAACGGAGAGCGCGCAGTCGCCGCGTTCGAGCAGCTCGATGGCGCGGCGCCTCTTGGCCGCCTCGGCGGTCGCGGTGCTGATGGAATAGAGCAGGACGTTGGCGTCGAGGAACGCGCTCGCCATGCTATCGGCGCGCATGGACGGCCTCGCGGCTCAAGCGGTCGCCGGCGCTGAAATCCGCGATCTGGTCGCGCAAAGCGTGTTCCTCTCGCGCGAGACGATCGAACTCCGTCTCCTCGCGCGCGAACGCGATCAGGAATGCGCGGACGAGGCGAGAAACCGAAGCCCCGCTCTCGGCGGCCTTGACGCGCGCCCGCCGGTAGGTCTCGTCGTCCACGGATACTGTGATATTTTTCACATTTCCACAGTAATGCGCCTCGATCGTTTTGTCAAGCCTGAGACGGCTTGGAGATCAGCATTTCCTTGACGAGATGTTCTTCATATGTTCTCATGCGAGCCATTGCAGTTCTCACAGCACGGAGCACGCATTTGGGCGCGATTCCGCACATGCGCTTCTTCCGCCTGAGCGAAGGCGGCGTCCAATGCGGCGAGGACGGATTGTTCGTCGGATCGACGCCGATGCTGCTTCGCTCGCCTCGGGCGGGCGGCGGCGAGTCGTGGGCCACGCGGCCGATCGACGAACTCGAACGCGACCTCGGCGCCGGTTACGGGCTTCCGATCGACATCGCCGCGAAGCGCGACGGATTGGCGGGGGTCGCGCGGGCGCTGGAGCGCGGCGATATGGCGCTCGCCAAGATCGCGGCGCTGCTGCTGCGCTTCCCCGATCCGCCCTCGCTCGCCAAGGACGTCCCCGAGCGCGGTTCTCTCGAATTGGCGACTCGGTTGTTCGAGAGCGGCCTGCTCAAGGGGGATTGGGATCCCGCGAAACACCCGCGAACCGGCGAACCGCCGAACCGCGGCTGGTTCGCGGCGAATCCCGATAAAGACGAGCTGACCGCGCCGAATAGGCCTGCGCCGGGGCCTCCGGCGCCGGGAGGATCGCCGCGCAGGCGGCCCGCGTTGTCGGAGGCGTGGCGGGAGGCCAAGCGAGCCGTGCGCAAGGCCCTGAAAGGCGCTGCGGCGGATGTTGTGGGGTTGGGACGGGCCGCGCTTTGGGCCGACCCGGCGCTCAAGGTTGCGGTCGAGGCCGCCTTGGAGATCATGACTTCGACCGAACTCAATAGGGGCGAGCAGCAAGCGATCGACCAAGTGCGCGCCAGCGTCGATCCGCCCAAGACGCTTCAAGAGTTGTACGAAGACCCGACTCAGAACGTGCTCGGCTATGAGCACCATCACATCGTCGAGCAGAACCCGGACAATGTCGCCAAGTCTCCGATAGAAATCGCTATTGAGAAATTCGGCTGGGACGTCATCGACGATCCGAGCAATATCGTCTGGGTTCCGCGTCTCAAGCACGAATTGATCACCGGCTATTACAACAGCAAGGCCGCCGGCGATTCGCAGGGGCGTCTGTACCGGCAGGTCGTCAACGCCATGGACTACCAATCGCAATATGAAGCCGGCTTGGCGGCGCTGCAAATGTTTGGGGTGCTGCAATGAGTGCGAACGGTTATGCGGCGATGAGCACGAAACGCCTGCTCCAATTGTTCGTTGAAGCGGCGAAGTCGACCCCGACTATTTACGCCGAGTGGCGAACCGCTCTCGCTTCCGGAGTGTCGGAGAAAGTCAGGCCGACGCCCGAACGCGACGCGCGCGTCGCCACGATCAAGGCGCTCGGGACCGCGCTTGTCGCCCGCAAGCCGATTCCAGGAGTGCGACGATTGTTTGAAGACGACGATCCCAATGTTCGCGCCTGGGCGGCCGGGCAATTCATCGGAGTCGATCCTCTGTGGGCATACGCAGCCTTGGCGGGGCTGCGCACTGACCGTTCGACGCGGCAGGTGCTGGACTTGATGCAGCGTGCGATTGAGGAACCGCCGTCGCAACCGGCCTTGAAGGACATGACCGACGACGCGCTCGTGGCGCGGTTCGAGGACGCCGCGACGCGCGAATACGCGACGCGATTCCTCGATTGCGACGAGGATCAGGATGACATCGATACGCGCAATCGCATCCTCGGCGAAGTCTGGGACGTCATGCGGGAGCTGAAAGCGCGCGGCCTGCTCGGGCGACTTCTGCCGCTGCTCGAGAGCGCCAACGTGACGGTGCGCCGCGAGGCGGCGACGGCGTGTCTGCGGGTGGCCGAGCAACAGGCCACGGCGGTCCTCGAGGACATCGGCGCGAACGAGGGGGTCGACGACAAGTACGCCGCCCGCGACGCTCTCGACAATTGGCGCAAGAAAGGCATGGTCGTTTACGGCGTTTGACGCGCTGGGAACCGCCGTGCGCGGCGCGATGGCGCGCGCTCGGCAACTGCGCTACCAAGCGGCTTCACCCGCGCGGCCGCCAGGACGGCCGCGCGTCGGAGCGCGCCGATGTACGAACCCCCGCTTCACCGCCAGGACGATCTGGCCGCTCAGCACGCGCTGATCCGCCGCCACCCGCTCGGCCTCATCGTCAGCCACGGCCCGCAGGGCCTCCTCGCCAATGCGATTCCGTTCCTTGTCGACGCGAGCGCCTCGAAGCTCGGCACGCTGTGCGCGCATATGGCGCGCGCCAACGGGCAATGGCGCGACCTCGCCGTGGCGGGCGAGGCGCTGGTCGTGTTTCAAGGAGCCGAGCATTACGTCTCGCCCGCCTGGTATGCGACCAAGCGCGAGACCGGCAAGGTCGTGCCGACCTGGAACTACCTGATGGTCCAGGCGCGTGGGCGCCCGCGGGTGATCGAGGACGAAGGCTGGCTTCGCCGGCAGATCGCGGCGCTGACGCAGTCCCAGGAATCGACTCGCCCCGCTTCCTGGGCGGTGAGCGACGCGCCGGAGGATTTCATCGCGGCGATGGTCAAGCAGATCGTCGGCGTCGAGATCGAGATCGCCGAAATCAGGGGCAAGTGGAAGGCGAGCCAGAACCGCCCCGCCGCCGATCGCGCCGGGGTCGTGGCCGGCCTCGCGGCCGACGGCGACGCGCTCGCCCAGGCGATGGCGGCGATCGTGCGCGAGGCGGGGCAAGGCTAGCGCCCGGCGGCCCGCGAGATCGCGCCCGACGCAAAAATAATCGCTTTGGCGCCTTGACCGCGATGTATCACGATATATCTTGTCGGAAGACATATCGCAATATGTCTTCTCTCAAGGGAGTTTCCCCATGCATTTTGGTTATTTCGTCGATCGCGCGCGTTGCGCGCATGATGGTTTCGCCCACGGCCACGCCTTCGGCCGGCATTGGCGCGGCGGCGGGTTCGAGCCGCGCGAAGGGCGCATGTTCGACAGCGGCGATCTCAGGCTCGTCATTCTCGCCCTGGTGGCGGAGAAGCCGCGCCACGGCTACGAGATCATCAAGGCGCTCGAAGAGCGCGTCGGCGGCGGCTACAGCCCGAGCCCCGGCGTCGTCTATCCCACGCTGACCCTGATCGAGGACATCGGCTACGCCACCGCCGCCCAGGATCAGGGCGGGCGCAAGCTCTATACGCTGACCGCCGAGGGCGAGGCGTTTCTCGCCGCCAACCGCGCCCAGGTCGACGCGATCTTCGCGCGCCTCGACGGCGCCAACAGCGACCGGCGCGGCGAGATCGCCCCGCTCATGCGCGCGATGGAGAATCTGCGCATGGCGGTCCGCTTGCGCGTCAGGCGGCGCGCGGCCTCGCCCGCCGAAATCCAGGCGATCGCCGACACGCTCGATGCGGCGGCCAGGGCGATCGAGCGGGCCTGAAGGGCGCGCCCTCGCCGCCGCGCCGGCGCGCTGGCCGCGGCGCTTTCAGCCACGCCGAAGCCTCTTTCCACGAGGCCTCGGCGTCGGCGCCTCAAATCCCCGTCATTTCCAAGTCGCGCGCCCAAATCGCGCGATCGAGCGCGCCGCCGCGCCCGCGGCCCGTCTTGCAATTGACGCAAGTCATGGTTCGGGTCGCCGTGGGGCGTAAATGAATTCCGTACGGGGGAACAGAGGGGGGGAGGCCCGATGTTCAAGCATATTCTCATTCCGACGGACGGCACCGATCTGTCGCGCAAGGCCGTCATCTACGGCGTGCAATTGGCCAAGACGCTGGGCGCGCGAGTGACGGCGATCACCCTCACGGAGCCGTACCATATCGCGTCGATGGACGCCGTGCTGGTGGCCGAGACCGTCGACGAGCACGGCGAACGCGTCGCACGGATCGCCGACAGGGCCCTCGAACAGGTGAAAATGGCGGCCGAGGCGGCGAGCGTGCCGGTGGAAACCGTGCGCAAAGCCCATGATCAGCCCTACCGCGCGATCATCGACTGTGCGCTCGCCAACAAATGCGACCTCATCGTGATGGCCTCGCACGGCCGTCGCGGCGTCGCCGCGCTGTTCGTCGGCAGCGAGACCGCGAAAGTGCTGACCCACAGCACGATTCCCGTGCTGGTCTATCGATGACGCGGTAGGCGAAAGCGGCTCGGAGAGAACGCCGCCGCGTCGACGGCGTCAACCCGGACTGGGAGCCCTGGTTCGCTGGCCTGCCGCCTTGACGCGAGCGCGTCGGCGCGCTTTCACTCGCGCGCGATCGTCAAGGAGCCCGCGATGCCCGTGCATTTTTCCGCGGCCGAAATGTCCGCCCGCAAGCAGCGGCTCGTCGCCGCGATGGCGGCCCATAAGCTCGATGGGCTGCTTTTGTTCGCCCAGGAGAGCGATTATTGGCTCACCGGCTACGATTCGTTCGGCTTCTGCTTTTTTCAGTGCCTCTATGTCGGCGCCGACGGGCGCGTCGCGTTGCTGACGCGCTCGGCCGACCTGCGTCAGGCCCAGCGCACATCGAACATCGACGACATCCGGATCTGGAAGGACGGCGAGGGCGCCGATCCCACGCGCGACCTGCGCGCGATGCTGGAGGACTTGGGCGCGCGCGGGCGGTTCGGCGTCGAATTCGACAGCTATGGCCTCACCCATTTCAACGGCCGCCGGCTCGAGGCGGCGCTCGAAGGCTATGCGACGCTGGTCGACGAATCGTCGCTCGTCGCGCATCTGCGGACGACGAAATCGGCCGAAGAAATCGTCTATGTCCGCGAGGCGGCGCGCCTTTCCGATCTCGCCGACCGCGCGGCGATCGCCGAGACCCGGGCGGGCGCGGACGAAGGCGCCATTCTCGCGGCGATGCACGGCGCGATCTTCGCCGCCGGCGGCGATTATCCCGGCAACGAATTCATCATCGGTTCGGGCGCCGACGCGCTGCTCTGCCGCTACAAGAGCGGCCGGCGCAAGCTCTCCCGCGACGATCAGATCACCCTCGAATTCGCCGGCGTCAGCCGCCACTACCACGCCGCGATCATGCGCACCCATGTCGTCGGCCGGATGAAGCCGCTGCACGCGCCCTATCACGCCGCCGCGCTCGAAGCGCTCAAGGCCTGCGAGGCCGAGCTCAGGCCGGGCCGCGTCGCGGGCGACGTCTTCGCCGCCCATGCGCGCGTTCTCGACGCGCATCGCCTGTCGCGCCATCGCCTCAACGCCTGCGGCTATTCGCTCGGGGCGAAATTCGCGCCCTCCTGGATGGACGCGCCGATGTTTTACGAGCGCAACGACTTCGTCATCGCGCCCGATCAGGTCTATTTCCTGCACATGATCCTGATGGACAGCGACAGCGAGACCGCGCTCTGCCTGGGGCGCACCTATCTCGTCGGCGCTCGCCATGCCGAGCGGTTGAACGCCCACGATCTGGACCTCGTCGTCAAATAGGGTTAGCACGACGTTAATGTCGGCCGTCGCGTTCGGCGCGCGGCGCGACCGAGGAGAGTTCCGGCTTGACGCGTTCGACGGCGGTGAAGTGGCGGAATGGCCGCGCTTGGCCGGCGCGGCTCGGCGTCCTCGCGGCGCCGCTGGCGCTGTGCGGATGCCTCGGGGCCGCCCCCGACCTCGGGCCGAGCGCGGAGGCGCATCATCAAATCGTCCGGCGCGAGGGCGTGAATCTCGCCCAGGCGAGCGTCGCCATCGTTTCCCTCGAGGGCGCGCCGGCCGGGATTTCCGCGAACTTTGCGCAAGTTCTGGAGCGCGAGGCGCGAGCGCGCGACATCATGGTCGTCGACGCGGCGAAAGCGCGCTATCTCGTGCGCGGCTATCTTTCGGCGGCGCTGACCGAGGACGGCGCGTCGATCGAATATGTCTGGGACGTCTTCACCGCTGACAAGCAGCGCGCGCAAAGGCTCAGGGACGTGATCCCGGTGAAGGGATCGGCCGACGACCCCTGGGCGCTCGCCGGCGAGGCGGCGCTGGAGAGCGTCGCCGCGGAGAGCGCCGACGATCTGGCCGCCTATCTCTCCAACACGCCCGAGGCGGTTGCGGCGGCGGCGCCGGAACCGGCCGCCGGGACGCCGTTGAGTTACGCGGCGCTGCGATAGGGCGTCCGCCCAAGCGCATTCCGTGGATGGCGTGGCGCGGGCGCCGCTGTCACGGGAGCGTCGTATTGTTCCCGCCCGGCTCGGCTGCTATGACCCGCCTCGTTCGCCGCGCCGACGCCGCGAAATCGGGCGGCGACGGCCATCGCGCGTCGGGAGCCGCCTCATGCCGGGAAAAATGAAGATTTTGGCGGGCAATTCCAACGGTCCGATCGCCGAGGCGATCGCCGCCTATCTCGGCGAGCCGCTGACGCGCTGCCACGTGCGCCGCTTCGCCGATCTCGAAATTTTCGTCGAAATCCTGGAGAACGTGCGCGGCCGCGACACGTTCATCGTGCAATCGACCTCCTATCCCACCAACGACAATCTGATGGAGTTGCTGATCATGATCGACGCGCTGCGGCGCGCGTCGGCGCAGCGCATCACGGCCGTCATTCCCTATTTCGGTTACGCCCGGCAGGACCGCAAGCCGGGCCCGCGTTCGCCGATCTCGGCCAAGCTCGTCGCCAATCTCATCACCCGGGCGGGCGCCGACCGCGTGTTGACCGTCGACTTGCACGCCGGCCAGATCCAAGGGTTTTTCGACATCCCCACCGACAATCTGTTCGCGGCGCCGACGATGGTGCGCGACATCAAGGAGCGCGGTCCGGCCGACAATCTGATGGTGGTCTCGCCCGACGTCGGCGGCGTGGTGCGCGCTCGCGCGCTCGCCAAGCGCCTCGACGCGCCGCTCGCCATCGTCGACAAGCGGCGCGAGCGCGCCGGCGAATCCGAGGTGATGAACATCATCGGCGACGTCGGCGGCCGCCAGTGCGTGCTGCTCGACGACATCGTCGACTCGGGCGGCACGCTGTGCAACGCCGCGGACGCGCTGCTCGACGAGGGCGCGGCGAGCGTTTCGGCCTATATCACCCACGGCGTGCTTTCGGGCGGCGCGGTGGCGCGCATCGCCGCGTCCCGGCTGACCGAACTGGTGATTACCGACACGATCGCGCCGACCGAGGCGGTGCGCGTGGCGCACAATGTCCGCGTGATTTCGATCGCGACGCTGATCGGCGAGGCGATCGCCCGCATCGCCAAGGAAGAAAGCGTTTCGGTTCTCTTCGACTGACCGCGCGGCTGTCATACGGTTTCCGGGCGATCAGCTCGCATTGGCGATGGGCGGCCACCAGTGGAAGCCGGCTCTGCCCTTTAGGGTTTGTCGGTCGTTGGCGAGATGAGCGCAGCGCTCGGAAATGAT
>JBEKAL010000196.1:0-7663 GCA_050015935.1 Roseiarcus sp.
TCTTCCACAGGCTCGCTCAGCAGGCCGTCGCCGTCGGACCGGCCACGTACGCCACCATCGTCGGAAACGTTGAAGACACCAGCCCGCTCGCCTCACTGGAGTGATGGGGATACCCTATTTCGGCTTTAATGGGCGCCTTTCAATTTCGGCCCGACTCGCTATCGCTTGCCTGCGAAGCGAAACGACCGATTCGAAGACTCGGCCGTCGTTTGACGCCCCTGTCTCGCGACGGGAACTTCCAAAGTCGCCGAAGCCGCCGATCGGTCGAACATCGAGCGCAAGCCCTCGATCAGACTCGGTCGCTGGCGTGTTTCCCCAAGGGTCGAAAGAAAGCTTTCCGCCCAATGTTCGACGTCATTCGCAAGCAAATGTTCGAACATCGGACCGTGACGTTTCCGGCGCTCGGCCAGCGGCATTTCCAGGGCCTCTTTCAGCGCCGCGGCTACGGCCTCCGTCTCGTGCGGATTGACGATCAGCGCGTCGCCGAGTTCGGCCGCCGCGCCGGCGAATTGGGATAGGACCAATACGCCCGGACGGTCGCCGTCCTGGGCCGCCAGATATTCCTTGGCGACAAGATTCATGCCGTCCCGCAGCGGCGTGACCAACGCCACATCCGCCGTGCGGTACAGGCCCGCGAGCGCGGTGCGCGAATAAGAACGGTTGACATAACGTATCGGCGTCCACGACGCCTCGCCGTAGCGTCCGTTGATCTTGCCGATCTGAGTCGTCACTTCGTTCTCGATCGCCGCGTACTCCTTGATTTCGCCGCGGCTCTTGGGCGTGATCTGCAGAAAAGTGACGCGCGAGCGCCATTCCGGGAACAGTTCGAGAAAGCGGTCGAAGGCGTTGATCCGTTGAAGAATGCCTTTGGAGTAGTCGAGCCGGTCGACGCCGAGCACGAGGCGGCGTCCCGCGAGGCTCTCCGCGATTTGTCGCACGAAGGAAGAGCTTGCGGCGATGCTCGCGAGTCGCGCATAGGCGGCCGTTTCGATGCCGACGGGAAAGGCGTCGACCCAAGTGCGACGTCCGTCTATCGAATAGGTCCGGCCGCGGCCTGCCTTGCCGCCCTGCAAGGTGAGATAGTGGGTGAAATTATCGCGGTCGTTCTCGGTCTGAAAGCCGATCAGGTCGTAATGCGAAAGGCTGCCGAGAATGTCTTCATGATACGGCAGCGTCTGCAATATGTCGGGCGGCGGGCAGGGAATGTGGAGAAAGTAGCCGATCGGATTGACCCGCCCGCGCGCCCGCAGCTCCCGCGCCAAGAGCATCAGGTGGTAGTCGTGCACCCAGATGACGTCGTCGTCATTCATGACCGCGCTGAGTTGATCGGCGAAGAGACGGTTGACGCGCATATAGCCGCTTTGGTCGGCGCGAGAATAATCCTGCAAATCGACGCGATAGTGAAGAATGGGCCATAGGACCCGGTTGGCGAATCCGTTATAATATTCCTGATAATCCGTATTCGACAAGTCGATGACGGCATAAGTGATCCGGTTCCCCTGAACGAAGCGCGGCAAGGGGGCTTGCTCGTCGCTGATCTCGCCGCTCCAACCGAACCAAACGCCGGCGCGATTCCTCAGCGCCGCCTTCACGGCGATCGCGAGCCCGCCCGCCACGTGCTTCCTTGCCGAGTCGGGCAGAGCGACGCGGTTCGATACGATGATCAGGCGCATGTCCAAGCCTCCTGCCAACTCAACGACAGCCTTGTCGCGGTATTGACGATCCCGGCCATCGAGTAGGCTTGCGGGAAATTGCCCCAGAGCTCTCCCGTCTCGGGATGAACGTCCTCCGACAGCAGCCCGAAGGAATTGCGGCAGGAGAGAATGGACTCGAACCGTTCGCGCGCTTCGTCCTTGCGGCCGATGATGGCGAGCGCGTCGACGTACCAAAAATTGCAGGCCAGAAACGCCGTCTCCGGCGCGCCGAAATCGTCTTCGACGGCGTAGCGCATGATGCGCCCGTTGCGCATCAATTCCCGCCCGATCGTGTCGCAGGTGCGGCGGAAACGCTCGTCCGAAGGCCCCACGAGACCGAGTCGGGCGAGCAACAGGACGCTGGCGTCGAGGTCGGGCTCGCCGAGGGCGCCGGTGAAGGCGTCGCGCCGCTCGCTCCACGCCTCGGCGAGAATTCTGCTCGCGATGGCGCTCGCGCCGAGAGCCCAATATTGCGCGCGCTCCGGCAGATCGAGTCGGCGCGCGATCTGGCCGAGGCGGTCGCAAGCGGCCCAGCACAGCGCCGCCGAATAGGTGTGAACCCGCGTTCGCCCGCGATATTCCCAAATGCCGGCGTCCGGCTCGAACGCGAATTTTCTCGCCCGTTCGCCAAGCGCCTCGAGGCGCCGGAACAAAGCCGGATCGCCCATTTTCGGCAAGCGCTCGTCGACGAACATCTGCTTGGCGCCGAGCACGACGCTGCCGTAGGCGTCATGCTGCAACTGCGTGGCGGCCTGATTGCCGATACGCACCGGCCCCTGACCCAAGAACCCCTCGAGGTTGGGGGCGACCACCTCGTCGAGCGCGGTGAACGGCACGACGCCCTGCACCGGCTGCATGTTTTCGCGTCCTTCGATCACAATGGTCATGAGATAGTTGATGTAGGATTCCATCGTGTGCGTCGCGCCCAGCCGATTCAGCGCGTCGACGACGAAGAACGCGTCCCGCAGCCAGCAATAGCGGTAGTCCCAGGTGCGCGGCGCGCGCGGCGCCTCGGGGATCGACGTGGTCATCGCGGCGACGATGCCGCCGGTTTCCTCGTAGTTGCATAGTTTCAAGGTGATCGCCGCGCGCATGACCGCCGACTGCCACTCGAACGGCACGCCGAGATGGCGCACCCACTCCCGCCACTGCTCGCTCGTAAGCTCGAGGAATTCCCGACACGTGCCGTCGATCGCCGCGGGAAACGGGTCGTCCTGTCCCAGGATCAGGTTCACCGGCCGGGTCAGGGCGAAGCTGGTCTCGGCGACGATGTAAGACAGCGGCGCGTCGGTCGTCAGGCGCATCACTTCGCCGTCGCCGATGTAGCGAATGTGGTTGGAGCCGAGCGCGACCTCCTCCATCGGACGGCCGTAGTCGCAGGTCGGCCGCACCTTGATGGCGATCCGCGGCAAGCCGGCGATCGGCTCGATGCGGCGGATGAGCTGCGGCGGCCGAAAGGTGCGCCCGTAGCGCTGGAATCGCGGCGCAAAATCGGTGACGCGCACTTTCCCGCCGCGGGCGTCGGTGAGAACGGTCTCGACCAGCGCGGTGTTGCGCAAGTATCCCGATTTGGATTCGTAGAGATCGGCGAGAGCGACCTCGCAGAACCCCTTCTCCTCCTCGCCCGCCAACAATCTCGAGAAAATCGGGTTCGAGTCGAAGCGCGGGAAACACCACCAGACGACTCGCGCGCGCCCATCGACGAGCGCGGCGACGCGGCAATTGCCGATCAACGCCAACTCGAGGCCGCCGCCTCTTTCAGGCGTCGCGCCATTCATGTTCGAACCTGCTCGGTCACGAGGTCATCGAGCCATCGGCGCACCGTCGCCGGATCAGGAAATTCGCCGTCGATGGCGAGCCTCGATCGGCCCACGGAATAGGCGAACCCGCGCAAATCCGCGACCGCGGCGAAACCGGCCTCGTCGGTCGCGTCGTCGCCGACGAAGATCGGCGTTCGCCCGGCGAACGGCGCGCGCGCCATGAAGCGCCGGATCGCGGCGCCCTTGTCAAATCCACGCGCCTTGATCTCATAGACGAGGCGCCCCTCGATCAGCTCCAGGCGGGGCGGCGCCTCCTCGCCGACGAACCGGCGCAGCGCCTCGCCCAGGGGCGCCGCGAGGTTCGGCGCGGCGCGATAATGAACCGCGAAGGAGAACAGTTTGTTTTCGGCGACCACGCCGGGGAAATTCGTCAAAGTCGCGTTCAGCTTCCGCCACATGCGGGCGGGCAGCGCCTGCGTCTGCCCGGCCGCGACGATCGGCGCCGTCGGATCGAGGCGAATTTCGGCGCCATGCACGCCGCTGGCCCGCGTGCGCAGAGGCCAAAGCAGTCGGTCGAGGTCGTTCACGGTCCGCCCGCTGACCAGGGCCAACGCGCCCCCGAGCGCCGACTCGACCCGCGCGAGGCAGGCTGCCAGACCCTCGGGCGCGACGGCCGACTCCGGCGACGGGGCGAACTCCACCAGCGTGCCGTCGACGTCCAGGAAAATGGCAATGCAATCAAGGTCGAACGCACGCGCAATGCCGCCGCGCATGGGCTGCCTCCTGGCCTCCATTGCAATATTCACATTTCTCAAACCGATATTATTTTGTCTGTTCTTTGTGGCGATTGTTCGGCACTGACGGCGCGCCATTCGAGGCGCCGGCGTTAGTCGATCCGCGGCCTCAAACCGTCGGTCTGTTTCCGATCAACCGCGTGGCGCCGGCGCCGGTCGGATCGACGATCTGCTTGCCCGGCGCGTCGGCTTGCGCCAATCTGAAGCGAAGCGGAGACTTGCTCCATGGCCGAGGATTCCGGTAGGCGGCCCGGCCCGCCGTTCGCGGACAGCGCGAGCCTCGGGGCTTGGTTGAAGCAGCAGCCGCGCGAGGTCGGCCTCGTCGTCCTGGCGCGCGCCGCGTTGCGCGCGGTGCCGCTGATCGCGCTGGCGGTGCGCGGCGCGCCGGAGCGGCTGAGCTATTTCGCGCAAGTGACGGCCGCCGTGTTCCGCGCCGCGTCGCTGGCGCGGCTGGCGGGCAAATACCCGGCCCGCGCCGAGGAACTCGGCGCCTCGCTCGCCGCGGCGAGCCGCATCGCCGGGGAATACTGCGCCGGCGTCGCCATCTCGCGTTTCCTAACCCCGGGCATGGCGACCGCCGGCGACGTCGCCTTGGCCGCGGCTCTCGCCGACGCCGACGCCGGCGCCGCCGGGGCGGCGGCCGACGCCGCCGCGGCCGTCGCCGACGGGCGCAGCGTATGGGCGTCGGTCTCGTCCGACGCGCTTTTCATCGAGACCGGCGGCAAAGCGGGAGATTTGGCGGACCGGCCGTTGTGGCCCGGCGCCCCGCCGCGGTGGGCCGGCGAACTTTGGGCAAGTCTCAGCGCCGCCCTGGCGACGAACGACAAGTACTGGCAAACCCAGACGCGCTGGTACGACGATTGTCTGGCCGGCCGGCTGCGCGACGAGGCCTAAGCGATCGTCGGCGCCGGCGTCCCCGAGGCGGAATGGGCAAAAGGCCCCGACGCGGCGAACCGATGGATCGCGAAACACTTGCCCGACCCGCCGCCCCCGCCGCCGTTGGGGTTTGCAGAGTCGTCATAGGGTTTGCGCGGAAATGAGGCGCGCAACATTGAGGGCGCCGTGAATGAACCGAGGGCGTCGATGTCGGGCAATGGGCGTCATATCCGCGTAATCCCCGTCCTTCGTCCAAATTATTCCGATAAAGGAGGCGGCCCATGCTATAGTGGCGTCGAGCCAAGAGCGCCGAGTTCGGCGATTCTTGAGCTGCGACGATCGATTGCGCGCCTCGCGCCCACGATCGGCCAGCGTCAGATTGGAGATATTTTGCAAGTTTTGGTCCGCGACAACAACATCGAACAGGCCCTGAAAGTCCTCAAGAAAAAAATGCAGCGCGAAGGAATCTTCCGCGAGATGAAGCGGAGGTCCGCCTACGAAAAGCCGTCTGAAAAAAGGGTGCGGGAGAAGGCGGAAGCCATTCGCCGCGCTCGCAAGCTCGCCCGCAAGGTTGCCATTCGGGAGGGCTTGATCGCGGCCCCCAAACCGAGGACGCCCGCGCCCGGCCAAGCCAGGCGGGCGTTCGGCCAGCGTTAGGCCTTGTCACGTCGTTTGGGCTTGCGGCGTCGGGCATTGGGCGTCTTGGCCCGAGAATCTCTGGCGTAAGAGCCGGAGCGATAATCCCTGACGGAAGCGGCCGATCGGTTCGGCAGCGCCGGAGCCATTGTCGATTTGCGCCGCCTCGTCATTTCCGCGAAAGCGGGAATCCGGTGTTTAAGCAATGGCTTGCGGCCAAGTCTGGATGCTCGCTTTCACGGGTGTGACATTTGGCGATGTTTCCAACCTGACGCGTCACGCTCCAGCAAGCTGTCGCTGTAACGCATTGACAAACCGTCGCCGAATCGTTCGGGGATTGCGGACGACGCGGGGACTTGCTCGGGCGATCCGACCGGCGCAGATTGACCATGGCCGATGGAAACTCGGAGGGTCCCATGCGAGCGTTCGATGGCGTGTCAGTGGGTAAGGTCTCATCGCGATGGCGGTCCGCGTCGCTCGCCCTCGCGGCGTGTCTCTGCGCCGCGGCGGCTCTGGCACAGTCGGCGGCGGCGCCGGAGATTGTCGAGCCGACCGGCAATCTCAAGCCCGAATATTCCAAGAACCCCGATCCGAGCGCTCGCGATCTCATCGAGACCTGGAGATCAGCCAATCTGGCCATCGCAGGAAAGAGGGTCGACCAGGAAAAGTTCGAGATCCTCCTCCGTCGCGTCGCGCCGGGAAAAATCCCCCGGGCCTTTCTGCAATTCCAGGTGTTCTCGGCGCAGTTGGACCCGCCGGCCTGGGCGGCGCAGCGCTGCAAGGGCCGCGTCACGCCGGTGGAGCTGCAGATTTTCTATCAGTGGAGCACCTATCTGAACGCCTGGGTTCCGCTCGGCGCGCGCGGCGAGGGCGACGACGATCTGTGCGCCCAGCAAACCCTGTGGACCGCCGATCAGATCGATGAGATCGTCAATCCGAGGCCGCTGCCCGTTCCGCCCACGGTGAGCCGCGCGCAGGTCGTCACGCCGGCCGCGGGCTCGCCCGAGCGCGCCGCGATCATGGAGGCGTTGCGGCCTCGTTACGAAAGCCTGTTCGGCGCGCCGATCGTGTTCAAGGTGGTGAAACTCAACGTCGCCGCCGGCTTCGCCTTCGCCGTCGTCCACCCGGAACGGCCCAACGGCGCCGCGATCACGCAACAGGTTTGGACCAAGGCGCTGGGCAAGGCGTGCTTCCAGTACCCGCAGAGCGTCGAACACGAATATTGGATGAAGAAGGAAGGCGCCGTCTGGACGATCGGCTTGAAGAACGGCATGTGCGCCGACGATTCGATAGTGGCGGAGGGCGATCTCATCGGCGCGCCGCCGCAACTCGTGGGCGAGGATGCGTGGCCGGAGCGCGAGGATTTTCCGTTGCTGGAATGAGGAGAATTCCGCATGTCGATCCATCGCGGCCGTCATTGCGAGCGGAGCGAAGCAATCCAGCGATCGAGGCGATCGCCAATAGAGTTCGCGGCGCCCCCGACATCCGCGAGGGCGCCCGGCGCGCCAATTGGCAGGCGTCGCGATCTCTGGATCGCCACGCTTCGCTCGCGATGACGGCGGGAGGTCTGGTTCAACCTGAAGACAGCGCGCTCTCGATGGCTTCCGACGCCGGCGTTTCCGGAGGCGGTCGGCCGCCGCCTCGGCGGCGTCGTGACGCCCGCCGAGCGGGGGCGAAGGCCGAAGGCGTGCGGCGGCGGGGACGGCGAAAAGGGCAATGAGCGGGCGTCGCGGTAATTCGTAGAGAGAACGGACGGCGCCGCGCGCTCCTCTCCCTGCGAAGCGGGGAGAGATCCTATGCGGCGACGGGCGCTTCGACTCCTATAGTCGAAGCGTCCAAACCCGAACATAGGATCGACCATGCTTATTCAGCGGATTGCGCCCGTCGCCGAGACGGAGTTTGC
>JBEKAL010000197.1:0-7636 GCA_050015935.1 Roseiarcus sp.
AAGCGGTCGACGGCGAATTGCGGCGGCCTCTCTTGAAGGCGCGCTCCATCGCTCAAACACGGCTACGCGAAATAGCCGAAATAGCTCAGTATCGCGCCGATGACGAGGTCGGCGGCGGCGGCGGCGGCGAAGGCGGCCCTGAACTCGATCAGCTTGGCTCCGATCGACACGATCCATTGCGGCCAAAAGATCGTGACGACGGCGCGAACGATGCTCGCCCAACCGATCAGCGTGATAATGACTCGCCAGTCGAGCGCCCAGACGTTGTGAACGAGCAGCAGCGCCAAGCCGCCGAGCAGACCAAAGAAGCCGGCCATATACAGGATCAGCCCGCTGGCGACGAACTCTCTGAGCAGGGCGCGAAACGCTTCCGGCTTGCTCAGCAGGGCGGCGCCGACGACAAGAAAAAGCGGCCCCAACAGTTTGGCGATGAACAGCGAGGTTGGCATGGGCGCCTCTCGACAAGCTGATTTATGACATAACAAACATCGCATTTATCCAGATAACTGTCATTGCGCCGCGTCAAGCCGGCCGCGGGCGCGGCAAGTTCAGGCGTTCGGCGCCTATTCCTTTTGACGCCGAGAGCGGCGCGAGGCGCTTGCGTTTATGCAAGGGCGCATTACCTTACGATCGATGGACTTGCGGCGATTCCGGCCGTAACGCCGGGCCGGTCGACGCGGGAAAGTAAGGAATCATCGAGGCGCGCATGAGCGAGATTTGCCAACCCGCGATTTTCCTGCCGCACGGCGGCGGCCCCTGCTTCTGGATGGAGTTTCCGCCGCCGTTCGGGCCGCACGCCTGGGACCGCCTGCGGGACTATCTCGCGGGGATCGTCGAGAGCTTGCCGGAGCGCGCGAAGGCGTTCGTGGTCGTCAGCGCGCATTGGGAGGAGGCCAAGCCGACGGTCAGCGCCGCCGCCGCGCCGGGGATGCTGTTCGACTATTACGGCTTTCCCCCGCACACCTATCAGCTCAGCTACCCCGCTCCGGGCGAGCCGAGCGTCGCCGCCGAGGTCGAGCGATTGCTGCAAGCGGCGGGCCTGCCCGTCGGCGAGAACGCGACGCGCGGCTTCGATCACGCCGTGTTCGTGCCCTTCCTGATCGTCGATCCGAAAGCCGAGATCCCCGTCGTCATGCTGTCGATCGAGCGCGATCTCGACCCGGCGCGGCACATCGCCGTCGGCAAGGCGCTGGCGCCGCTGCGCGATCAGGGCGTCGTCATCGTCGGCAGCGGCATGAGCTTTCACGATCTCAGCCATTTCTTCGACGGGGACGGGCGCGCCTCCGCCGCTTTCGACGCCTGGCTCGACGAGACCGTGACCAAGTCCGATCCCGACGCGCGCGAGGAGCGGCTGATCCGCTGGACCGAGGCGCCGTTTGCGCGCGCCTGCCATCCGCGCGAGGAACATCTCATTCCGCTGATGGTCGTCGCGGGCGCGGCGGGGACGAGCGCGGGGACGCACAGTTTTCGCGACACGATCGGCGGCAAGGTGATTTCGGGCTTCCGGTTCGGGTAGGGCGCGCCCCCATGGCGGGACGGGCGCGGCGCCGGGCGCGTCGCTTGGCGAGAGACGGTTTGCCGCGCAGCGTAGGGCGTCATCGTTTCCATCAACGGCGTTGCCGCCGCGATTCCCAGCGAATGACGGACGCGGTCCGGCGCGAGCGGTCATTCAGGATCGTTGCACGGCTGGAGTTTAGCGCTATAGACTTTTCGCCATGGAACGACCGGAACGGACCGCCCTCTCGATATTTTCCGCCGGCGTCGGCGTGGCCGTGCTCGGCCTGGCGGCGGCTCTTCCTTTTCCAGATTCGCCAAGAGTGATTTGGCTCATCGCATTCTGCGCGGGCGTCGTGGCCGTCTTTTTGGCCACGGCGCTTCTCGTCTATGAATATTGGCGTGTCGCTCGGCCGAAACGGTTGCTTTCATTGATCGGCGCGATGGTCATCGTTCTTGTTGGCCTGCTCTGCGCAGCAGCGTATTTTTGGCCGATATCGACGAGCGTGGTCCAATATCAGAAGACGTCTATAGTACTACCGCTTGGCGACGGTCCAAATCGTCGATTGGATTGAAAATAGAACTGCAAGATATTGTTCATGTTGTTGATTTTACGATGTCGTGGCGAATTGTCGCGAATAAGGCAGTCCAAGTCAATGATGCCTATATTATCTCCGGCATAACGAGCAGCCGGCTGTCTCTTAGTCGTAATCGCCCTACTTCGTGAACAAGACTCGCCGTCGCTTGCCGCACGGCGCGATGGCGGGATTGGCGCGAGACGGGGCGCATCGCGTCGCGGGAGACGGACCGCCGCCCCGTCGCCCTGATTGCAATCGGATTTTCACTGCGACGACGCTTGTTCGCTCGCGGTGCCGCGGCGCCGATGTCCGCGCTCCCGGAGCTGCTGGAAAACGACGTAGAGCATCGGGATGACGAAGATTCCGAGGGTGCTGGCGGCCAGCATGCCGGAAAAGACCGAGACGCCGACGCCGCGGCGGCTGAGTTGCGCGGCGCCGTGGGCGTCGACGAGCGGCGCCAAGCCCAGGATGAAGGCGAAGGAGGTCATCATCACCGCGCGGAACCGCGTCCGGGCGCCTAGGGTCGCCGCTTGCCGGATGTCGAGGCCCTGCTCGCGCTGCTCCTTGGCGAACTCGACGATCAATATGCCGTTCTTGGCCGCCAGCGCGATCAGCACCACCAGTCCGATCTGCGCATAGAGGTCCAGCGGGAGATGGGCGATCAATAGGCCGATGAACGAGCCGACTACGCCGACCACGACGGAGAGCAGGACCGGGATGGGAATCATCCAGCTTTCATAGAGAGCCACCAGGAAGAGATAGGCGAAGAGAACCGCGAGCCCCAGGATCGCGCCCGTCTGGCCCGACGCCTGTTGCTCCTGATAGGCGGCGCCGGTCCATTCGTAGGCGTAACCCGAGGGAAGCGCTTTTTCCGACACCTCCTGCATGGCCTGGAGAGCGTCGCCCGAGGACTCGCCCGGCGCCGGTCCGCCGTTGGTCGTCACCGACCGATAGTTGTTGTAGCGGGCGATGACCTGCGGCCCGACGACCACGCGCAGGTCGGCGACGAAGCGCAGCGGCGCCATCTCGCCGCTCTTATTGCGCACCTGAATCTGCCAGAGCGCGGACATGTCGCGCCGATCGGCGGCCTCGCCCTCGATGTTGACCTGCCAGGTGCGGCCATAAAGACTGAAGTCGCCGCTGTAGTATCCGCCCAGCGTCGTCTGTAGCGCGGTGAATACGTCGTTGATGTTCAGGCCGAGCGCCTGCGCCTTGTCGCGATCGATGTCGAGATAAACGGACGGGTTGGTCGCGGTGAAGGTCGAAAACACGCGCGTCAGTCTGGGATCCTGATTGGCGGCGGCGATCGTTCCCTGCATCACGCTGCCCATCGTCGCCGGGTCCCGACCCTCCAACGCCTCGAGTTGGTATTCGAACCCGCCGCTGGTGGAGAGTCCAACGATCGGCGGGAGGTTGAAGGGAAAGATGGTGGCGGCGCGAATCTGGGCGGCCTGTCGAAACACCTGGCCGATGAGCGCCTGCGCGGAATCCGCCGCGCCCTGTCTGTCCGCGAACGGCTTCAATCTGGCGACGACGAAGGCGGCGTTGGATTCGGCGCCGGCGTCGAGCAGCGAATAGCCCAATATGGAGAACGAACTCTGCACTTGCGGCATCGTCTTCAGCAGCCGTTCGACCGTGCGCACGGCCTCGGACGTGCGCGAGAGCGACGCGCCGTTGGGCAATTGCACGGCGATGAAGAAGGCGCCCTGATCTTCTTCCGGCAGGAAGCCGGTGGGCGTCGTCTTCGCCAATCCAAATACGCCGAAGCCGAAAAGCGCCACCAGCGGGAGCGACAGGAAAGCGAACCGCACGAGCCGCCGGACGATCGCGGCGTAAAAGTCGCGGGCGTAATCGATCCCGCGCAGAATGCCGCCCACGATCCCGCGGCGCGGGCCGCTGTGACGCAGGAAAACCGCGCACAGCGCCGGCGACAAGGTCAAGGCGTTGAGCGCGGAGATCAACATCGCCGCGCTGATGGTGACGGCGAACTGACGAAATCGAGCGGCGCGTCCGCGCCTCGGTGGATTTGTTTTTGTCCGGCGCGCGGCGTCGCGATTTGTCTGAAGCTCACTGCAAGACCTACTAATTGCGGTGCAAAAACGTAATTAAGGCGACGGCGCTCCCTTCCTCTCGACCGTCGTCGTCGCCTTGGCGCAGAAGAGGCGCGCGATTCCCGCCGCTGCGATCGCCGCGTTTCCCGCCTCGCCGGCAGGCCGGACCCGGCGCGGGTTCCGCGGCGCAACAAAAATTTTTGCAAAGCCTCTTGGCAGGAGCGCTCGAGCCGGGTAAAGAGCGCGCGGGGGTCGGCGGCGCAATGCGACCCCTTATGATCATCAATGGCTTCCGCTTCGCGTGGTCGAGGCCCTTTTTTCGAGGGAGCGCCGAGGCGAGAGCGGTGGATAGGCCGGAGGGCGCGGGGGGCATCCCTTGCGTCACGTCCGGCCATGTCCTGTCCGAGACTGCCGGCGCGCGCGTTTCCCGAGGGGAGCGCCGCTTAATTCCCTCCCGCGACGCGGGGTTTTAAGGGGGCCTGCACAGGCGGGGAAGACCGATTTTTCCGTCGGCCAGCTCGGGTCGAGCCGGTCGGGGCGTGCGGTTAGAACCATCTGTCCGGCGGTGGGCGTCGAGCCCGGCTCCGGGGACAGGCGCAAGTCGTCGTGACCGGCCGCTTCTTGAAGGCTGCCGGGCGCGACATGTGCAGGAGGCGGGACATTCCCGCCAACCGGAGACAGCACCGTGGATAGAACGCAAAAGAAGGAGGCCGTCGCGTCCTTGCACGAAGTCTTTTCGAAGACTTCGGTCGTGGTCGTGGCGCGCTATTCCGGCCTGACCGTGGCCCAGATGCAGCGTCTGCGCAGGCAGATGCGGGAGGCTGGCGCGCGGGTTCAGGTCGCCAAGAACCGCCTCGCTCAGATTGCTCTCAAGGGCACGGACGTCGCTTCGATCGGCTCCCTTCTCAAGGGGCCGACCCTGATCGCCCATTCCAGCGATCCGGCGGCGGCGGCTAAGGCAGCCGTGGCTTTCGCCAGGGACCACGAAAAATTCGTGCTCCTGGGCGGCGCCATGGGCAAGACGGCCCTGGACGTCGAAGGGGTCAAGGCGCTCGCCTCCTTGCCGTCCCTCGACGGACTGCGCGCCAAGTTGCTCGGGCTCGTCACCGCCCCGGCGACCAAACTGGCTCAGTTGGCCAATGCGCCCGCCGCCAAGCTCGCGCGAGTGGTCGCGGCCTATGCCGAAAAAGACGCAGCCTGATCCGAGGCTCTTCACAAACACCCTGGTTCGAACCATATAGGAACTGCAAAAATGGCCAATCTCGAAAAGATCGTCGACGAATTGTCGAGCCTGACCGTCCTCGAGGCGGCCGAACTCGCCAAGCTCCTGGAAGCCAAGTGGGGCGTTTCGGCCGCCGCCGCCGTCGCAGTCGCCGCCGCGCCGACCGCAGCCGCCGCCCCCGTAGAGGAGCAGACCGAGTTCACCGTCGTCCTCGCCGCCATCGGCGAGAAGAAGATCGAAGTCATCAAGGAAGTGCGCGCGATCACGTCGCTCGGCCTCAAGGAAGCCAAGGACCTCGTCGAGGGCGCGCCCAAGCCGGTCAAGGAAGGCGTCTCCAAGGAAGAGGCCGAAAAGATCAAGGCCGCTTTGGAAAAGGCCGGCGCGAAGGTCGAGCTCAAATAGAAACCGTGGGTCTGTTTCCGGTCTCAGCGCGAATCGAGCGGTCCCGGCTTCGGCTTGGGGCCGTTTAGCTGTTTGAGACGCGTTCACGCGTTTTTCTTTTCGTCGGCCGGGCCTAGGTCCGATCGACGCGCCGACGTCGCGCCCGAGGCGCGACCGAGGAATTTTGGGCCTTGGGCCCGCACCGTCCGCCGTCCGGGCTCGGCGCCGCTCTCTTTTTGGAGCGCCGGCTCGGGGTTCGGCGGCAAGCATGGATCGAGGAGCGACATGGCGCAGACATTCACCGGCCGCAAACGCGTTCGCAAGGTCTTCGGCCACGTCAAGGAAGTCGGCGTCATGCCGAACCTGATCGAAGTGCAGAAGGCCTCCTACGACCAGTTCCTCCTCATGGACGCGCAGAAGGGCGGGCGTCCGACCGAAGGCTTGCAGGCGGTGTTCAAGTCGGTGTTCCCGATTTCCGATTTCGCGCAGACCGCTCAGCTCGAATTCGTGAAATACGAATATGAGGCGCCCAAGTACGACGTCGACGAATGCCGCCAGCGCGGCATGACCTACGCCGCGCCGCTGAAAGTGACGCTGCGCCTCATCGTGTTCGACGTCGATCCGGAGACGCAGGCCAAGTCCGTCAAGGACATCAAGGAGCAGGACGTCTACATGGGCGATATGCCGCTCATGACCGCGAACGGCACCTTCGTCGTCAATGGCACCGAGCGCGTCATCGTCTCGCAGATGCACCGCAGCCCCGGCGTCTTCTTCGACCACGACAAGGGCAAGAGCCATTCCTCGGGCAAGCTGCTGTTCGCGGCGCGCATCATCCCCTATCGCGGCTCGTGGCTCGACATCGAGTTCGACGCCAAGGACATCGTCTACGCGCGCATCGACCGGCGCCGCAAGATTCCCGTGTCCTCGCTGCTGTTCGCCCTCGGGCTGGACGCCGAGGAAATCCTGTCGACCTTCTACAAGAAGGTGATCTACACCCGCGCCAAGGACGGCTGGCGCGTGCCTTTCGACGCCGAGCGCATGAAGGGCGTGAAGGCGACGGTCGACCTCATCGACGCCGACACCGGCGAAGTGGTCGTCGATGCGGGCCGCAAGCTGACCGCCCGCTCGGCGCGGCAATTGGCGGACAAGGGCGTGAAGGCGCTGCGCGCCGGCGACACGGACCTTTACACCCAATACATCGCCGAGGATCTCTATAGCCCCGAGACGGGTGAAATCTTCGCCGAAGCTGGTGAGGAGATCACCGACAAGTCGCTCGCCGCCCTGATCGAGAAGGGCTTCGATGAACTGCCGATCCTCGACATCGACCATGTCAACGTCGGCCCCTACATCCGCAACACGCTCAAGGTCGACAAGAATTCCTCGCGCGAGGAGGCGCTGTTCGACATCTATCGCGTCATGCGTCCCGGCGAGCCGCCGACGGTCGACAGCGCCGAGGCGATGTTCAATTCGCTGTTCTTCGACTCCGAGCGTTACGACCTTTCTGCGGTCGGCCGCGTGAAGATGAACATGCGCCTCGATCTCGATGCCGCCGATACCGTGCGAATCCTGCGCAAGGAGGACATTCTCGCCGTCGTCAAGGCGCTGGTCGACCTGCGCGACGGGCGCGGCGAAATCGACGACATCGACCATCTCGGCAACCGCCGGGTGCGCTCGGTCGGCGAATTGATGGAAAATCAATATCGCGTCGGCCTGCTGCGCATGGAGCGCGCGATCAAGGAGCGCATGTCCTCGGTCGAGATCGACACGATCATGCCGCAGGACCTCATCAACGCCAAGCCGGCGGCGGCGGCGGTGCGCGAGTTCTTCGGCTCCTCGCAGCTTTCGCAGTTCATGGATCAGACCAATCCGCTGTCCGAAATCACCCACAAGCGCCGCCTGTCCGCGCTCGG
>JBEKAL010000198.1:0-7629 GCA_050015935.1 Roseiarcus sp.
CTGCATCACCTGCATCAGTTCGTCGCCGAATACGGCTATTTCGGTATTTTTCTCCTGGTGGCGCTGGAGAGCGCGGGGGTGCCGATTCCGGGCGAGACGGCGCTGGTGAGCGGGGCGGTGTTGGCCGAGCGCGGCGATTTCCATATCGTCCTGGTCATCGCCTGCGCCGCGGCGGCGGCGATCCTGGGGGGCAGTGCGGGCTACTGGGTCGGGCGCGAGTTCGGTTTCCCGCTCGTCTACCGATACGGAAATTACATCGGCGTCGACGAGGGGCGGCTCAAGGTCGCCCAATACCTGTTCATGCGCCACGGCGGCAAGATCGTGTTCTTCGGCCGCTTCATTGCGATCTTGCGCGCGTTCGCGGCGTTTCTGGCCGGCGTCAATCTTTTGCCGTGGCCGCGCTTTCTCTTCTTCAACGCGCTCGGCGGGATCGCGTGGGCGACGCTGTTCGGCCTCGGCGGCTATTTCCTCGGCCTCGCCTTCGAGCATTACGCGCGTCCCGTCGGCGTCGCCGCGCTGGTCGCCGCCCTCATCGGCGCTGTCGCCGCGAGTCGCTTCATCGCCCATCACGAACAGGCGCTGCGCGCCGAAGCCGAGGCGGCGCTGCCGGGGCCGCTCGTCGCGCCGAAGCGACGCTGAATCGCCGATTTATCCCCAGGTTATCCCCAGCTTATTCCCAGGCCGGACGCTCAGCCGACGCGCGGCAACGCCGCCAGGGCGCGGTCCTGCGGCCCTATCCACAACCGCAACTGCTCGGAGCGGCGGATAAAATCGATGCTCACCGTGCGGTTGATCTTGTCGGCGTCGAGCAGGCGCATGAGGTCGCCGACGCTGGTCACCGGCTTGCCGTCGAGGGCGATGACGAGATCGCCCGTCAGCAGACCGGCGTGCGCGGCGGGGCCGCTCTGGTCGATGCCGAGCAGCCGCGCCCCGCTCGTCTGGTCGAGCCCCAGGCGCAGCGCGATGCGGCGCGGGATCGGCGTCGTCGCGGCGCCGACGCCGATGTAAGCGCGGCGCACGCGCCCGTGGCGCGCGATCTCGCCGGCGACGAAATTGGCGGTGTTGGAGGCGACCGCGAAACAGATGCCCTGCGCGCCCATGATGATCGCGGTGTTGATGCCGATGACCTCGCCGGCCGAGGAGGCCAGCGGCCCGCCGGAATTGCCGGGGTTCAGCGCCGCGTCGGTCTGGACGACGTCCTCGATCATGCGGCCGGTGCGCGATTGCAGCGACCGGCCGAGCGCCGAGACGACGCCCGCCGTCACCGTCGCGTCGAAGCCTAGCGGGTTGCCGATGGCGATGGCGATCTGGCCGCGCTTGAGCCGCGAGCTGTCGCCGAGCCGCGCCGCCGGCAGGGTCACGGCTTCGTCGACGCGCAGCAGCGCCAGATCGGTGTCGGGATCGTCGCCGAGCACGCGAGCCTGGAATTCGCGCCCCTCCAGCGTCGTCAGCGCGACGCTGCGGGCGCCTTGCACGACGTGGCTGTTGGTCAGAGCGAGGCCGTCCGGCGAAATGACGACGCCCGAGCCGGAGCCTGCCGATTTTCCCTCGCGGCGAACGTCGATGCGCACGACGCTGGGCCCGAGGCGATCGACGACGCCGGTGTCGACGCGCGAATATGCGTCGAGCGCGGCGTCGTCGATAGCCGCCGAGGGCAGGCCGGCGCCGCTCGAGGCGCTCTCGCCGTCGAGCGCATGGAGAACTTCGGGAGAGGGATCAGAGCCGAACATGCGTCGCATATGGGAGGGCGCGCGCGCGGCGACAAGGCCGCGTTCATTTCGCCGCGGCGAACAGCGCTTCGATTTCGTCCATCAGCGGACGGAAGATTCCGCGCGCGCGCATTTGCTCGAAGCCGGCGGTCGCCACGGTCTCCCAAGGCTTGCCGCCGAACGAGGTCTCCCCGCGATGCTTGAGATAGAGTGCGCGCGCTTCGTCCGGCCGGTCGAGCAGCATCAGACAGGCGGCGTGCACGAGGTCGAGCCAGTTTTGGTCGGGGGCCGCCGGCGTCGCGTGGTCGAGCGCGGCGAGCGCGGCTTGGAATTCGCCGGCGATCAGCATGGCGTTGGCGGCGAAGCCGATCTTGTCGACGCTGGTGTGCAGGGCGTTGGCGAAAGTCGCGTCGGCTTTGTCGACCGCGACGAGCGCCGCCGCGGCGTCGCGCCCGCTCTCATAGGCGTCAAGCGCGCCGGAGCGGTCGCCCTGAGCCAATTTGGCGTCGCCGAGGTTCGTGGCGACGAGCCAGAGTTCGCGTTGATATGGCGCGCGCGACGGTTCGCCTTGGACCAGGGCGCGCACGAGCGGCAGCGCCTCCGCGAACGCCTGCGCCGCGCCCGCCGGGTCCTTGCTCCGCGTGAGCATCCAACCGACGCCGTTGAGCGAGATCGATAGATCGTAGCGGCTGTCGGCGTCCGCGTCAGGTCGCGCCGCGTTGGCGCGCGCGATCGACAAACCATCGCGAAACGCCGCAAGCGCGCCCGCGACGTCGCCCTGGGCGGCCAGCGCGTTGGCGATCCTGTTGTCGTCGATCATTTGCGCGCGCCGGTCCAGCCGGTCGTCCGACGCCTCGTCGGCCAGCGCCTTGCGCAACGCCATCGCCGTGCGAAAAGCGGCCAGCGCGTCGACGAGATCCGGTTTCTGGTGCAGGATGTCCCCGATCGTCTCCTGCTTGAGCGCGTCGTCGGCGCGCATGGACCTGTCCGATGGGTTCGCCTGTAGAAGGGGCTGATCGATCGCAAGACTTTGGCGATAGGCGTCGATCGCCCCCTCGGCGTCGCCTTTGTGGCGCAGCGCGTCGCCGACGCTTTCGAGCGCCGCGGATTCCTCGTGCGGCCAAAGCGGGTTGGCGGCGTCCTCGTCGGCGAGCGCTTTCGCCAACGCCGCGCTTTCGCGAAGCGCGGACAGCGCATCGTCGTCGCCGCCTTGTTTCAACAGAAGTTGGCCGATGCTGGCGAGAACGACCGACAATTCGCCGCGTCGGACCGCGCCTTTCGGATCGGCGGCGATCAAGCGCCGCTCGATCGCTTCCGCTTCGCGATAGGCGGCGAGCGCGCCGGCGAAGTCGGAACCGAGCGTCAAGACGCCGGCGATCTTGGTCAAGCCGACGTCGAGATCGCCCTGAACGTCCGTCGAATCGGGATGGTCGGCGGCGAGCGCGCGCGCCGCTGCGAGTCCGTCGCGGTAGGCGGCGAGGGCGCCGGCGTTGTCCTTCTGGGCGAAGAGCGCGTCGCCGATCTTGTTGTCGGAGTAGACGAGGTCGCGACGCCAATCCAAGTCGTTCGGATTGGCGTCGACAACGGTCTTAGCCAACGCCAGTCCGCCGCGATAGGCGTCGAGCGCAGCCGGCAATTCGCCGTGCTTGACCAGCGCGTCGCCAAGGGAATTGAGACTGCTCCAATAGTGCGTGCGCCACAATGCGTTGGCGGCGTCGTGCGTCGTCAGCGCCTTGTCGATCCGGACGGCGTCGTTATAGACGACGAGCGCGCCGGCGACGTCGCCGAGCGCCATCTTCGTGTCTCCGATCTCGGCGTCGCCGATGGCGAGGTCGTATTGCCAGTCGAGGTTGGCGGGGTCCTTCGTCGCCATCGCGAGCGCGATCGCCTCGCCGTCCTCGTAGGCTTTGAGCGCGCCCGCGAAATCGCGCTTGGCGGTCAGCGTTTGGCCGAGTCGCTCCTCGCTCACGGAGTAGTCGCGCTGCAGGGTGGTGTCGTCGGGGTTCTCGCGCGCCAGCGCCTCGGCGACGACGTTCGCCGCGTCGAAGGCCGCGACCGCGCCGTCGAGATCCTTCTGTTTGAGCAGCACGTCGCCGACGTCGCGCTGGGCGACGGCCAAGCCGTTGCGCTTCTCGACGCTCTTCGGATCGCCGTCCGCCAGACGCTTGGCGATCGTCAGATCCGCGCGGTACGATTTGAGCGCGGCCGCCAGGTCGCCGCGAGCGGTTTCGACGTTGCCGACCCCTTCGAAGATTTCGGCCTGGTCGCCGAGAATCTGCGGATCGTTCTTGGCCGCGGCCGGCGCTTGATCGACCGTCGCCTGGGCTTGCTGGAGGGCGGCCGACGCGCCGTCGAGATCGCCCAGGCGTTGCAAGATGTCGCCGATCGTCCGGTTGGTGAGAGCGAGATTGTGAATATTGCGGACGTCGCCCGGCGCGCCGGCCAGAACCTGGGCGTAGACATCGCGCGCCTGCCGAGCGAGCGCGAGCGCGCCGTTGGCGTCGCCGAGCGCGAGCAGCGTCACGGCGCTCTCGCCGAGCGCGGCGGCGTGGTTGGACTGGAGTTTCGGCGTCGAGTCGCCGCCTTTGAGCAATTGCTCCTGCAAGCCGCGCGCTCGCTCGAGGATATCCATGACCACCGGCTTGGGCATACCGGTGACGCTACGGAACTTTTGCGCGAGATCGAAGATCAGGCCGTCGGCGGTGTTGGTGGCGAGGCTCAGCGCGTTCTGGGCGCGGTCGCGCTGGGCTTGCGCTTCGCGATTGGCGAGTTCCGCCGTTCGCCACTGCCAGCCGGCCAGCGCCGCCAGCGTCAGCGCGGCGACGAGGCCGATTCCGGTGCGCCGGGCGATGCGCTGGTTGGCGGCGGCGATCGCCTGGGCGTCGGCGAGCCGGCGCTGCTGCTCCTGGCGTTCGCGGTCGCGCCGGACCCCAGCGGCCGCGCTCGCCGCGGCGACGAAGTCGCGCGTCGTCGGCGAGGCTTCGGCGCCGAAGCGCTCGACATAGCGCTCGGCGCCCTCGAGCAGGGCGGGCGAAATATCGAGATGGCGCGCCTTGTCCTCGGGCGGCGCTTCGGCCCATTCGCGCGCGATCGGCTCCAGCGCGTGGCGCATGCGGATGAGGTGCGCAGCCTCGGCGATGATCGCCACGGCCTCGGGCCAGATGCGCAGCAGCGCCTCGTGGGTGGGGCGCACGCGCTGGCTGGCGGCGTCGCCTTCGGCGGTGAGCAGGCGCTTGGCGACGAAGGCTTCGATGAGCGCCGTGCGCTCGGGACGCCCCTTTTCGAAGCGGGCGCGATCGAGCGCGCCGATAACGGGAGTCGGCGCGCCGGTCAGCGGATCGGCGGCGACGTCGCGCACCAGTCCCGCGATCAGGTCCGGCAACTGGCCTCGCGCGGACGCGTCGAGGCCGGCGAGCGCCTCGTTGGCGGTTTCCGTCACCGCCTCGTCCATGCCGTGATAATCAGCGAAGCGCAGCACGCCGTCGCCGCGCGCCGCTTCCGCTGCGCTGAGGCGCGAAAGGGTCATTTGCAGCAGCGGCAGGGCGTCGCCGCCGCGCGCGTCGGCGACGAGCTGGGCGGCGAGCGATCGGCCGTCCTTCTGCTCGAAGGCCAGCGGCGGATCGCACAACGCGACGGGCCGCGTCGTCATTTCCTCGAGTTCGCTCGGCGTCGGCGGCAGGAGATCGAGCGTCGCGCCGGCGTCGCGTAGCGCCACCAGCGAGTCGATCGACTGGAAGCGCGCATAGGCGTCGCTGCGCAGCGCCATGACGAGAGTGGCGACGCGGCGCCGCGCGAGGGCGGAAAGAAGCGCGCAAAAGCGCTGGGCCAGCCCCGCCTCGGTCTCGATCAGCAGCCGCTCGGCCTGATCGACGCCGATGAGCAGGCGCGCGGGACGCGGCGCCTCGAATTTCTGCTCGGCCTGGCGCGCCGCCGCCGCCTTGTCGAGCGCGTCGCGCAACGGCGCGATCGCCGCGTCGGGGTCGCCCGCCAATTGCTTGGCGAGCAGTTCCTTGGCGCGAAACGGCCCTTGAGCGAGTTCCGCTCCGAGCGCGTCGTGGGCGACGAGGCTCTCGGCGAGCGAACCGAACGGGTCGGCGCCCGGGATCGTCAGCGCGCGGCGCCAGAGATCGATTTCGGGAAAGACCCCGGGCAGGACCATGCGCGGCGCCAGCCCGGCGCGCAGCAGCGACGACTTGCCCGATCCGCTGGCGCCGATGACGAGCAGGAATGGCGCGCGATGCGCCTCGCCGGGCAGCGCTTCGACTTCGCGCAGACGGCGGATCGCCTGCTCGACGACGAGGCCGCGGCCGAAGAATACGCTGCTGCGGCCTTCGTCGAACGCCGCAAGGCCGGGAAAGGGCGAGCCTAGGCGGGCGCGGTCCCACACCGTCCCCTTGGCGACGAAGCCGCGCCGCGCGAGCCACTGGCGCAGGCAATCCTCGACCTTGAGCGCGAATTCGTCGGTGGTCGAGAATTCCTGGAACGCGGCGAGGAATTCGCCGGAGCGATTGCGGAACCATTTCTCGAAAAACTCGGTCAGCCGCCGCCATTGCGCTTCGATTTCGACGCGATCGCTCGCGTCCAGGGCGACAAGCGGCGCGTGCGGCCGGCGGAAGACGTAGATGTCGGGAACGCCTTGGCCCTCGCGCCGCGCCTCGATCGCGCTCAGCACCTCGTAGGCCGTGCCGCTCGGGTAGGGCTCGCCGGTCGGCATGGGGGGAAATTGGGCGGGCAGCGGCGAGCCGAGCCGCGCGCCGAAGATCGCGACCACTAGATCGCAGGCGGACGCCTCGGGAATCTGCGTCTGGAAGGTCTCGTGGGAAGAGTAGTAGCGCGTCTCCCAACGGATCGTCCGGATCCGCGCCCGCCCGGCGAATTCCGCATTGAGCCGCGCGACGACGAAATCGACCCGCTCGCGTTCGCTCTGCACGTCGCCGGGCGAGGAGATGAAGAGATTGAGAGTCTTTTCGATCGCCATCGCCCGCCCGTCCCTTCAAGGCCTCGTGAACGATAGCCGCAGCCGGCGCCGGCGGCAAGGAACCGGCCTGCGCGAGCAGCCGACGCGAGCGGCATCTTGGCGGCGCTTCGCGCCGAGCTTACTATGACCACAGTTTTGAAAGGAGGGTAACGCTATGGCACACGAAAAGGCAGCGACTCACCGCTTGGCGCCGCTCAGGACGCCGACGGGTCTGTCGGAGGACGCTACGCGCGATATTTCTGCCGCGCTGACAACGCTCTTGGCCGACGTCTTCACCTTGTATCTGAAGACGAAGAATTTCCACTGGCACGCTTCCGGCTCGCATTTCCGCGACTACCACCTTTTGTTCGACGAGCAGGGCGAGCAGATTTTTGCCATGACCGACCCGATCGCCGAGCGGGTGCGCAAGGTCGGCGGGACCACCATCCGTTCGATCGGTCACATCGCCAAGCTGCGACGAATTCCCGACAATGACGCCGATTATGTCGATCCGCAGGACATGCTCGCCGAGCTGCGCGACGACAATGGCGCGCTGGCCGCCAGCATGCGCGAGGTCCATTCCGTTTGCGCCGAGCATGGCGACGTCGCCAGCACGAGCCTGCTGGAGACCTGGATCGACGAAACCGAACGACGCGTCTGGTTCCTTTTCGAAGCCGGTCGCCGTCGCAACGCCTGAGGCGCCGTTACGGCGACGCGCCGCCCGTCCTTGCCCAACAGCGCGCTTCGCCGACCCACTTGGCATATTCGTAAATTCGGCGCGGGCGCCGGCCGCGCCTCTGTCGGCGCTCGAACTGGTCGGGTTTGTTGGCGCGGAAAGAGACGCGGCCGGCGGCCTAAGGCATACACACATCTTTTCCGTTTCGCGTTTCGTTCGATTTGCGATTCACTCGGTTTGCCGGGATGAGTCGTGGGAGGATGGCGCGATGCAGGGCATGATGGACT
>JBEKAL010000199.1:0-7611 GCA_050015935.1 Roseiarcus sp.
GACGTCGAGCTGGTGTTCTTTCTCGCCAACGTCGAATGGATCAAGAAGCGCCTGCCGGTCGGCGAGACGCGCTGGGTGTCGGGCAAGCTCGAAATGTGGGACGGCCGTCTGCAGATGGTCCATCCCGATCGGGTGATGGACGCCGAGGAGCTGGCGCGCATGCCGGCGGTCGAGCCGGTCTACGGCCTCACCGAAGGGCTCTATCCGCGCGTGGTCGCTAGGGCCGCGCAAGGCGCGCTGGCGCGGCTGCCGCGCCTGCCCGAATGGATCGACGACGGCGCCATGCGTCGTCTGAAGGCGCCGAGCTTCGCGGACGCGCTCGCCGCCCTGCACGCCCCGAGCGCGCCCGGCGACATCGACCCCGCCGGTCCCGCCGCGACCCGGCTCGCCTACGACGAATTGCTCGCCAACCAGCTCGCGCTGCTGTTGGTGCGCGCGCGCATGCGCGGCGCCGCCGGGCGCGCCCACGTGAGCGCCCGGCGCTTGGCGGGAAAAATCGTCGCCGCGCTGCCGTTCGAACTTACGGGGTCGCAGGCGCAGGCGTTGGCGGAAATTCGCGCCGATCTCGCTCAGCCCAAGCGCATGATCCGGCTGCTGCAGGGCGACGTCGGCTCGGGCAAGACGATCGTCGCGCTGCTGGCGATGGCCGACGTCGTCGAGGCGGGGCGGCAGGCGGCGCTGATGGCGCCGACGGAAATTCTCGCCCGCCAGCATTTCGACCGCATGCGCCCGTTCGCCGAAGCCGCGGGCTTACGCCTTGCGCTGATGACCGGCCGCGACAAGGCGCCGGAACGCCGCCAGGGGCTCGCGGCGCTGGCGGCGGGCGAAATCGACATCGTCGTCGGCACCCACGCGCTGTTCCAGGAAAGCGTGGCGTTCCGCGATCTCGGCTTCGCGGTGGTCGACGAGCAGCATCGCTTCGGCGTGCATCAGCGCCTCGCGTTCGCCGGCAAGGGCGAAGCGGTCGATCTCTTGGTGATGACCGCGACGCCGATTCCGCGCACGCTGGTGCTCGCCTATTTTGGCGACATGGACGTCTCGGCGTTGATGGAAAAGCCGCCCGGCCGTCTGCCGATCGACACGCGCGCGATTCCGTTGGAGCGAATCGACGAAGTCGTCGCCGGGGTCGGCCGCGCCATCGCCGCCGGCGCCCGCGCATTCTGGATTTGCCCGCTGGTCGAGGAGAGCGAGGCGCTCGACGTCGCGGCGGCCGAAGAGCGCGCCGCGGCGCTGCGCGAAATCTTCGGCGACGCGGTCGGGCTGGTGCACGGCCGCATGAAGGGGCCGGAGAGGGACGCGGCGATGGAGCGCTTCCAGCGCGGCGAAACCAAAGCGCTGGTCGCCACCACCGTCGTCGAGGTCGGCGTCGACGTGCCGGAGGCGACGATCATGGTGATCGAGCACGCCGAGCGCTTCGGCTTGGCGCAATTGCACCAATTGCGCGGTCGCGTCGGGCGCGGCGCCGGCCGCTCGTCGTGCCTGATGCTGTACAAGGGACCGCTCGGCGAGGCCGCGCGCGCGCGCCTCGAGATCCTGCGCGAGACCGAAGACGGTTTCCGCATCGCCGAAGAGGACTTGCGGCTGCGCGGCGAAGGCGACGTGCTCGGCGCGCGGCAGGCCGGCGTTCCGGGCTTCCGCCTCGCCCGGCTCGAGGTCCATGGCGCGCTGCTGCGCCTCGCGCGCAATCAGGCGGAGGCGGCGCTGGCGAACGGCGATCGGCTGCGCGGCGAAGCGAACCGCGGCCTCAGACTGCTGCTTTACCTGTTCGAGCGCGACGAGGCGGCGCCGCTGATGGAGGCGGGGTGAGCGGCGGCGCGGGGTTGGACAAACGCGCGCCCAGGTTGTTTAACCCTTCCGCCGCTCGGGAAGTTGGAGACCCATGAGTTCCTGCTCCCGCCGCCGCGTCTCTCCACATCCGGAGCCGAATTTGCACACTGGGATCATCATCGCCATCCTCGACATCGCGTTGATCGTGCATGCCGCCAAGACCGGGCGCTTCATGCCCTGGGGTTTCATCATCCTGTTCCTGCCGGGGATCGGCGCGCTCGCCTATGTTGTCGTCGAGCTGATTCCCGAATGGTTCGGCTCCTATGGGGCTCGGCGCGCGCGTCGGCAGTTCGCGGGCGCGATCAATCCGGCTGGCCGCTACCGGCAATTGCACGACGAACTCGAGATCGTCGACACCATCGCCAATCGTTCGGCGCTGGCGTGGGAATGCCTGACGCTCGGCAAATACGACGAGGCGCTGGCGCAACGCGATCCTGGCCAAGCCCCTCGGCGAGGAGCCCGGCTTCGCGCTCGGCAAGGCGCGCGCCGAATATGGCTTGGGCGACGCCGGAGCGGCGATTCGTACGCTCGAAGACCTCAAGGCGCGCTGGCCCGACTATCAGTCGGCCGAGGGCCATTTGCTCTATGCGACGGCGCTGGAAAAGGCCGGGCGCAACGACGAAGCGCTCGCCAATTACGCCGCCGTCGGCCAATATTTTCCCGGCGCCGAGCCGCGGGTGCGCCAGGCGGAATTGCTGCAAAGGCTCGGTCGCGACGGCGACGCGCGCGAACTCGCTCAAGACATCGTGCGCACGCTCACTCGGGCACCCGCCCATGTCCGGCGCAATCAGCGGCAGTGGCTGGCGAGCGCACAGAAGCTCGCGAGGTCGTAATCGCCGTATCGCGAAGATCGGCGGCAAGGGGCGGACGATGGGCATGTTGGTGAACGGCGAATGGCGCGTCGACGGCGAGTTCCCGAAAGACGCTTCGGGGCGCTTCGTGCGGCCCGACGCCGCGTTCCGCGATTGGGTGACCGCGGACGGCTCGGCCGGGCCGACGGGCGAGGGCGGATTCGCGGCCGAGGCCGGCCGCTATCGCCTCTACGTCTCGCTCGCTTGTCCCTGGGCGCATCGCACGCTGATTTTTCGCAAGCTCAAAGGCCTCGAAGCGATGATCGGCCTGTCGGTCGTCAATTGGCGTATGGGCGAGGAGGGCTGGACGTTTGCGGAGGGGCGCGGCGTCATCCCCGATCCCGTGCGCGGCGCGCGCCGTCTCCACGAGCTCTATACGGCCTCGCGGCCTCGCTACACCGGCCGCGTCACCGTGCCCGTGCTGTTCGACAAGGCGCGCGGCCGGATCGTCAGCAACGAGTCGGCGGACATCATCCGCATGTTCAATTCAGCGTTCGATCGTATCGGCGCGGCGCCGGGCGACTATTATCCCGCGGACCTGCGCACGGAGATCGACGCGCTCAACGCGCGCATTTACGCGACCGTCAACAACGGCGTCTATCGCTCCGGCTTCGCCGCCAGGCAGGCCGCCTACGAAGAGGCGGTCGTCGCGCTGTTCGAAACGCTCGACGCGCTGGAGGGGCGGCTCGCCGAGAGGCGCTTCCTCTGCGGCGATCGGCTCACCGAGGCGGATTGGCGGTTGTTCCCGACGCTGGTGCGCTTCGATCCGGTCTATGTCGGCCTGTTCAAGTGCAACATCCGGCGCATCGCCGACTATCGCCATCTCACTCGATACCTCGGCGAACTCCGCTCCTGGCCGGGCGTCGGCGAGACAATCGATCTTTTCCACATCAAGCACCACTATTACGAGAGCCTTCTGTTCATCAATCCCACGGGAATCGTGCCTTTGGGGCCGGCCGAGCCCCAATGAAGCCGGCCGCGAATTTGCCGTCGCGCTTGGCGCTTGCGAGATTTCGCTCGCCGCCGTTTCGCTTTACGTTGCGGAAGCGCGAAACGTTTGGCGGGCGAATCGAATGAAATTGTCGAACTGGATGCGCGCGGCGCGATTGTCGGCCGCCGTGGCGCTGGGCGTCCTGGCGTGCGTTTCGGGCGCGCGCGCGGCGCCGCCGCCCAAGGTCGACGTCGTCGCCTTCGGCCTGTGGGGCGACCAAAGCGTTTTCGCCAGCGAAGCCGCGGGCGCAGCGCGCGCCGTGGCGCGTCGATACGGCCACGGCGGCAAGGTGGTGGTGCGCGCCAACACCGAGCGGCGCGCCGAGGCCACGGAAGAAAGTCTGCGCGCGACGCTCGCCTCGCTCGGCGCGGCGATGGACCCGGAGCGCGAAATCCTGTTCCTCATCCTCAGTTCGCACGGCGACCAACAGGGCGTCGGCGTCGCCACGCCAAGCGAAAAATCCTTCATCACGCCGATCGAATTGCGCGAAATGCTGCGCGAGAGCGGCGCGCGGTTCAGCGTCGTCGTCGTCTCCGCGTGCTATTCCGGAATATTCGCCGATGCGCTCGCCGAGCCCGACACGCTCGTCATCACCGCGGCGGACGCGGACCATGCCTCCTTCGGCTGCCGCGACGGCGCGAAATGGACGACGTTCGGCGAGGCGTTCTTCGGCGAAGCGCTGGCGCAGACCAAGACCCTGCCGGACGCGTTCGCCCTCGCGCGAAGCCGCATCGCGACGCTCGAACGGATCGAGGGCTACGATCCCTCGAACCCGCAAATGGCGGGCGGCGCGCACGTGCTGGAACGCCTGCAGGGAGCGCAGTGAGGCGCGGTCGACGCCGCCCGTTCGCGGTTGGGCCATTCATGAGCGAAACCCTGCGATCGCGACAATTCGAGGAAGTATTCGCAAGAAACGTCAAACAGTGTGAAGCCATTCTATCGGCCCTCGCGCGTCAAGCGCCCCGCCGCCGTCCCGCGATCTCCGCGCAAATGCGGGATCTGGCGGCGTCGGGCGTCGAGCCGGGAGCGGTGCGGCGATGGTCGGACGGCCGGGAAAGAACTGGGGCCTCAGGGCGCTCCTTTGCGCGGCGGTCGTCGTTTGGCAAATCTACGACATGGCGAGCGCGCGCGTGGCCGCGTCGAACGAGGGCGACACTTGGCGCTATCTCGTCATCGGCGCCGCGCTGTTCGGGCTCGTCGCCTCGCTGGTGAAACTCAGCGCCGACTATTAGCGTGTCATTGAGCGCCTGCCGCGAAGGCTGACAATCTCGTCCGCGCTCGCTATAAGCCGCGCGACGTCTGGCGCGTGGCCTCGGCCGCGCCTCCCCCAGGGGAAACTCATGTCTGGCACCGATCTTTCGAGCGCCGGGCTCGACGCGCGGCGGCGGCGCGCATTGTTTCGCGCCTGGCGGCGCGGCCTGCGCGAGATGGACCTCGTCATGGGCCGGTTCGCGGACATGAATCTCCCCTTCATGGACGAAGCCGACTTCAGCGAATTCGAGCGTCTGCTCGATGTTCCCGATCCGCAGGTCCTCGCCTGGATCACCGGCGAGGAGCCGACGCCGCCGAGCTTCGACACGCCGTTGTTCGCGCGTCTGCGCGCCGCGCCGCGCGAAGCCTCGATCAGGGAAGCCGGCAAGAAGTGAAATCGCTCGCCGCGGCCGTCGGCCGCCTCGCCCAGGGCGGCGCCGTCACGCTCTGCCGCGCGCCCGAAGGCTTCGACGCCTTCGTCGTCGCCGAACTCGCGCGCTCTTTCGCGCGCGCCGGCGAGGAGCGCGCCGCCGCGCTGGTTTTCGTCGCGCGCGACGGCGTGCGAGCGCAGAGTTTCATCGACGCCTTGGGCTTCGCCGCGCCGGAGATCGAGGCGCTCTATCTGCCGTCCTGGGATTGCCAGCCCTATGACCGCGTTTCGCCCAACGCGGCGGTTTCGGCGCAGCGCATGACCGCCTTGGCGCGACTCGCGCGCACGCGCGGCGCGCTGGAGCGGCCGCGTGCGCTCATCGTCACCGCCAACGGCCTCGCGCAGCGAGTCCCGCCGCTGAAATTTGTCGCCGGCGCCGCCTTTTCCGCCGCGCCGGGCAACAGCGTGCGCATGGAGGACCTCGCGCTGTGGTTGGAGACCAACGGCTTCGGCCGCGCCAGCTCGGTGCGCGACGTCGGCGACTATGCGACGCGCGGCGGCATTCTCGATCTTTATCCGCCCGGCGCGCCGGCGCCGATCCGGCTCGATTTCTTCGGCGACACTCTCGAGTCGATCCGCTCGTTCGATCCGGAGACCCAGCGCAGCGTCGGCCAGTTGCGCGCGCTCGATCTCGTGCCGATGAGCGAGGCGCGGCTGACGAGCGAGTCCATCCGCCGTTTCCGTCAGGGCTACACGGCGGAATTCGGCGCGCCGCGGCGCGGCGACGCGCTCTACCAGGCCGTCAGCGAAGGGCGTCGCGCGATCGGCCTCGAACATTGGCTGCCGCTGCTCTACGAGACGATGGACAGCCTGTTCGATTACGCCGCCGGCGCGCCGTTCGTCATCGACGCGCGCGTCGAGGACGCCGCGCACGAGCGTTTCGAGCAGATCGCCGACTATTACGGCGCGCGCCTGACCGCCTACGAGGACGATCCCGTGAAGGCCGATTACCGGCCGCTGAAGCCGGATCGGCTCTATCTGAGCGAAGACGAATTTCGTCAGCGGCTTACGAGCGCGCCGCTGGCCCGCCTGGCGCCGTTCGAGGCCTCGCCGGGCGCCGCGAACGTCGTGGATTGCGGCGGCCGGGTCGGACGCGATTTCGCGCCCGAGCGCCTGAACGAAAACGTCAACGTCTTCGACGCGGCGGTCCGGCACGTCCGCGCTTTGCGCGACAAGGGCCTTCGCGTCGTCGTCGCCGGCTGGAGCGACGGCTCGCGCGAGCGCCTGAGCCACGTGCTCGCCGAACATGGGCTCAAATCGCACGAGTTGGTCTCCTCCTACGCGCAAGCCAAGAGCGCGCGCGCGGGCGCTCTGCCGCTGGCGGTCATCGCGTTGGAGCACGGCTTCGAGTCGGACGATCTGGCCGTCGTCGGCGAGCAGGACATTCTCGGCGACCGCCTCGTGCGCCAGCAAAAGCGCAAGCGCCGCGCGCAGGACGTGCTGGCGGAAGCCGCCGCGCTCACGGCGGGCGACCTCGTCGTGCATTTCGACCACGGCATCGGCCGCTTCGTCGGCCTGCGCACCATCGAAGCGGCGGGCGCGCCGCACGACTGCCTGGAGATTCATTACGCCGGCGGCGATCGGCTGTTTCTGCCGGTGGAGAATCTCGAGCTGCTGTCGCGCTTCGGCTCGGAACACGGCGAACTCGATCGCCTGGGCTCCACGGGCTGGCAGACGCGCAAGGCGCGGCTGAAGAAACGCGTGCGCGAAATGGCGGGCGACCTCGTCCGCGTCGCCGCGCAGCGCATGACGCGCGCCGCGCCGCGGCTCATCCCGCCCGAGGGGCTCTACGACGAATTCTGCGCGCGCTTTCCCTATGACGAAACGCAGGATCAGGCCAACGCCATCGACGCGACGCTCGACGATCTCGCGGCGGGCCGGCCGATGGACCGGCTCGTCTGCGGCGACGTCGGCTTCGGCAAGACCGAGGTCGCGTTACGCGCCGCCTTCGTCGCCGCGATCAACGGCAAGCAGACCGCGATCGTCGTTCCCACCACCCTGCTGGCGCGCCAACATACCGGGATTTTCATCGAACGATTCGGCGGTCTGCCGATCAGGATCGGCCAACTTTCGCGCATGGTCGGGGCCGCCGAGCAGCGCGAAGCGAAGAAGGGGCTCGCCGACGGCGCGCTCGACATCGTCATCGGCACCCACGCGCTGCTCGGCAAGTCGGTCGCCTTCCACGATCTCGGCCTCGTCGTCATCGACGAGGAGCAGCATTTCGGCGTCGCGCACAAGGAGCGCCTGAAGGAGCTGCGCTC
>JBEKAL010000200.1:0-7609 GCA_050015935.1 Roseiarcus sp.
AAAGGTTCATGATGTTGCCGATCACCGTCAGGATAATGGCGCCCACCAGCGAGCCGCCGATGCGCCCGTAGCCGCCCTTCAGCACCGTGCCGCCGACGATCACCGCCGCGATCGCCTCCAGTTCCCACCCGAGCCCCGGGGTGGAGGAGGCGGAGCCGAGGCGCGGCACGTAGATGTCGCACGCCAGACCGACGCACATGCCCTGCAGGACGTAGGTCCAGGTGCGCACGCCGTCGAGCGAGACGCCGGAATAGCGGGCGACCTCGTCGTTGGAGCCGATGGCCACGCAGTAGCGCCCGAACGGCGTGGCGTACAGCAACACCGCGCCGGCCGCCGCGACGGCGATTAGCAGCAGCACCGGATACGGAACGCCGAGCAGCGTGCCGTAGAACACCGGCCGGTAGAGCGCGCGCATTTCGTTGCCGAGCGTCAGCGTGCCGCCGTTGGCGACATACACCAGCACCGATCGGAAGATGCCCATCGTGCCGAGGGTGACGATGAACGGCTCGATACGGCCGCGGGTGACCAGCAGGCCGTTGAGCAAGCCGGCCAACGCGCCGAGCGCAAGCCCCGCCGCGAGCACGATGGCGACCGTGCCGGCGCCGGCGCCGAGCACGCCGGCAAGTTCGTTCAGCAGCACGATGATGACGCCCGAGACGATGGCCGCCATCGAGCCGACCGACAGGTCGATGCCGCCGGCGGTGATGACGAAGGTGGCCCCGACCGCGATGATGCCGGTGAACGCGCTGCGGGTCAGCACGTTGGCGATGTTGCCGGCGCTGAGGAAGTCGGCGTTGATCGCGGTGCCGAACGCGGCCAGCGCGATCAAAGCGATCAGCGGCCCGGCCTGCCGCGGGTCGATGCGGCGCAGCGGCCGCCCGGCGGGGCGGATCGGGGGGTTGCCGGTCTCCGGCAGGACGGCGTCAGGCATGGCTCAGGCAGCTCCCTTGAGGCCGGTGGCGTGGCGGACGATTTCATCCTCGGTGATGGAATCGCCCTCCAGCACGCCGGTGATCCGCCCCGCGCGCATCACCGCGACGCGATGGCAGATGCCGATCAGTTCCGGCATTTCCGAGGACACGACGATCACGCCTTTGCCAGTGGCGGCGAGGTCGGCGATGAAACGGTAGATGTGCTGCTTGGTGCCGACGTCCACGCCGCGCGTCGGTTCGTCGACGATCACCACGCGCGGATCGGCCTGCAACACCTTGGCGAACAGCAGCTTCTGCTGGTTGCCGCCGGACAACGAGAGCACCGGATTGGCCCGGTCGCCGATCTTGAGGTCGAACGTCTCGACGGCGCGGTCGAGCGCCGCATCCTCGGCGGGCGCGCTGATGAACGGTCCGCGCAGAAAACGCCCGAGCGTGGCCAACGTCAGGTTCGGCCGCGGCGCCAGCCGCAGCAGCAGCCCTTTGCCTCGCCGGTCCTCGGTGAGGTAGGCGAGGCCGGCCGCGGCGGCGGCGCGGGGCGAGCCGGCGGGCAGCGCCCGCCCGGCCACGCGCACCGCGCCGGAGGCGCGCGGGCGCAGCCCGACCACGGCTTCCATCAACTCCGTCCGGCCGGCGCCGATCAGCCCCGCGAAGCCGAGAATCTCGCCGCGGCGCAGCGTGAAGCTGGCGGGCGCCGCCCAGGGCGGCGCGGCGAGGCCGGCGACGTCGAGCAGCGCCTCGGCGTCCGGCGCCGGCGGCCGCTTGTCGGGATACAGATACGCCAGCGGCCGACCGACCATCAGTTGCGCAATGTCGCCCTCACTCAGATCCGCCGCCGGGCGGGTGGCGACGAGGTGGCCGTCGCGCAGCACCGTTATGCGATCCGCGATCGCCTTCACCTCGCCGAGCTTGTGGCTGATGAACACGATCGCGACGCCGCGAGCGCGCAACGCGCGCAACAGGCCGAACAGGATCGCCGTCTCCGCCTCGGTCAGCGCCGAGGTCGGCTCGTCGAGCACGAGCGCCCGCGCCTCGTGGTCGGTCGCCTTGGCGATCTCGACCATCTGTCGCTGCGAGACCGACAGCGAGCGGACGGTCGCGGTGGGAGCCACGTCGCAATGAACTTCGGCGAGCAGTTTCGCCGTGTGCGCGCGCATACGCGGCTTGTCGAGCAGCCAGCCGCGCTTCCACTCGCGGCCGAGGAAGATGTTCTCCTCGACCGTCAAGTCCTCGGCGAGGTTGAGTTCTTGGTGCAACATCACGATGCCGCGGCGCTCGCCATCGGTGCTGCTGGCGAGCGAGATTTCCTTGCCGTCGAGCAGCAATGCGCCCGAGGAGGGCGGATACACGCCGCATATCACCTTCATCAGGGTGGACTTGCCGGCGCCGTTCTCGCCGACCAGCGCATGGATCTCGCCGGGCCGCAGATCGAGCGTGACGCCGTGCAGCACCTCGACGGGTCCAAAGGACTTCGCCAGCGCCCGCACCGAGAGAACAGCCCCCGACCCCGCGCCTTCCCCCGCCATCGTCGCCATTTCGCCCTTCCACGCTCGCGGGAACCCCATCGCGCTCGGGCTCACCTTGCTTCATCGTTATGGTCGAGCATGCTGGCGTGAACCTTCATGTGCGTCAAGCGGACGGTCAGGAGTAAGCGGCGCGCAAAGCCCTTCTCCCGCTTTCGGCGGAAGAAGGGAGAGTTTCACAGCTTCGTCCATTTCCCGTTCGCCTTCGACGACTTCACCGCCGCTTCGATGAAGGCGAGGCCTTTTACGCCATCGTCGACCGTGGGGAAATGAACGCCCTCGGGCGGCTTCTTGCCCGCGCGCGCCGCTTTGATCGCTTCGGCGACTTCGCTGTAGATGTTGGCGAAGGCTTCGAGATAGCCTTCGGGATGGCCCGCTGGAATGCGCGTGACCCGCGCGGCGGCGGCGCCCGAGTCCGGCCCGGCGCGCGTCACAATGCGCGTCGACCGGCCCAGCGGCGACCACAGCATATGATTGGGCTCGGCCTGCGCCCAATCCAAGCCGCCCTTGGCGCCATAGATGCGGATGCGCAGACCGTTTTCGTTGCCGGGCGCGACCTGGCTCGCCCACAACGCGCCGCGCGCGCCATTGGCGTAACGCAACATCACCTGCACGTTGTCGTCGAGCGCGCGCCCGGCGCCGAATGAGGTCAATTCGGCGCTGAGTTCCGTGGCGTCGAGCCCGCCGACATAGTCGGCCAGATTATAGGCATGGGTGCCGATGTCGCCGATCGCGCCGCCGGCGCCCGAGCGCTTCGGGTCGACGCGCCACTCGGCCTGTTTGTTGCCGGTGGTCTCGGTCGGCCCGGTCAACCAGTCCTGCGGATATTCGACCTGGATGAGGCGGATTTCGCCGAGCTCGCCCGCCTTGACCATTTCGCGCGCGCGCCGCACCAGGGGATAGCCGGTGTAATTATGCGTCAGTGCGAAAATGAGGCCCGATTTGTCGGCGGCGCTCTTGAGATTTTTCGCTTCCGCCAGCGAAGTCGTCAGCGGCTTGTCGCAGATCACATGGATGCCGGCCTCGAGGAAGGCGTAGGCGGGGCCGGCGTGCATGTGATTCGGGGTGACGATGGCGACCGCCTCGATGCGGTCGGGGCGTTTGGATTCCGCCTTGGCCATGCTTTCGTAATCGTCGTAAATTCGGTCGGCGGCCAGGCCGAGCGCCGCGCCGGAGCGTTGCGCCTTCTCCGGCGTGGAGGAGAGCGCGCCCGCCACGAAATCATAATGATCGTCCATGCGCGCGGCGAGCCGATGGACCGCGCCGATGAACGCGCCTTCGCCCCCGCCGACCATCCCCAGGCGAATCCTTCCGCCCTTGCCCGCGTCGCTGCGTCCTTCGATAGCCATCGTCGTCTCCCCGATTGGTTTTCAGCGCAGCCCGAGCGCGCGCCTGATTTGCTTCTTGTCGACAGCGCCGCCGGCAAAGTCGTCGAACGCCTTGTCGGTGACGCGAATAAGGTGACGTTTGATGAATTCCGCGCCTTCCCTTGCGCCGTCCTCCGGGTGCTTCAGGCAACATTCCCATTCCAGCACCGCCCAGGACGAGTAGTTATATTGCGCGAGCTTGGAGAAGATGCCGCCGAAATCGACCTGTCCGTCGCCGAGCGAGCGGAAGCGTCCCGCGCGTTCGACCCAGGGGGCGTAGCCGGAATAGACGCCTTGCCGGCCGGTCGGGTTGAACTCGGCGTCTTTCACATGGAATGCGCTGATGCGTTCATGATAGATGTCGATGAACGCGAGATAGTCGAGCTGCTGCAGCAGGAAATGCGAGGGATCGTAATTGATCGTGCAGCGCTTGTGGCCTTTCAGCGCATCGAGGAAGCGCTCGAAAGTGGCGCCGTCGAACACGTCTTCGCAGGGATGGATTTCATAGGCGATATCGACGCCCGCTTCGTCATAGGCGTCGAGAATGGGTCTCCAGCGACCGGCGAGCTCCTCGAAGGCCGTCTCGATCAGACCGGGCGCCCGCTGCGGCCACGGATAGACGAACGGCCAGGCGAGCGAGCCGGTGAAGCTGAGGCTGGCCTTCAGCCCAAGACGCTGCGAAGCCTTGGCCGTCATCATGAGCTGTTCGACCGCCCATTTCTGGCGCTCGGGCGGCCGCCCATGCGTTTCGGGGGGCGCGAAAGCGTCGAACGCCTCGTCGAACGCCGGGTTGACGGCGACGAGCTGGCCTTGCAGATGCGTCGCCAGTTCGGTGACGGCGAGGCCGTGGCTTTGCGCGATTCCGGCGATCTCCTGGCAATAGGTTGGCGATTGCGCCGCCTTGGCGAGATCGAACAACCGCCCATCCCAGGTCGGGATCTGGACGCCCTTGTAGCCGAGCGACGCCGCCCATCCGCAGATCGCGTCGAATGAATTGAATGGCGCGGCGTCTCCCGCGAATTGCGCCAGAAAAATCGCCGGACCCTTGACAGTCGCGCTCATGCTTTCCCCCTCTATCCGGCATTCTCCAGATAGCCGCCGGCCCGGTCGCTAATCTGTCCCGTTCCGGCGTTTCAGACAAGCCCTGCGCCGACGGCCTTGCGTTCGCGCTGCGCTTCGACGGCCGCAGGCGGAAGGATGACGCCGCCGAGATCATGGCGCGGATCGTCGCCAAGCGCTTGGTTGACCACCTGGAGCGATCGGGCTTTGTCGTCATGAAAAAGCCGCCGATCGGCGGGAGCGTGCCTATGGAGCAGTCTCAATTGACGACGTAGGGCAGTAGGGGTCTATTGGCCCCGCGCTTGTTGTCCCAGAGGCGGGCGAAGCCATGAAGCAGCGGATCGCAATTCTCTTTGCCGGCGGCCTTCTCGCGCTCGCCCTCAGCGGCGTCGCGACGGCTGGGCCACTCGAGGACGGCACTTCCGCGTATCAGCGCGGGGACTATGCGACGGCGATGCAGCTCTGGCGTCCGACGGCCGAGCAAGGGAATGCCTACGCACAAAACAATGTCGGCCTTCTTTACCAATACGGCCAAGGCGTCCCGCAGGACTTTGCCCAGGCTCTGGAGTGGTATCGCAAGGCCGCCGATCAAGGCAATGCGCTCGCGCAAGCCAATCTCGGCAATCTCTACGCGAACGGCCAAGGCGTCACGCAGGACTTTGCCCAGGCCCTGGAGTGGTATCGCAAGGCCGCCGATCAAGGCAATGCGCTCGCGCAAGCCAATCTCGGCAGTCTCTACGCGAACGGCCAAGGCGTCCCGCAGGACTTTGCCCAGGCCTTGGCGTGGTATCGCAAGGCCGCCGATCAAGGCAATGCGCTCGCGCAAGCCAATCTCGGCAATCTCTACGCGAACGGCCAGGGCGTCCCGCAGGACTACGTGCAGGCCTACCGGTGGTTCGACTTGGCAGCCTCGCACGCATCTATCGCCGAAATTCGCGAAATTGCGGTCAAGGCGCGCGATGAAGTCGCCACCAAAATGACGCCTTCTCAGATCGCCGAGGCGCATCGGGCGCCGCGCAGGCGACCTCTCAAGCGGCCTTTCAAGCGACCTCCGCAACCTCCGGAACCTCCGCAACCTCCGGAACCTCCGCAAGCTCCGCAACCTCCGGAACCTCCGCAAGCTCCGCAACCTCCGCAAGCTCCGCAACCTCCGACGTGAGCGCTGCGCTTCGACCGCCGCAAGCGAAAGCATGGCGCCGCCGAGATCATGGCGCGGATCGTCGCCAAGCGGCTTATTGAGCGCCTGGAGCGATCGGGCGTCGTCGTCATGAAGCGGCCGCCGATCGGCGGGAGCGGGCCGCCCTCTCGGGCGAGGTTGTAATCGAGGGCGCAGCTTGCGACAATGATGAACGTTGTCGAGGCGTTCCCTTACCGGACTTTTGTTCTCGGCGCCGAGGTCGAGAGCGCGAAGCGTCAAGCGCCGGAAAAGCCGCAGAAGCGCACGCGCGTCTGAGATTCGAGCCATGCAGAAACTGCCGCCAAAGCCTTTTGAGCTTAGTCGGAATGGGATCGCGGAGGACGACGTTCAGCTCGTCTATGACGCCTTGACGCAGGCCGAGGACGATCGCATTCGCTTCGTAAATGCGTATTTTTTCGAAGCCGTGCCGGGCTTCCTGTTCACGAATGATCGAGCAGAGGCCGACCAGGAATTGCGGATAGCGGCGACGACGAAGAAGCCGGCTGTCGGCTTCGAGGATACCGGCGAGACATGGGAAGTGCGCCCAGTGATGTAAGTCGGCGGATTTTCGTGACGACGCGCAGTCGGGCTGTCGTGCAAGCAAGGTGTGTTTCAGCACCGGAATGGGACCCTACCGCGAAAGGGGACCAATACACTGAAATCGAACACGAATTCGCGTTGATGCCGGGGTCCCGCTCGGCGCCGATCGGGACCCCGTCCTTGCTCGCATTTTCGATGTTGCGTCCAAGCGCTAGATCGGATTCCGTGGGGGATCGCATTCCGGTGCTGAGACACAGTCGCCAAAAGCTTCGTCTTCGCCTCGGCGCCAATCGGCCTGACGGCGGCGGCGGAAGACACATCCGTAGGCTGGATCACTTGGCGCTTGCGTTGGAACGTCGCGGGCGACCAGGGCGATCCCCGTGGGCGACGATTACAGGGGCCATTTTTCTCCCCTGAATGTGAAGGGGGTTGCCACGGTATACAATATGGTATACAAGACCGTGCACAGCAGGTCGGGCGTCTCACATTCCCGACGTTTCGTGCGACTGCGCCAAACGGCGAGACGAAGCCGTGAAGAAGATATTCGTCCAGAAAGATTCCTACTACGACTCGGTGTTGCTCATGCTCATGAGCCGGGAGGTGGAGTCCGCCTCGGGCGTGCATGACGCCACGGTCGCCATGGGAACGGAGATGAACCTCGATCTCCTGCGGTCCCAGGGCTTCGAGGCGAATTCGCTGGCCGGCGTGACCCCGAACGACCTCGTCATCGCCGTTGATTGCGCCAGCGCCGAGACCGCGGACGCCGCCATGGCGGCGGCGAAGCTGGCCTTGGGCAGGAAGCAGCGTCCCGCGGGGGGCGGCGGCGCCCGCTCCTCGCCGACCAGCCTGAGCGCCGCCCTCGCGGCGCTGTCCGGCGCGAACCTCGCGGTCATCTCGCTGCCGGGCGCCTACGCCGCCCGCGAGGCTCGCAAGGCGCTGGAGAGCGGGCTGCACGTCATGCTGTTCTCCGACAACGTGTCGCTGGAAGACGAGATCGCCCTGAAGGCGTTGAGC